>DFIB01000144.1 GCA_002371375.1 Mageeibacillus sp. UBA3708 | reverse complement strand
TCAAACTCTCTGATGAGATAGGAGCGAAGAAGGCCTTTACTACTTTTACAGACTTTTGTTCACAGACTCTAAAAGAGCTGCCCTATTGATCCTAAGGCAGCTCTATTGTTACTGAAGTTGATACAGCTTGTCAGATAATCGATCAATCCGGCATAAACTCCACATCATTCACCGTGATCTTTGCAATATTATCATAATCCACAAGCCTGTTAAAAAGAGCGTAATAGCATCCGTTAACGTCTTCCATCGTATATGCGGCATTATCGGTTACATCATCAAACAAGACATACTCAGAGCCGTCATTGTAAATGATCTTTATCTTATCTATGCCATCAACTAATTCTATGCCCTCAACTAAATATGAGGAATGATCGGCAACAAGATCGCCGCTCGTTGATCTCAGTTTCATCGATATCGGCGAAGCCGTAACGGTATCACCTGATGCACTCGTAAACGTTACGGAATCAAGACTGTCAGCGACCGGTACTGTAACCAGCTTCTCATCTTTGATAAAGTCTTTCTTGTCCAGCTTGTGATCTTTATTGATCCTGTCACACATCTCCTGTATCGACACTGTAAGCTCCTGCAGTTGCAATGTCAGATGATCGCCGCAGTATCCGTGCATGTATTCATAACAATACACTTTATTATCAGTCGACCGTTCAAGATCCACAAAGATCTCACCGTCACCTTCCCTGAAAGTGAACTCGATGTTATTATCCGGATTATACCAGGCACCTTTGGATTCATTGTCCAACTGACTATAGTTAAGACAATTTACACCGCCTTCACGCTCGATAGTATAAGATGCCACGATACCGCCTATCGAATCTCTGACAACTGCTTCCACTGTAAATCTTGTATCACCGATCGTACATGACACCGGTTCTTCCGATATCCTGTCACCTATCAGGCGCGCGGCTGCTTCAGGGTCAGTTGATACATATTCGATACGCGGCATCTCAACCTTTACTATGACCGTATTGCCGTCCTCATCAACCTTTCCTTCATCGACATAATTTATGGTGTGCCTGTCAACATTATTCTTGCCTTCATTGCCCCAGATCCTGTCGATTATCTCTCCGTTCGTGGCAGCATAGACTGCAAGCGGAGCCGCGATCAGCAAAGCTGCCGCAGCTGCTGTTATCTTGATCCCGAGATGTGTTATTCCTGCTTTCCTATGCATCAACACATCACGAATCTCTGCTTTTCTGCCTTCATCCATCTTTACTTTATCGAAAGTATCACGCATTATTCTTCCTCCAATCTGATCCTAAGCTGTTCTTTGCCTCTGCTGATTCTCATCGCCACAGCGGATTCCGACATCTTCAGTATTCCTGCAATCTCCTTATATGAATAGCCTTCGTAGTAATGAAGATATATAGGGATCCTGAATCTGTCTTCCAGTCTCATCAGTTCGTCAAAGACAGCTTTATTGTGTTCCGTGAATCCGTCGTAATACTGCAGATTCCATTCTTCCGACTCAAGCTCAACATTTGTTCTGTGCGCCGAAGATCTGAGATGATCCCTGCACTTATTTGCCGTCATAGTCATGAGGTATGCTTTCTCACTCTCAGGATCGAGATGAAGCCTTTTTGTCAGCAGCTTAACAAAGACATCCTGAACAATGTCCTCTGCCTCCTGCTTAACACCTACATAAGATACGGCGAATCTGTACAGATCATCTGAATATGCATCAAACAACCTAATCACGTCTTCGTTGTTCAAGCCTATAACCTCCCGTGTTATTTGAAATCTCACTTATAATACGGATCAGAGTTATATTTTCTCACAAGCAGGGTGAAGCCAAGCAGGGACAAGCACAAGGAAGTACAAGAAAGAGAAATATTAGTCAGTATTTATGTTGTGCTTCGCAGAAAGTTCGTCCGATAAAATGTAATACCCGTTGTTTTTTCGTATGTAAAAATATAAAATCATCTAACACAAACCAATCAGACTGTATTCCGGCGGCCGGCTTTATCAGCATATTCTTTTTATATGCGCACAGCTTTTTGGTCGAGTCTTTGATATCGAGGCGGTATAATTCTCCGGTCCAATATGCGTCAAAGCTGTATTGGCCATGCGCATCGTTTACACCAAGAGCTTTCTCTGTAGTAATGAGCACGGCTTTACGCGTCTCGAAATCCAATTCATAATAATTAAGGCCTGCACCGCTCTCCACTTCCGTAACAAGGTATTCATGACCGTTCTGCTCGAAAAAAGCATTCCGATCACATGGATAACCCTCAACATCCGGGTCCATCGAATCAATGATATTACCGTCACTTGAGATCTTATATATCTTATCAGGAGTTATAAAAACAAAGCCGTTTCCGCATTCTGCAATAGGATGAATTCCCTCATCGGTAATATCCGGTATCCTCCCCTCCGCACAGACCTCACCTGTATACGGATCAACAATCGTGTAATCCGTTCCATTTGAATATACAATCTTATTATCCCCCGTCTTACAACATAAGGATGCAGTGTACCCGAGAGTAATATCCTGCGAGGAGACGATCTTGCCGTCAGTCTTATCCAGCAGCCTGATGCTGTATATCTCCTTGCCATTGTCATAACAAAAACACGAAGCACATATATGATCATCGATCTTAAAAGCAGTCTTCAAATGAGCTTCACCTTGAAGATCAAGCATAACCGAATAAGAACTGTAATATGTGTTCTCTGCAGTTCTGATGACAGGATCACTCTCCTGTTTTTGACAGCTTGAGAATAGTACTGTAAAAGCTGCCAGGAGAATAAACACTTTCATTCTTGTCATGAGCGGGCACCTCTATAGAACCTCTTTATATGCAAAAATATAATATGATTCTACCGCTCAGATGTATCGTAGATATATCCTTGCTGCCATTAAGAATAGTTCTCCTTGACATATACATCCAATCTCGATCTGAGGGAATGAGCGATATCCTTAACGCTTCGATTCTGCAGATAATATGAATTTATCTCTTCTTCAACGATGTTATAAATGCCCCAGTCCATCGTCATTATCGTATCAACAGAATCAGTTGCCAGTTTGAATGCTTCAATATCTTCCTGATTTATATCCACCGTATGATCCACATCATCATTATTCGCAAACACGGCACGGTAATACATATCATCACTCATCTTGGAACGGTCCAAAGCCACTTCAAGCACCTCGTTATAGATCTTTTGGCTTGCCGGGATAGTATTACCTGTGACTAGTGCTTTCTGCACTTCATCGGAGTACATCATCTCGATAAATTTAACGCACTCCTCCGGATACTTTGTTCCGGATGACACGGCAACAAGTCCGGACGGATTTATCATATGTACTGATCCGTTCACGGTCGGATATCCCACAAACCTCATTTTGTCCTTCATTCCAAACTGAACTCCGACAAAAGAATTTATGCCGCCAACATACAGCTGACACACCGACTGCTCACGCTTGCCGATATTATCTGTTACAGAATGATTACTCTGTTCCGCATCCGGCGCGAGACCGTTATCTATTGCGAACTGTACTATCTTCTCCATCTCATCTTCGCTGATAAGTTCACCGTTATTGATCAGTTTTTTTATCGGGTATCTTATCGCAAAATCAGCAACATCACTGGCGTAATGCCCGCCGAATATCTTTGGACTGTAAGATGATGAGGACATATCATCCAGAGTCATATTATTGTTGCCTTTTGTAAAGCCGTCAACACTCCATAACCCGAACATGGTATAACCGGGGAACAACTGATAGCAGTGACCATTATCATAATACAGATCATAGATATTGGGCGTTATGGTATCCTTGTTGATCACTTGGCTGTCTTTAATATAATCCGCCATGTCAATAACAAGCCCCATTCTTCCCATCTGCTCATAATCGAAATCTGACCCATAGAATATATCAGGTGCATTTCCGTTACTGAATTCCTTAAGGAGCCTCAGTTTTCCGTTCTGTGCCTCAACAGCTGTACTGTATCCGTATTTGCCTATATCGTAGCTATCGAGCGTAATGAGGAACTTATCCTGTGACGTGTTATACTTATATGCCGTATATACCAATGCAAAATTATCATGTATTCCATATCCTTTGACAGTCAGCTTTGTCCGCTGTGACAGATTGAGTGTATAGTCGGGCGAGATCATCACGACCTCATTATGTCCACCGGAGTATTCATTGAAGATTGCGTAGTGATCATCGTCAAAGAAAAACCATTGAGATTGGCCATACCAGTAATAATCAATAGGTTTTATCAGCATATCCTGCGTACGCGCACATTCGATCTTGCTCTTATTATCCGGATCGATCCTATATATATACGCTTCCTCATTATCTAACTGATACTTCCCATATTTGCTTGCACGCATATATTCGAAGCCAACATCTTTACTGTTACATATTTCGGTTAATGTCTTAGTAGACAGATCGACCTCGTAATACGTAATGTACATATCACAATCGAGTGCCAGATAATCTTTGCCGTTAAGTTCAAAGAAAGATGTCTCTTCACCTATAAGATACCCTTCTTCCTGATAACTCATGTCAGAGATTATCTCGCCTTCTGAAGACACATTATATATATGGTCATCCGTCAACAGAACGAATCCATCACCATGCGCATACACCTGAGGGTAATTCCCGTCGATAAAAACATACAGATCATCATTCTTAGCAACTATTTTTCCGGTATCAAGATCATATATATTAAAGCCGTAGTACGTGCTTGCCGCGATCCTGTTATCGCCCACAGGGCACAGGCATAGCAACGCTTCTCCGTTATCGTCCACGTCTACGTAATTAGTCCAGTTATCCTCACCCTCTGAACGCACATACAGCCTGTATGTATCATGAGAACCTGCCGATTTTGTAAATAGAGCACAATATTTATCTCCCATCTTAAACAGTTTTCTGAAGACACAGCCCGGTGCATCTATCGTATAGACTTTAGATGAATAACACTTCTCTCCTGTTTCCGTGCTTGTTTCTGTGCCTGTTGCCGTGATGACAGCCGCGCTCTCTTCTGTTTTGCATCCCGTCTGCATAATACTCGCCAGCATTATCACCGAAGTCAATAAAGCTATCGACCGTGTTCTGTTCATATCCAATCCTCCAGTACTACCTCAAAAGCCTGATTCTTCCTGACAATTATTCTTACATCAAGCATCTTCATGCCTTCATGCGGATTCACCCCGTCGAAAAATCCCATAAACTCCTCTTTGGTCAGTTCCTGCGTACCATTTATTCCTTTGCCGTTCTGCCAAAAATAGAACCTGCATTTATCTGACAGCTCAATCAGTTTAACCTTGCCGGTCGCCTTGTGTACACCCGTATTCTGGCACATAAGTTCAGGCTCATAACACAGCTGCCACAATTCTGTTTTGGAATCATCTACAACATTATCGTATTCATCACGTTCGTAAAAACCATGGATTAAACTGAAATAATCATTTAGTCTTATTATTCCGTCAGGAAGATCTTCCTCTCTGAATGGACTGTTCCATTTATCAAGCCAGTTCTCGACATCCAATGACTCGATCTTGATCTTAAGATCTGCCCCGTAAGCAAATTCATCACCGACTTTGAGTCTGCTGATATATTCATCTGTATAATAGACGGTATTAGTACTCCCGTCCAAAATCCGTCCGTCGCCGAGGTCCTGATTTTTATCATGGTTATCAGGCTGCTCAAGATCCAGTTCACCGACAGCCAGGTATTCCCTGCCGTTCAAATGAAGGATAAGACTACCTTCATATGCACGTCCGAAGTGCTCTCCGTCAGCCCATACCTCATCCTTAATATAATCATCAGGAATAGGATCATCCGGATATGTCATGCTTGTGGAGGATGAGGTTGCAGATGTTTCTGATGACTCTGATACTTCTGATAATGACACTGTTGTATTGTTATCAGATGATAACCCTGTATCAGAACTGTTTGCTGCCGTACTGCATGATGACAGCGATAACAAACATACGCCCAGTATTGTAGCAATTGATTTCTTTATAAGCATTTGGGTTGCCTCCTATAATCGATCTGATTACATTCTAACAACCACATGTGTACAAGTTGCAACATAAAAGCCGCCTCCGAAGAAGCGGCTTTGTGATATGCTTGATATTGATATATTACTCTTCGGTCTTCTCAGACTCTTCTTCCTTCTTAGGCTCAGTCTTTACGGCCTTCTCGGCAAGATACTCAACAGTCTTCCTTGCCTTGATGGAATCCTTAAGATAGTCGGATGTGTCACCCAGAGCGTTCTTGATCTCATCAACGCCCATTGAGTAAGCCTTTGCCATCTTCTCGATTTCTTCGTTGTACTCCTCGTCAGATACCTCAGGGTTGAGTTCCTCTGTAATCTTCTCGATAACGAGGTTGTTCTTAACGCGAACGCGTGCCATAGGTCTCATTGACTCCTTGTACTCGTCCATGGACTGACCGATGTAGTTAAGATACATATCGAGTTCAATGCCGCTCTGCTTCATTCTCATTGCCTGATCCTGAACCATGTTCTCCAGCTCATTCTCAACCATTACATCAGGAATCTCAACATCTGTATTCTCGGCAACAACTCTTACTACTTCATTCTCGAATGCAGACTTGGCATCGTCCTTTGCTGCCTTCTCCTGCTTCTCGCGGATATCAGCCTTCAACTCATCAAGAGTGTCAAACTCGGAAACGTCCTTGGCGAACTCATCATCAAGTTCAGGAAGGATCTCAGCCTTGATTGTGTGGATCTTAACATTGAATGTGGCATCTGCACCCTTGAGATCCTCTGCATGATAATCCTCAGGGAACTTAACCTCGATCGTGAACTCCTCACCGGCATTGTGACCGATGACCTGCTCCTCAAATCCCGGGATGAAAGAATGTGAACCGAGCTTAAGACTGTAGTTCTCACCCTTTCCGCCATCGAAAGCAACACCGTCCTTGAATCCTTCATAATCAATAACAGCTGTATCACCTTCTGCTGCAGGGCGGTCCGAGACTTCCTCAAGAGATGAATTTCTCTTACGCATCCTCTCGATCTCCTCATCAACTGTAGCATCGGATACTTCTCTCTCAAAGTAAACTGCCTCAACACCCTCATACTGACCGAGTGTGAACTCAGGCTTAACAGTAATGCTGATCTTGTACTTCATTCCTTCCTCATTGATCTCATCAACATCAAGATCAGGACGTGATACGGGCTTCAGGTCATGCTCCTTGACAGCCTCCGGATAAGCGGCGTTAGCGATATCCTCAATAGCATCCTCATAAAGAACACCCTCACCATAATACTTAACTGCCAGCGCATAAGGGACCTTACCCTTACGGAAACCGGGCACCTGGAACTTGTTCTTGTTCTTAGCGAAAGCCTTCTTAAGTGCCGCATCAAATTCCTCTCTCGTTGCCTGCAGAGAGATCTCTACAACACTGTTTTCCTTCTTCTCGATCGTGGATGCCATGTAAACTTCCTCCAAATATATTAATTAATATTTATTAGTTAAATAAAACACCGAGTGTAGATTGTATCACAGATACCGGTGATTTTGCAACGCTTAAAGCACTTTTACGTGAATACTGCGGCAAACATCCAGCGCCGCCTCCGTCATTTTGGGATCAAAACACGATGTCAGCCCGGAATCGACTATGATCTCCGCCTCAGGAGCCGCTGCCTTGGCCAGCACCGTATTCGACACTACGCAGATATTGGATACAAGTCCACAGACCTCAATGGAGCTCAATTCATCACTGTTTGCCTCGATGTACTTTGCCAGCTCCATACTGCCGAAAGTTGGTTTCTCAAAGCATCTGCACCCGTCAAGCAGTCCCTTAAGCTCATTACAAACCTCATACCCGTCTGTTCCCTTGATACAGTGTGGAACAGGCAGATTCCTTCCCTCCATGGTATTCATGTAATCCTCTGTATGAGTATCAAGCGTATATACAACCTCGTCGCCCTTGTCCTTATACTCCCTGATCCTGTCAGCAATCCCGGGTATTATATCTGAAGCCCCGTCAAAGCCCAGGGCACCGTCGATAAAGTCCTTCTGCATATCAACAACGATCAATAGTCTTCTCATATCCTGTACACCCTCCTGACAGATTTGTAACCGGGTATAAGAATATCACAGCCTGCTCAGGAAATGAAGTAATCAGAACAGGCAAAAAAGGGCTAAAAAAACTGTCCCGGCGCAAAACCACGGGACAGTCTCATTATCTGGCGCGCCCGGCAGAGATCGAATCCACAACCTTCTGATCCGTAGTCAGACACTCTATCCAGTTGAGCTACGGGCGCATGTTCCTGTCAGTTCCCTGACAGCCATATAATAATAGTACACGAACCATTGAATGTCAACCGCCAACAGTTGTATAATCGTGTCATGAGTAATTATGATCCAAGATGTTCACTGATAGATATCAAGGGGATCCTGAATATCCGGGATATGGGAGGCATGCCTTTGGAAGGCGGCAGATTGTTCCCGGAGCGCGTTTTCGTGAGGAGCGGAACATTGTCAGAGTCAAGTGATGACGACATGGCAAAGCTTAAGGAATACGGCGTTACGACCGTCATTGACCTCAGGTCCAAGTCCGAGCTTGAGAGATACGGCAGCCCCGCGTTGAACGATAACGCCATCGATTTCCACAGTATTCCGCTGTTCCTCGGCAATCCTGACCTTGAAGAGGATCCGACCATGGTATTCCTGAGGACTCACCTGCTCGGTGATTTCTATGTGAAGATCCTCGAAGAATTATCAGGAGACGTAATAAATGTCCTCGATGTTCTGTCGCGCTGCGAAGGCTGTGCACTGTTCCACTGTGCGCATGGCAAGGACAGGACGGGAATAATCGCGGCGGTGATCTATCTTCTGGCCGGTGCATCACGTGAGGACATCATCACTAACTACGCTTTCTCGTACGAGAATATCAAATGGTTCCTTGACCCGCTCATTGAGAAACGTGAAGATTGCATGAAGCACACATTAAGATCTGACGCTGTCAACATGGAGATAATGCTGGGACACCTGGACAGGAATTACAACGGCGATATTAGAGAATACCTGCGGATGAAGGGCGCCGGTGATCAGATGATCACGAGGCTTATTTCCAAGTTCTAAGACTTCTGCCTGTACAGGTCTGACTTGATTATATTCACATACTCGATGTTGTTATTCTCATCGAAAGTAAAATCAACAACATATTCCGTCTTGCCGGACGTGAATCTGAATGTAAAATTCTCTTCGTCGATCATGGGATAGATGAGTAGCAGCTCTGACTTGTTCATGCCGGCGGAAATGTGTCCGTCAATGCTGTAGGTGTTGCTGTAGATGATCATGTCACCAACCTCGCCCGACCAATTGCCGTCCTTATCCTCTTCAGCAAAAATATCGAATATAATGCCGTTATAGAAAGCCCTGATCTTCAATGGCTTACCGTAGAATGCCTTATCCTCTTCAGACAGCTTCACCCTGTTCACGACGATCGGATCTCCGATAAGTGCACGCAGCTTTGCATCATTGAGGATCACGCCCTGGATCCTTACCGGATTCTGATTCGCATCATATATGCCGATGGATGCGGAATCAAGATACCACGGGATGTCATCATAGATCATGTAATTACCGTCTGCACCGACAGCCAGAGTTACCTCATGGTTCGTAAGGCTCTCACCGTCATCACCGATTACCTTAGGTATCGTAACAT
Source organism: Mageeibacillus sp. UBA3708 (assembly GCA_002371375.1). Taxonomy (GTDB): domain Bacteria; phylum Bacillota; class Clostridia; order Saccharofermentanales; family Saccharofermentanaceae; genus Saccharofermentans. Next base: position 1,750 of record DFIB01000144.1, on the reverse strand, counting down.
GCACAACAAACGGCGTCACGACATCAAAAACGTACTCATTCATAACACTTCTGACCTTGAGCATGTAGTACTCGGCAATATACTGAGCTTTTGCTGAAATGACGGAATTGATATATATATCGGAATCATAAAGAGGCTCAAGCAGCGCAAAAAGCCCGTCAGTATTATTATTCTCGAGCATTGTGAAATAATGCACCAGATAATTATGTGCGGCGATCGTATCAGTAACAAGATCCTTGGACAGATATGCCACTCCCGTCTTATCCTCCGACACGAAGAACCTGCATCCGCCGTAGCTGTTCTCCTTCTTGTCCGTTCCGCCGTATTCGAGCTCCACAACATCGAGCTTGCCGTACTTATCCGGCACTTCTGTCCTTCCTGATCTGTCAAGAAGCCCGTTGACATATTCTGCCGCATCGCCTTCATTCAGGAACCTGAACGAAGTGACGGTGCCGTATTCATAGGAGATGTCTCTTAGTATTGATACATACTCATTGAACACAGAATAACTGATACCGTTAAGCTGCGCATCAGGTATCTGAGAGAAACTGTCCGCCACATTGCCCTGATTACTTATCGCGCTGATGATCAGCCTGGCAAGTTCCTGCTTGGAGATGTAATCCTCGGGCGTATCGATCATCTTATCCCTGATCTCATCCACGAATCTGCAGCTCTGAAGAACAAATACCGCCGGGACGATCATCAGAACCGCCAGTATCACCGATAAAGCTCTTCTTGCCACCGACTTCATGTATTACAAGACCTCCCTCAGCTGTCTTCAACCTTTTGCCTTATTGCGCCTGTATTTTACCGCCTCGAAAACAACAATTCCCGTCGCAACTGCGGCATTTAAGCTGTTCACGTGCCCGACCATAGGAATATTTACCGTGAAGTCACAGCACTGTCTGATATTATTGCGCATTCCGTCGCCTTCGCTTCCTACAACAATGACAAGCGGGCCCGAGTAATCGGCCTTGTCATAATCGTAAGACCCCTCCATATCAGTTCCGCATACCCAGAATCCGTGATCTTCCTTAAGCTTCCTGAGTGACTGCGACAGATTAGTCACCCTTGCTACGGGAACATACTCCACGGCCCCGGCAGAGAGCTTGGACACAACTGAATTAAGAGCTATTGAACGGTGCTTGGGAATGATGATCCCGTCTACACCGGCCGCATCGGATATTCTGAGAAGAGACGCAAGATTATAAGTATCCTTCAGCTCATCGAGAGCCAGAAGAAGAGGTGCTCTCCCCTCTTCCTCCGCTTTGCTTACTATGTCTTCAAGATCAACATAATCGTGGCTTGCGATCTGCGCTATCACGCCCTGGTGATTGCCGGTCGTGCTCATCTTATCAAGCACCTGTCGGTTGACCCTGACAACAACGATATGCCTGTCCTTCGCTTCTCCCAGTATCCTTGCAAGATCGGGCTCCAGACGTCTTCCGTCAGCAGGCTTAAGGATCCACATCTTATTGATCTCATGGTCCGCCCTCAGCGCCTCAGATACGCTGTTACGACCTTCTATATAGCTGTTATCTTCTCCGATATCTTCCCGTCTCATTAATCCCTCCGGTAATCATTCAGCATCAAGTATCTCGAACGTTCTGGTTATTATCTGTTCAAGCCTTGTTGTCCTGTTGTCGAGGAACAGAAATCCGATAAGTGCTTCAAAACCCGTAGCATACATATAGTCGCCGTGATTCGCATTCTTGGATGCCGTATGGGGATTGCAGTTCCTTCCTCTCCT
>DFIB01000015.1 GCA_002371375.1 Mageeibacillus sp. UBA3708 | reverse complement strand
CGATGAGAGCGTAATGATCTACGGTTTTGCTGACAACAGTAGATACATAAAGAGCAACCTGGAACTCGAAGGGCAGGAAGTACTTATCTCAAGTGTATATGCCAAGAAATTCAAGCTTGACACAGGCGACAGGATAACCCTCAAGGAGAAGTACGCCGGCGGACGCTACGAATTCACGGTCAAGGGCATATACGATTATCCGGGTGCCATTGCAGTCTTCATGCCGAATGACGAATTCAACAGGATCTTCAAGAAGGACAGCGGTTCTTTCACCGGATATCTGTCTGATAACAAGATAGATGATATCGATCCCAAGATGATCTACAATGTCGTTACGGTCGAGGACATCATGGCTGTTGCAACACAGCTCGATCACTCCATGGGTGACTATATGGACTACATCTCAATCGCCTGCCTCATCATCGGCGTCCTGGTGATTTACCTGCTCACAAAGATGATCATCGAGAAAAACGCAGGCTCGATATCAATGGTCAAGGTCCTCGGTTATGAGAACAGGGAGATCAACAGTCTGTATATTATGCTGACAACAGTCATGGTAATAATCAGTGCCGTTGTCACATCGCTTGTCAGCGTGTTGGGACTGATATTCATATTCAGAATAATCATGTACTCGATGAACGGATGGTTTGACGCGTATATCAGCTGGTTCGGCATCGTCAAGATGATACTCATCCTGATGTTATCTTACCTTATCGTCTCGTTCTTCGACATGAAGAGGATCAAAAAGATCCCTCTGACCGACGCGCTCAAGAACGTGGAGTAATGCACCTTGATTCCAGCTGATTCTTTGCCATGAACCAGCCGTAATAACCGAAGCTCGGGGCGCATTTCTCCGCCACGAAAGAATAATACCCGTCACGTGGGAGTGTCTTGTCTTCGAGGCACTCCCATGCATTTGTGAGAAGGTCAGTTATCTCCTGCTCATAAAGCTCCTTGTCCTCTCCCCTCTTATGGTCGTAGACATCTGCCATATTGAGATATGTGATCGCACTCTCGAGCCTGCCATGCTCAACCTTTGCCATGACCTCCAACGCGCGGCCGTATGATGCCAGCGCCTCTTCATATCTCCCCATATCGGTAAGCGCCAGCCCCATGTTGTTATACAGTCCGCCAAGCCTCCCGTCATCCTCCCGAAGGTTCTTCTCATATATGCCTCTGGCTTTGTCAAAGAGCGGGATTCCGTCCTCCGCCCTCCCGAAAGCCTTATACACAGTCGCCGCATTGATATATGTCGTTCCCGCTGTTACCGTACCCTCCATGCCGGTCCTGCCGATCAGCTCCATCGCCTGCCCGGCACTTGCCACCGCGCGCTCCTCATCGCCCAGTTTGCGGTAGAGCCCCATAGACTCATTGTAAAGGTACAATTCACTTTGCAAGTCATTGTGCGATGCCGCATCACTGATCCAGTAATCGAGCAATGCTCTCGCTCCCTCAAAATCCTTCGTCTCAACCATGTGATCCAGCTTGTTCAACACTCTTGTAAAGTCCATGTTTCCTCCTTACACTGCAGCGAGTATATTCATGTTCCTCAATTCATTATCCCTGATGTGATCGTTGACCGAATACGCATGTTGCTCAAGATCTCCGCAGGAGGCGCCGGTCACGCCCTGTACCTGAAGTTCCCCTATTATCTGCCCGCAGACATTCTCTATGATTTCCGCCTTCCTGTCCTTCATGCTCCCGCCGTTCGGAGTCGTCAAGAGCGTGACCAGAGCCTCCTCCGTTCCGCTTAAGAACTTAAGACCGCGCATCCCCCTGAACGCCCATTTATAGTACGGCATCAGCTCCCCGTTGAGCGAATAGATCACGTGCATTGCGCTCTGCACGAATTCGAATACCGCCAGCTGTGCGGCCCCCTCATCATTCCTTCTGCAGCACCTTACAAAATTATACTGGCCAGCCTGCCCCATGATCAGGAGGTGCCCCGCGATCTTCTTGAGGCGCACATCCTCCGGCATGCTATCAAGGTCTTCCCTGACCTTAGTTATCGTCCCTTTCCCGTCATAAAATATCTTCCCATTGGTCACTTCCCTGATCGAATACTCGGGGATCCTCAGCCAGTCGCGCATCTCAAGAACACCCGTACTGCTGCCCAGCTTGGACATGAAGAAATCCTCCAGCCTGATCACGCCGTGGCGGCTGCCTCCTACCGGACTTACCCTTGCTCTCCTTAATCCCATGAACTCATCCGGCAGCTTCGCATAAGCCCGCTCCAGCGCGAAAGCAGTCCTCGAATCAACGTCGTCCTCTCCCCCCACGAAAATGCAGAATCCCGGTTCGAAATCATGATCCTGAGACAATTCATCATCGAATCCCAGACACTCAGACCCGCTCCCGATAAGCCCCGCGGCAACCTTATCCGCCAGTTCCGGGAACTGTTCGCGAAGCATAGGTTCACCATATTGTCTGTAATACGCTTCCGCCAGATCCATACCCTTAAGATCCATTGCCGCACGCCTCCCGGAGTCTTATCGCAGAATGTCATTCTGCAGTGTTTGTTTTATTGTATCACATCAATTTGTGATGCTTTCTGCAACATTTCGCGGCTGACTGTTGTATCATTATCAGTAACACACCGGAGGATGTATCACAATGATAAACACAAAAAAGATGATCAGTATAATCCTGGCTGCAGCACTGCTTACAGGCATCGCTTCATGCTCGGCAAAAAGCCCCCGCAAAACCAAGGAAGAACCCGAAGTCAACATCGCAGAACTCCACAAGATCAGCGGACCGCTCCTCGAAGTCAAGATAATCCCCTCCGGTGAGATGACGCGCGAGCAGTTCGAAGCCGCCAGCAATACGATGACAGTAACCTACTCCGGCGATGTCATTCTCCCAAACCCGGTACAGAAAGCCGTACTCGATATGTCTGACGAGGATTTTGTGTCAATATATGAATTCTGCATTGACTGTTACGAACACGACAAGTACGCCAACTATAGCGAAGATGTCTGTGATGGAACGCAGTACAGCTTCATCTATTACGACAAAGACGGTCAGAGCCACAAACTCTACAGCGGCTACATCTACGGCAACGACGAGCTCAGCCGCGTAGTCGAGATCGTCTCGGGATATATGATAGAATGAGAAGCCCAAAGCCGCCCTTTTTATTGTATAATTAAACGATACAATCACACAAAGGAGCGTAACTCTTATGGCTTTTGCAAAGGATTTTATCTGGGGCGCTGCTGCTGCCTCCTATCAGATCGAAGGCGCGTGGAATGAGGACGGCAAGGGACCCAATATCTGGGACGTGTCAGCCAAGTACGGACATATAAAGCACAATGAGACGGGCGAGGTGGCTGTTGATCACTATCACCATATGAAGGAAGATGTGGCCATGATGAAGAAGCTGGGGCTTAAGGCTTACAGATTCTCGATCAGCTGGGCACGTGTACTTCCCGAGGGTGTCGGCAAAATTAATGAGAAGGGCCTTAAGTTCTATTCGGATCTCGTCGATGAATTGATCGCTGGCGGGATCGAACCGCTCGTTACCATTTTTCACTGGGATTATCCTTACGCGCTGGACTGCAGGGGCGGATGGAAGAACAAGGATTCCTCCGAGTGGTTCCTCGAGTATACAAAAGTCATAGTTGATGCTCTGTCAGACAGGGTTAAGTACTGGATGACATTCAACGAGCCTCAGTGCACGCTGGGTGTGGGATTGAAGATCGGCGTTTTCGCGCCGTTCCAGAAGTGCTCGACGCCGGAGCTCCTTCAGATGGGTGCCAACATGCTGCT
>DFIB01000044.1:1737-3271 GCA_002371375.1 Mageeibacillus sp. UBA3708 | reverse complement strand
GTCCTTTTTATTTATTTTGATTAATGAAGACGACTGGAGGGAAGATGTCTTAGGCCCTTTTTTTCCTTAAATAATGAAGACGACTGGTGACCCCCCCTTATTTTCCTTTCTTGATTTTTTGTCTGAATAATAATATTTTTAAAAATGAGGGGTAGAGATATATGGTATAGGTCTCCGGGGGCATTAGAATTATTACGGAACATAGAGACCGGCCATTCATAAGGAGGAAAACGGATGAAAACAATTTACTTTGCAGGCGGATGCTTCTGGGGGACACAGAAGTTCTTCGACCAATTTGACGGTGTCGTCAGGACAGAGGTCGGATATGCTAACGGTCCGGATGAAGCCCCATCATATGAGGATGTATGCCAAAACAGCGGACACGCTGAGACTGTTCTTGTGGAGTTTGACGAAAATGCGGTCAGCACAGAGCAGCTCGTCAGGTATTACTTTATGGTGGTCGATCCGTTCGCAGTAAATCAGCAGGGACACGATATCGGCATTCAGTACCGCACCGGCATATACTACACTGACCCTGAGCTTAGAGACGACATTCTCAAAGTGTACAACGAAGAGCAGGACAAAGCCGGCAGGCCTTTTGCCGTAGAAGTCATGCCTCTTGAGAACTTCTTCTCAGCTGAGGAATATCATCAGAAGTATCTCGACAAGAATCCGGGCGGTTACTGCCATATACCATCGGCATATTTCAGCCTGCCGCAATAGCGCAGCAACCGGCGGACAATACGGAAACATCACTCACGAAACAGCAAGAGTTGTCTATATCAATAATGTAGACAACTCTTATTTTGTCTGTCACCGGAACAGGTCTGCTGATTTTGCCCTCGGAATATGTTAGTATTAACTTGGGTGAGAATGTAATTTCACGCACAATTAATCCTGGGAACCGGAGACACCAGATGACAAACTATCATGAAAAGCATTCAGCAATAATTAAGATATGCCGCCTTGCGGTATGTTTTGTGCTGGCTTTAATATTGCCTCTGCAGGCTGCGTATGCGGCTGGTGCAACTGAACCGAAGAATATTGTAGACCCTGTGCGTGACAAGGAGAACATCTCAGCCGTACTGTACAACAACACAAACGGCCTTCCGACTTCCGAAGCCAACGCGATCGCTGAGACAAGCGACGGTTTTATCTGGATCGGAAGCTACAGCGGCCTTGTAAGATATGACGGCAACACATTCGAGAGAATAGCTTCGAACAACGGGCTCGGCAGCGTTGTCAGCCTGTTTGTAGACAGTAAGGACAGACTTTGGATCGGAACTAACGAGAGCGGTCTTGCACTGATGGAGCGGGGAGAATTCAAATTCTGGGCTGAAGATGATGGCATCGACGGAGTCAAGATCACTGCGATCGCAGAGGATGAGAGCGGCAGCATCTATGTCGGAACGACATCGGGCATTGCGATCGTTTCCCCGCAGATGAATCTCACCGCAATGGACGATCCGCGCATAGCAGATACGTATATAGAACATATCTGCAGCGGCGCTGACGGACTTATGTACATCACCAC
>DFIB01000044.1:0-1568 GCA_002371375.1 Mageeibacillus sp. UBA3708 | reverse complement strand
GGATAACCCGGGATATGTATACCTGGGCACCGGTGACTCAGACATGTTCTACGGCAGCGACATAAGGGATGCCGGCAAACTTGAGAAAATAGATATCTCACCGCTCTTCAGTGTCATAGATCTTGAGCAGATCGGAGACAGAGTCTGGGTCTGCGCACGCAACGGGATAGGCGTTCTGGATGGTAAGAATTTCCATTCACTTAATAACCTTCCTATGGACAATTCTGTCATGACGGTCATGGCAGACTACGAGGGAAATCTGTGGTTCGCTTCCGCCCGCCAGGGTGTTATGAAGATAGTCTACAATCAGTTCTCGGAGATTTTTACGCGCTTCGATCTTGAAGAGCGTGTCGTTAATACCACATGTGTCCTGAATGGCGACCTGTATATCGGCACAGATACAGGTCTTATCGCGCTCGAAGACGAAGGCGGACCAATGGACAGTATCCCTCTTAGCAGTGCCGTGACAGCATCCGGTGAGAATCTGGGGGCGACGGATCTTCTTGAGCTTCTGGATGGAGTCAGGATACGTTCTATCATAAGAGACAGCAAGAACCGTCTGTGGATCTCCACATGGCGCGGTCCGGGACTTCTCTGCTATGACAATGGCGCAGTTACTGCGTACACAGAGGCTGACGGACTTCTGTCCGACCATATCCGCAGCATAAGCGAGATGAATGACGGCTCGATACTTGTCGCCAATACAGGCGGTGTCAGCGTAATCAAAGATGGCAAAGTCGCAAAAAGTTACAGCAAAGAAGACGGGATCATCAACCCGGAGAGTCTGTGCGTCGAGTCAGCGCCGGGCGGAGACATACTTGTAGGATCAAATGGCGGCGGCATCTACGTTATCAATGATAACGGCACGAAGACAATAGGTAAGGAAGACGGTCTGTCGTCAGAAATTGTCATGCGTATCAAGCATGATGAGAAGAGGAATATCTACTGGCTTGTCACCAGCAATTCTATCGCATATATGACCGAAGACTACAAAGTGGCCACTATATACGATTTCCCGTACTCAAACAACTTTGATCTGTATGAAAACAGCAATGGTTACATGTGGGTCCTGGCGAGCAACGGTATCTATGTTGTTCCGGTTGAAGAACTCCTTGCCAACGAGAAAATCAAGCCTGTTTTCTACAGCCTGGGCAACGGTCTTCCGTGCACGGCGACAAGCAACTCGTACAGTGAGCTTACAGCTGAGGGTAATCTGTACATAGCAGGAAGCACCGGCGTTGCAATGATCAATATAGACAAGCCGCTTGAAGATGTAGCGGATGTCAAGCATACAGTGCCGTATGTCGAGGGCGACGGTGAGTTCTATTATCCTGATGAAAAGGGTAATTTTGTGATCCCGGCAAGTGTCCGCAAGCTGACTATTTACGGATATGTCTACAACTATTCGCTTACAGATCCTGTAGTCACTTACAGGCTGATGGGATTCGACCGTGAGCCGATAACAGTAAACCGCGCAGATCTGGACCCGATCACATACACCAACCTGAGCGGCGGCAGCTACACCTTCATGATGGAGCTGAGAGACGCCATGGGTCACGGCAGCAATA
>DFIB01000223.1 GCA_002371375.1 Mageeibacillus sp. UBA3708 | reverse complement strand
CTGTTTTGTATCCTCTGTCGGCAATACCTCTGAGAACACCCCTTATCAGTGATCTTGTGGTGCCGTAGTCACCGGTGTCGATCTCAAGGTCATCCGTGTCGATCCTGATGATACCGGAGTCTCCCGACATCACCTGTACGAATCTGTCGTCCCTGTAGGAGGCAACGGCAATCGCATCGCGGTTAATGGAGCAGGCGAGCACTCTGCCGTGCTGGTGATCCGTGTGATTACCGGATATCTCCGACCTGCCCGGCGCGCTGAAGACTGCTGCTTCTTTGTCCCCGAAAGTATCCGCAAATTTCTTCAGAGCTCCTATATATCTGGAACGTTCGTGATCCAAACGCTCTGCGTCCCTGCAAATATCAAGAAGACGGCTGTCCAGGTTGTGTCCTGACAGTTTATCTGTCAATACGGAAATGGTGTTCATGTCAGACTCCTGCAAATTTTATGATATGACTATTATATGGCAAAAATGGCTGATTTAACAATGTTAAATAGTTGTTTTGCCGTATTGAGTTATTTTGATAAGAGTTATACAATGGTTTTAGAATTGTTGGAGGTTACGGATGAACGACGAATTAAAAGACATTGTTTATTCCGATCTGTTCAGATATACGGGTAATGCCCGCAGATTCAAGAATATATACAGGACTTATATCGATGAGCTTCGATCGAGTCCTGAGTTCAGTTATATCAGCGCATTCAGGCGCACGCGCTACTACTATGACCAGATCTCGCGTTATGACGGGTGGCGTCACAAGTATTATCAGGTCCTGTTCAGGATCAATAATTTCTGGCTTGACAGACTGTCGAGGAAGTACCACATCCAGATCCCTTATGACACGAATATCGGCAAGGGATTCTATCTGGCGCATTTCGGGCGCGTGATCATCCATCCCAAGAGCGTTATCGGACACAACGTTAACGTATCAACGGGAGTAGTCATCGGTACACAGTTCAGAGGCAAGCGCAAGGGCTCGCCCACGATCGGCAACTACGTCTGGATCGGCGCCAACGCCATCATCGTCGGCAATATCAATATCGGTAATAACGTGCTTATAGCACCCGGAGCATATGTTAATTTTGACGTACCGGACGGCTCTATCGTCATCGGTAATCCCGGACTCATCAGAAGGAGCCCCGGAGCGACGCTCAATTACATCAATAACACGATACTGTTCGACGAATATAATGTCCGTTCGGACGGTGTCAAGCAGTGGTAGAGTTATTTAGGGACAACAGGCGCAGATTGCTCGACAGGCTTCCCGAAGGGACGGCCGCGTTTATCTATGCCGGCGAGCCGAAGCAGATGAGTCAGGACGACGATTACCGTTTCCTCGTTGACAGGAATTTCTATTATCTCACAGGTCTTGAACTGCCGGGTCTGGCACTTATCCTTGTCAAAAAGGATGGAGTATGCTCACAAAGACTCTTCGCTTTCCCGCACGACGAACATGAGGAACGCTGGCACGGCAAGCGCCCCGACTTCAGGGAATTGTCGGACATCAGCGGGATAGATATATCGGATATCAAGGCAATCGACGAGATAGAGGAGGAATCCTATGCATTGCTGAAGGATCCTTCGCTGAGACCTGCTTTCGACGGGTCATCGATCATGAATCAGCCGCGCAAGATGAGGAAACAGGCTGGCAGCATCAGAACGAATGACGACATCCTTGATATCAAGGATATCCTGACAGCAATGAGGCTTCACAAGAGTGCGATCGAGGCTGACATGATAAGGAAGGCGGCATCGATTACGGAGGAGGCTATTGAGGCGGTCCGCGAGATGATCGTTCCCGGAATTACCGAGTCCGATATCCATGCCCGGCTTGAGTACGAGATGAGAAGACGGGGATCTGAGATATTTGCTTTTGCGACTATAGTTTCTTCCGGCAGGAATGCGTTTTATCTTCACCACGATACTCCTGAGAAGGATGGGGACGGTGTTATAGCAGACGGCAGTTTTGTTCAGATAGATGCAGGTGCAAGATTTAACGGATACTGCGGTGACATCTCACGTGTGTTTTTTGTCGGTTACGGGACGGATGAAGATGATAAGAGAATCGTCCTGCTCGATCTGATAAGCGACCTGAGGAGGGCTTGTTTTGAGAATATCAAGCCGGGATTGACTTTTAACGGATTGAACAAGTTGATGCATAATATTACTTATGAATTCCTCAAGGAGCATGGCCTTATACAGGATGGTGATGAGGTTTCCGTAGCGGCGCATAAATACTACTGGCATAACACGTCACATCATCTGGGACTTGATGTACATGATCTGTCCAATTCGCTGCCCAAGGATTACAGGGATATGCCTTTCGAGGCAGGGTATTGTCTTGCAGTGGAACCCGGTGTTTACATCCCGGAGTGGGGAGTAGGCTTCAGGATAGAGGATGATGTGATGATTACCGCGGACGGGTGCGAACTTCTGAGCAGCGGCAACAAAGGAGATATCCCGGAGGTGGTTTTCTGTTGATGGCACTCGAGATTAGTCTTACTGCATGGATAGTGATAGCAGTCGTGGTATTCATCATTCTTGGTGCAGGACTGTATATCTTCATCTTTTTGAATGTTACCGAACGCCTCTACCATAAGATATTTGACAGGCGCAAGCCGATCCCGGCTGTTGACAGATCTCCTACAAAGATAGACCAGTCAACGATATTCGGCAGGGGACTTGCATGGTTCTACACGAACAGACTAGAATTTGTAAATGTCAGGATAAAGTCGTTTGACGGAACCCCTCTGTGCGGTTACTACAGGCCGTCCGCAGACAGATCGACGCGCAACTGCGTGATCCTTGTCCACGGTTACAATGAACATCCGGCCAACATGGCATGCTACGCAAAAATGCTCATGAGCAAGATGCAGTGCCATGTCCTTATCATTCACCAGAGAGCCCATCACATGAGCGGCGGTAAGATCTGCACATACGGTTTGTATGAGAGCGTCGATCTCGAGTACTGGATCAAGTTTATGAAGCAGCGTGCCGGTGGCGGTGCAAGGATATATCTTATGGGCCGTTCAATGGGTGCTGTAACATGCCTGCTTGCCGCACAACAGAAAACACTCGATCCCAACGTATGCGGTCTGATCGCCGACTGCCCCGGAGACAAGCTTCTCAACGTTCTCGAAGTCAGCAGCAGGAAACATTTCAAGCGCGACTGCACCGCATACCTCAGACGCGTGAGACAGCTGGCGCTCAAGAGGCTTAATCTTGACATAATGAAAAGTGACTGTGTCTCTGACGCATATAAGATCAAGATACCGGTTCTGATATTCCAGTGCGGAGAGGACAATGTATGTCCCCCCGGAATGCAGGTGAATATCTTCGATGCACTGAGATGCCAAAAAAGAATGGTCATGGTGGAGCATGCAGGGCACATGGAAGGATATGATAAAGCCACGGCTACATACGAACGTGAGGTGGCACGATTTATCGAAGCTTGCGTTGTCAGGCTGGTGAAGAACGGAATGATGTAACCGCCCGCCGGCAGCTGAGGGCTTCGCAGGTGGCAGCTTGGACGACTTGGTTGACCGGTATGTGTGCCCGCTCGTGCTCAAAGAAGTTCCGGGAATGGCTTTGAGCTATCCTTAACAAACGCGTGATTCGTTTTATTCACAGAATCGTACACAAAATCCGGCAGAATCTGTGAATGATTCTGTGAATATAATAATCTGCAGGCTTGATGATCGGTGGCTTGAACGACAGATGAAGCAGCCGGGCTGAGGATGTGGTTTCCGCAAGGATTTAAGATCTTTCCGCGATAATTGCGGAAAGATCACTGATTTTTGCGGAATCCGCAGTAATTGAGCTTTTCTTCCGCAGTTTATGCGGAAGCATTGATGCTTTCCGGCGGAAACGGTAATCTCGCCCGTTGCAGTCAGACTGATGCGGCTTGAACAGTTCATACGTTCAGATTTAGCTTCAATTCCTGTTTCCGCAAAATCTGGAGATTTTTCTTCGGAAACGATATTGATAGATGTAAGTGAGCAGAAGATAACAAGCAGTCTGTGCGGATCAGGCCACCCAAGTCGTCCAAGCCACCACCTGTGAAGCCCGCAGCTGCTTGCGAGCGGACTTCCGCAGGTTTTGGCGCGGGGTCGTGCACCTGAAAACCATCACTCAGCAAGACGCGGGCGCCAAAACCGAGGACTGTAGTGAGCAAGTCTGCTGCGGGCGCCGTACTGAGTTCCGGGACAGCGACTTTCCTCGCACTGCCTCTTGTCAAACATCGGCTCTTGTACTATAATCAGCCACGACAAAGAACGGGGAGCTTCAATCGAGAGGCTGAGAGGGTGCTATAGTACCGACCCGATGAACCTGACGGATAATGCCGGCGAAGGGAGTAATACTGGTGATTGGCTCGCTTCGTATGGGGCGGGTTTTTTGTTGTGCGGTGAAGAGCCGCGGTTTAAATTGAATATAGTAAATATAAATTGAGGAGGAATAATTATGATCAATGCCAATGTTGCGATTCAGGTGCTTCCTGATGTTCATACTGATGAGGAGATAGTACGTGTGGTCGATGAAGTTATCGACTACATCAAGAGTACGGGAGTGAATTATTATGTCGGACCCTGCGAGACGGCGATGGAGGGTGATTACGACCAGTTGATGGAGATCGTTAAGCGTTGCCAGTATATTGCTATTGAAGCCGGAGCACCTAGTGTCATGAGCTATGTGAAGATCACGTATAAACCCGACGGGGAGAAGCTGACTATTGCGCGTAAGACAAATAAGCATCACGTCAACGACTGCATCAAGGAGCTCAAGAGCGCATGAGGAAGGGAAGATGGATTCCTTTCGCTGTTATCGCGGTTCTATTAGCCGTATGGCAGCTGGCCTGGCAGCTTGAGTGGGTGCCGAGGTATATGCTGCCGTCGCCGGTGATGGTGGTACAGGCTTTTGTCAGTGACTTTCCGCTGTTGATGAGTCACGCGGGCGTTACTATGCTGGAGGCGTTTATCGGGCTCGCGGCGGGGGTTTTTCTCGGATTCATGTGCGCGGCAGTTATGGATGCCTTTCCGAAGGTTAAAGCGGGTCTTTATCCGATATTGGTGCTGACTCAGACGATACCGCCGGTGGCAATCGCACCGCTGCTTATATTGTGGTTCTCGTACGGTATGACGCCTAAGATAATACTTGTCGTTCTTGTTGCCTTTTTCCCGATGGCAGTCGGGCTCATGGAAGGTTTTCAATCGGCTGATGCAGATACTATCCGTATGATGCGTTCGATGAAAGCAAACAGGTGGCAGATCTTCCGGTATGTCAAACTTCCGAATGCGCTCGGGGAATTCTACTCGGGCCTCAGGATCGCGGTGGCATATTCGATCGTCGGTGCGGTCATTGCCGAATGGCTCGGAGGATTTAACGGCCTCGGCGTGTACATGACGAGAGTCAAGAAGTCTCTGGCATACGATAAGATGTTTGCGGTTATATTTTTGGTGTCGGCGATAAGTCTTGTGTTGATGGCGCTGGTGCGCGTGCTCCAGAAGAAGACCATGCCATGGAATTATCTGAAAGATACAAAAGAACAAATTAGGAGGACAGAGAATGAAGAATTTTAAGAGGGTTGCAGTTGTTGCATTGTCAGGGGCAATGCTTCTCAACGCTGCATCATGTGCAAAGACGGCAGAGTCATCGGGATCCGGTGACGGACAGCTCACAGAGATCACGCTCGTGCTGGACTGGACGCCCAACACGAATCACACCGGGTTCTATGTGGCACTCGCAGAGGGTTACTACAAAGAGGCCGGACTTGACGTTAAGATCGTTCAGCCGCCGGAGGACGGTGCCACAGCGATGGTTGCTTCAGGACAGGCGCAGTTCGGTATCGACTTCCAGGACTATCTCCCGCCTGTGTTTACATCTGAAGAGAAGGTGCCGGTAGAGGCTGTTGCGGCACTGATCCAGCACAACACATCCGGAATCATCTCTCTCAAGGAGGATAATATCACATCCCCCAAGGGCCTCGAGGGCAAGAACTACGCTACATGGGATCTCCCCATCGAGAAAGCAATGATACAGAACATTGTCGAGGCTGACGGCGGCGACTTCTCAAAGGTCAAGCTGATCCCCGAGTATGTTGAGAACGAGGCGGCTGCACTTCAGCAGGACATAGATGCCATCTGGGTGTACTACGCATGGGCCGGCATCTCCTGCAAGCAGGCAGGCCTTGACACGAACATGATCTACTTCAGCGACATCACACCTGAATTCGATTACTACAGCCCGGTCATTATCTCCAACACGGATTGGCTCGCATCTAACGGCGACACTGCCAAGAAGTTCCTTGCTGCCACCGCGAAAGGTTATGAATTCGCGATCAGCGACCCCGACAAGGCAGCAGACATCCTCTGCCAGCAGGTGCCCGAGCTCGACAAGAATCTTGTCAAAGAGAGCCAGCAGTGGCTTGCAACACAGTACAAGGCTGAGGTCACAAGATGGGGATACATCGATCAGGCAAGATGGGATGCTTTCTACAAGTGGCTTGCTGACAACAATTTGTCAGATCCTATCCCTGCAGGATACGGATTCACCAACGATTACCTGCCGGAGTAACTGGTTAGTATGAGAGAATTGCTCAAAGCAGAACATATAGCAAAATCTTACAGTGACAAGAAGGTCCTGCAGGATATCAGTGTCTCTTTGAACGAAGGTGAGATAGTAAGTCTTCTCGGCGTCAGCGGCGTCGGGAAGACTACTCTCTTTAATGTTTTGTCAGGACTCATTATGCCTGACTCCGGTGCCGTTATGCTGGAAGGCGAGGACATAACAGGCAAGACCGGATACTTAAGTTATATGCTCCAGAAAGACCTTCTTCTTCCGCACAAAAAAGTGATAGATAACGTGGCATTGCCGCTGCTTCTGTCAGGTGTCCGCAAGAAGGAGGCGCGCGAGCGTGCATCCTCGCTTTTTGAACAGTTCGGACTGAACGGAACTGAACACAAATATCCTGCACAGTTATCAGGCGGAATGAGACAGAGAGCAGCCTTCCTGAGGACATATCTTTGCGGTAAGAAAGTTGTATTGCTGGATGAGCCTTTCGGCGCGCTCGACACGATCACCAGATCTTCAATGCACGAATGGTATCTGAAGATCATGGAAGAGATCAGATTATCGACTATCCTGATCACGCACGACATAGACGAGGCGATCCTTTTGTCCGACCGCATCTATATCATGAAGGGCTCGCCCGCGCTGATATCGGATGAGATAGTGATCACGGAGAGTAAGCCGAGATCACCTGATTTTGTGCTGTCGGAAGATTTTTTAAGATACAAAAAGCAAATCAAGGAATTGTTAATATAGTTTCTACGGTATGGATAAGGGTAATATTAACACGGACTTATTCTCTGTCCACTGTAATATTGCAGATTAGTTCCCCGTCCAGATTTCCGGTGATATACTCCCTGATACTGTCATCATCCATCGCGAGATCATAGGGTACAAGCACTTCAAAAACAAGCCTTGCATGATGTTCACCTCTGATCAGCCTGAAGTCATGAACCGTGATGCGTCTGTCCAGTTCCATCAGGTGTTCAGATACAGTCCTGCGGAGTGTCAGCATCTCCTCATCGTCCGTGTTGACGGGATCGACATGAATGGTTATCTCGGTGGCAAGCTTCTGCTGTGTGACGGCGCGTTCAATGTGATCCGCGATCCTGTGTGCGTCAGTTAGCGAGAGTGAGTAAGGCATCTCAACGTGCATGGATACGATTATGATGTCGTGACCGTACTCATGTATTCTTATGTCGTGGACACCAAGTACTTCGTTGCATGACAGCGCGATATCCGTTATCCTGTATGTCAGTTCTTTATCCGGAGCCCGGCCCAGGAGAGGTTCGATCGTCTCCTGGGCGGATTTGAACCCTGAGATCATGACGAAAACGGCCACGATCGCGCCGGCATATCCGTCTATATTCACATTCCACACGAGCATTACGATTACGCCGATCAGCGCAACGCCGGTCGTTATGCAGTCAGATCTGGAATCGACTGCCGTCGCCATCATGGCTTCGGAATCGATCTTTCCCGCGATCCTGGTGTAGAAGAGGGACATCCACAGCTTGATCAATATGGATACTACCAGAATGATTATTGTGGTGATACTCACGTCAAGCTTGTTGGGGTTGAAGATATTGGAGACCGATTCCTTTAGAAGTGTAAGCGCGACAGCAATTACTGCGGCCGCGATGATAAAGCCCGTCAGATACTCCGCTCTCCCGTGACCGTATGGGTGCTCTCTGTCGGCAGGCTTGCCCGTAATCTTGAAGCCTATCAGTGTCACGATCGACGACACTGCATCCGACAGATTGTTGACTGCGTCGGTCGCTATAGACACAGCCCCTGTTACGATTCCGGTAACTATCTTGAACACCGTCAGAAGAATGTTGCAGCAAATGCCGACAACTCCTGCCAGCACGCCGTATTCATGGCGCGAAGCGGTGCCGTCACTGTCACGGTGAATGAAGAGTCTGATCAATAATTCTGTCATGTTTACAAGTATATACCCAATCGTCGAAAACCTCAAAAAAATGCGTTAGAATTGTTACACATAGTTAATACTATTTTCGCGAGGATTACGTATAATTAAATTATGAAGATCCTCATTCGGATCTTCCCAAAGTAACTGTACGGAAAGGAGTGATTTTATGAAGATCACGACACAGGGTAACGGTATCAAGATAGGTGAGAGACTTACAAAGAAGATCACTGATAAGATATCGAAGTTTAACAAGTACTTTGGTGATGAAGGTACGATGAATGTTCGTATCAGACCCGAAGGCAAGAAGGTTGTAGTAGAGCTTACACTGAAGGCAGACGGCAAGATCTTCAGGGCTGAGGCTGCAGACGAGGAGATCCTTAATGCAGTCGATAAGACAGTAGATAAGCTTGAGTCTCAGATCAGGAAGCAGAAGACGAAGTTCCTCAAGAAGAAGAAGGAGTATCCGCAGATCGTGAATCTCCTTGAGGACGATGGTGCAGCAGATTTTGACATCGAGAACGAGGTCGAGTCCAAGATCACAAGGCGCAAGGAATTTGATTTAAGACCCATGTCCACTGAGGATGCAATCCTGCAGATGGAGATGCTGGGACATAATTTCTTTGTTTATCTTGACGCTCAGATCCAGTCGGTGTGTGTGATATATAAGAGGCAAGACGGCAACTACGGTCTGCTCGAACCCAAATACTGATCCGCATATCTGAATAATCCTAATAATCAGCAATAATCTGAAGCCGCCCCGTCGGGGCGGCTTCTTTGAGTATGATGTCAGATATCCACGAGAAATATACTCACTGATATTTTTGTAAAACCTCCCTTGCGTTCGATCCCGGTAACGGTGGCAGACAGCAGCTTGCCCGCATCAAGGAGTCTCGCAAAGACGACGTTGTCTTTCTCGGGGACGTAGCCGATCTTACTATTATCGTGATCAAGGAAGATGATCGCGTTGCTGTCGAATTTGTTGTCCTCACGGCGCATTTTAAGCTTGTCGCCCATACTGATATTGCCGAGAACAGACTCGTCCTTGAGTCTTGAGGTGCCCGATACGAATGAGTCGAACAGATGGATCTCTTTGGTGAGAGGCTTGATGACATCACCGATCCCGCTATCCTTGACGAGATTCATCAATCCGCTGTTAACGACAGATAATTCATCAGACATTCTATTCACCTCCAAGTTCCTTATACATATCCTTCAGGTTATCGATATAAGTATAGTATTCTTCGATCTCTTTGTTATATTCGCCGATCCGAGCTTCAACTGCATCCTCATCGTCGAGAAAAAATTTATACATATACGGATCAGTGGTGGTAATCTTCCCGATCTCTGCCTTCAGCTGTTCTATCTTTGCATTGATGTCGGGAATGACCACATTCATATGATCGAGTCCTTTGGCTGCGAGAACTCCGTTAACGAGCACTTCAAGCTCTTCAAGATCCTTAAGGCTGTTGCATTTGTAAGCGACACATACCCTGTTCCACAGATCTGACAGTTCCTCACATTCGGAAGTGATGCTGTTGATGTCAGGGTGGATCAGCTTGGCGATATTACGGTAAATGGTCCTGATCTTCTGATAGTCCTGTTCGCTGACTGTCTTCGCATTGCGCGCCGCCTCATGCTCTCTGATCATCTGTTGAAGGCGGGAGTTGTAATCACTCATCTCAACGGATACGCGTGACTCTATATCATCGAAGTCCGGTGTATCGCCGCGGTTGATGGCCATCTGTGCGAAGCGTATCATCTTCTTCAGCCTGATGGCGTCGATCTTGAGAGAGAACAGTTCCTCGATGTACCTGCCGAAGACAGCCTCGTACCTCAAGCCGTAAAGACCTGCCTCCTTATCAAGATTATCGCGCTTAATAAGCAGCTCTTCGTACTGCGGATAATCGCCCAGTGTAATCGCTACAAGTTCCATGTGATCATTCTATCTCAAAATCGCTAAGGCGTCTGTATATGTCTGTCAAAAGCTTACTGCCGATAGTTGCCTTCCTGAAGAAATCGTCTGCTGACCTGAACCATTTGTCCTCAAACCTGATGACATTCTCTCCGTCCTCGTTCATGCACTCCACGTGATACGTTCTGTCCATGTACTTGAATGAGATCTTCACCGGCTTCTCCAGATAGTAGTACAGATCGTAAAGGTCGATGTTATCCCTGTCAGGCTCCATGAGCTTATAAAGGTCCTGTATCAGCCACTTCATAATGTTGAGATTCCCGAAGAACGCGTTGTACCTGATCCTCTGCGCCAGAAAGTCCTTGGCATAAAGATACAGTTCACATGCCTCGTCTTCGTTGCCTTCCCCGGCTTCGATATGCGCCAGCCTCGTGTAGATCTCAGGCAGCGGCGCGAATACATTAGTCGCCCCCGTGATCTCCGGATAAAGCTCCCTTATGATCCGCTTATACTCATCATAATCCTTCTCAACATAATAACCGTTCTTATACATATCGGCGATCTTGTACCGGGCAACGATATTCCCGCGGTCTGCAGCCGCCTTGAAATGGCGGAAAGCCTTCTCATAATCCTTCTGTCCCGTCCTCCCGTAATACCAAATGTATCCGAGACACTCATCTGCATCGTCGTAATGAAGCGCAGATGCCATCTCGTAGTACTTAAGAGCCAGATCAAAGTTACGCAGCTCGTAATAATACCCTCCGAGGTGCATCATCAGACGGGGATCGTGAGTCTTGTCTATGAGATACTCACAAGCCTCAATGAACATGAACTCCTCATCTTCATTATGAACATTCTTCCTCTCGAAATCATCGATTATCCTTCTGGCCTGAGCGTCAGTCATGAAGTGTGTCCCCCCGTCTTCATATCATGCCTTTATTCTATCACAGTGGTGTTACCATTAATCGGACAAGAAGCTCACGCCCGGCAACAGACTTGCTCGCTACAGTCCTCGAGGAACTCAATGCCGCTGCCCCGAAACTCAGTCGCACTTCGCGGGGGTGAGTGTGTGCATTATTTTTTTGCGTATATGCCCGCTCGTGCTCAAAGCAGTTCCGGGGCAGGGCATTGAACTAATACGGGTGATGACTTGGGTGCCCGGTATGCTGGCGGAAGTCCGCTCGCAAGCTGTTGCGGGCTTCACTGATGGTGACTTTGACGACCGGGGTGAGCAGATCTGCCTGCGCAGTATACCGGCGTTCTTTCGCGGAGAATCCGGACGCAATCCTGCCAAAATTCTCCTCTCCCATAACGCCACCGGCGTTCTTTCGCGGAGAATTCAGACGCAATCCTGCCAGAATTCTCCTCCCCCATAACGCCACTGGCGTTCTTTAGCGGAGAATCCGGACGTAATCCTGCCAGAATTCTCCTTTCCCATAACGACACCGGCGTTCTTTCGCGGAGAATTCAGACGCAATCCTGCCAGAATTCTCCTCCCCCATAACGCCACTGGCGTTCTTTAGCGGAGAATCCGGACGTAATCCTGCCAGAATTCTCCTCTCTCATAACGCCACTGGCGTTCTTTCGCGGAGAATTCAGACGCAATCCTGCCAGAATTCTCCTCCCCCATAACGCCACTGGCGTTCTTTAGCGGAGAATCCGGACGTAATCCTGCCAGAATTCTCCTCTCTCATAACGCCACCGGCGTTCTTCTGCGGAGAATCCGGACGTAATCCTGCCAGAATTCTCCTCTCTCATAACGCCACTGGCGTTCTTCTGCGGAGAATCCGGATGTAAGCCTGTTACGGGTTCCATATTGTGATACAATAAACGTGACTTTTTAAAACAGGTGGTGCAACTATATGAGCTTGATCGACACAATCAAGATGAAGGCAAAGAAGGACATCAAGAGGATCGTTCTTCCCGAAGGCGACGAGGAGAGAACTGTCGCTGCCGCGAAGATAATCAAGGCAGAAGGACTTGCTGTTCCGGTCCTGCTGGGAGATCCTGCAAAGATAGATGCGGAGGGTATTGAGATAATCAATCCCATGACCTCTGATAAGTCCGCACAGTATGCTTCGGAACTTTATGAGCTCCGCAAGGCAAAGGGTGTGTCTGAAGATGATGCGAAGAAGCTTGTCACAGACCCTATGTATTACGGTATCATGATGGTCAAGACGGGCGATGCGGACGGGCTTGTATCCGGTGCTGTTCACACTACAGGCGATATGCTGAGACCTGCTCTTCAGATCATCAAGACGAAGCCCGGAATGAAGGTGGTATCCTCCAGCTTCCTGATGGACTGCCCCAATAAGTCACTCGGTGAGAACGGACTGCTCGTCTATGCCGACTGTGTAGTAATGCCTAATCCCACAGCAGAGGAACTGGCACATATTGCAGTGTCTGCCGCAGATACCGCAAGGGCACTTTGTGACATAAGCGAGCCGAGAGTCGCTCTTCTGTCATTCTCTACGAAGGGCTCGGCAAAGCATGAACTTGTTACAAAAGTTCAGCAGGCGACGGAGATCGCACATCAGATAGCTCCGAGTCTCATTCTTGACGGAGAACTTCAGCTCGATGCCGCGCTTGTTCCGGAGATTGCGGCGTCCAAGGCTAAGGGAAGCCCGGTGGAGGGAAGAGCTAATGTGCTTATCTTCCCGGATCTTCAGGCAGGTAATATCGGTTATAAGATTACTCAGAGGATCGCCGGAGCTGAGTGTTTCGCGGTGCTCCAGGGATTGGCTAAGCCGTGTAACGATCTGTCCCGCGGATGCTCTGTTGATGACATTGTCAACACGGTGGCGATGACTGCGGTTCAGGCACAATAAGACAAGGAGGAACAGGATATGGCAAGGGGTAATTATAACCACATGCAGCAGATAGGTGATGCGTTCAATGATGCACGGATGTCCAGCCGCATGATGAATCAGGCCAGAGAACTCGATGAGATGGGGAATCTTTTGTCGAGACTCGACATGATCACTAACGCCATGTGGGAGCTGTTGCAGGATAACGGCATCACCAAAGAGATGCTCTATAAGAAGATGGATGAGCTGGTTGACAGGCGCAAGAAGGGGTACAGTTACTATACAAGGATCGCCTGCCCGAGATGCGGCAAACCGATACAGGAGTCGACCAAGATGCCGCTGATCGGAAGGTGTGTATACTGCGGTGCTGAGGTAACATTCTATCCTTATTCCGATGATGTCCGTCTTATGGAGACTGATGACGGCTTCGAAGAAGAGGTCGATGAAGCGCCTGAGGCAGTTCCTGATAACAAACCGTACAACCCCTCTGATGACCTCGGTTTCTAAATGGAACAGATATAAATAATTACAAAAGTAAGGAGCATAATAATGGCACGTGATGTTAAGTGGGCTGTTGATGAGGCATGTAATCAGCAGAAGATAGTGAAGGTAAGCATTGAGCAGGATGAGGAGAATAAGGTTTTGTCCAAGGCTAAGAAGGACAGCATAAAGATGCTTCTGGGTTCATTGGTCTTTGCAGCAGTTGTGATCGGCGTTGCATTTGCAATCGGCTATTTCTTTAATCTGGTAATAATAGGAGTCAAGACGATTTTCCTGCTGCTGATAGCACTGTGCTTCCCGTTCTATGCGGTATACAATATTTTCGCGACGGCCGGAGCGGTGAAGAAAGGGGATTACGGTTTCTATTCTGCGACACTTGTCGGCAAGAGTGATAAGGGATATCATGTGGCAGGCCTCGAAGATATACCGGTAAGTTACCTTTATAAGGAACCGCAGGATGCGAAGGCAGGTGACAGCGTTATCCTTGTCCGTGTGAGAGAAGATCTTAATCTGCTTGATAACAGAGCATAAGAGGGGGGCCTTCTGATATGTCTAATACCAATGATGTCTACCTGGCAGGAGCACTGGAGAATTCACGCAACAGCGAGAGACTGGCAAGTACCGGCAAGAAGATTGCCGATGTCGGTTCTGACATTACCAAGATGAAGATGATCATCAACGCCATGTGGGAGATCATGCAGGAACAGGGCGTTGATGCCGGTGTTCTCAACAATAAGATCGACGAGATACTGGCAAGGGAGAAAAAGAAGATTTCCTATGGCAATCCCAAGAAGCCCTGTCCCAAGTGCGGCAGGACGATACAGGAATCATCTTCCACGCCGATGAGGGGACGATGTGTGTTCTGCGGTGAGGAGGTTGTGTTCTATCCTTTCGCAAATTACGATGCAGAAGAAGAGACAGAATCTGCAACAGAATAATAAAAGGAGGTATCCCCTATGCTGAAAGAATGGGTGAAGGACAGACGGCCTGATGATGATGAGCTGACAAGACGTCTTGAGACGGCCAGAATGGAGCTTGCAAGAAGACAGATACTTGTTAAGGAGAATAAGCTGCCCGTACTTGTGATCATGGACGGCTGGGGAGCTGCAGGCAAGGGCTCTGTTCTCGGCCGTGTCATCAGAAATATGGACCCGAGATTCTTCAAATGTGAGACACTGACCGAACCCACGCGTGAGGAATTGAGGCGGCCTTTCCTTTACAGATATTTTGTGAGGATCCCGAAGGAAGGACAGTTCTCCTTTTTTGACGGATCATGGATGGGTGAAGTTACCGGCGGATATCTCCGCGGCGATACTGACAAGAAATTATATAAGGCTCATCTTACCTCGATCAAGAGATTTGAGAGACAGCTTAATGACAACGGGTATCTTGTTGTGAAGTTCTTCTTCCATATTGACGAGAAGACCCAAAAGAAACGCCTTGATGAACTGGCGTCAGATGAGACTACAAGCTGGCGCGTGTCGGATTTTGACAGATGGCAGAACAAGCATTACGATAAGTGCCTGGATGTTTTTGATGAATATATCGAGGCTACAAATCAGTTCGTGGCACCATGGTATTTCATTGATTCTTCCAGCAAGAAGTGGGCGGAACTCCAGATGACCGAGATCCTTATTGCAAGTATCGATACGGCACTGAAGAATGCGGAATCACAGAGGACGGCGCCGATACTGCAGAATACTTTCGCGCTCAGAAAGATGCCGAAGTTGTCGGATATTCCTCTGGACAAACAGATGACTGAAGAAGAGTACCGCAAAGAACTGGATGAGCTTCAGGACCGCCTTAAGCAGCTTCATAATGAGATTTATCACAAGAAGATCCCTGTGATCATCGCATATGAAGGATGGGACGCAGCCGGCAAGGGCGGTAACATTAAGAGGATCGCGGCAGCACTCGATCCGAGGGGATATGAAGTGCATCCTATAGCAAGCCCTGAACCGGCAGAGAAGGCGCGTCACTATCTATGGCGTTTCTGGAGAAGACTTCCAAAGGACGGTCACATTGCGATTTTTGACCGCACATGGTACGGAAGGGTAATGGTTGAGAGGCTGGAAGGTTTCTGCTCCGAGAACGACTGGCAGAGGGCATATAACGAGATTAATGAATTCGAGAAGGAACTCGTTGACTGGGGTGCCGTGGTCATTAAGTTCTGGGTCCAGATTGACAAGGATACTCAGCTGGAGAGATTTACCGACCGTCAGAACACGCCGGAGAAGCAGTGGAAGATCACTGACGAGGACTGGCGCAACAGGGAGAAGTGGGATCTGTATGAAGAGGCTGTGGATGAGATGATCCAGAAGACGAGTACGACATATGCACCGTGGTATGTTCTCGAATCAAATGACAAGAAATACGCCAGGATCAAGGCTCTGAAGACAGTCATAAAGGCTATCGAGAGACGCCTTGGCAATGACAACAAATAATTTCGGGATGGTCTGTTGAGATGTATGCAACTTTTTGGGCACTGATACCGCCGCTTGTAGCGATATTGCTGGCATTGATAACAAAAGAGGTCTATAGCTCGCTTTTTGTGGGTATTATTGTCGGAGGACTTTTCTATGCGGATTTCAATCCGGTCGCAACGGTCAAACATATATTTAATGACGGACTCATTAAGGTGATGTCTGATCCGTATAATGTGGGAATACTTGTCTTTCTTGTTTTCCTGGGAATAATAGTTGCGTTGATGAATAAGGCAGGGGGATCTGCTGCTTTCGGAGAGTGGGCATCGAAGCATGTGAAGAGCAGGGTCGGTGCACAGATTGCCACTATAGCTTTGGGCATATTAATTTTCGTGGATGATTATTTCAACTGTCTCACCGTTGGAAGCGTTATGAGACCTCTGACTGACAGACATAAGATATCAAGAGCAAAACTTGCGTATCTCATAGATTCCACGGCCGCCCCTATTTGTATAATTGCTCCAATATCTTCCTGGGCTGCAGCCGTATCCGGATTTGCTCCTGAAGGCACGAACGGGATCATGCTTTTTGTCAGGGCGATCCCATATAATTTTTACGCCATCCTGACTATATTCATGATGTTTTTCCTTGCTGTATTCAAGCTCGATTACGGTCCTATGAAGAGACATGAGAGAAATGCTATGGACAAGGGCGATCTTTTTACAGTTAATGGGGCATCACAGAACGGGATCGATAACGAGGTCAAGGGCAGGGGTAAGGTGATTGACCTTATTATTCCCGTACTGGCGCTCATCATTTGCTGCGTAATAGGAATGCTCTATACAGGCGGATTCTTCAGTGGTGAGTCATTTGTTAATGCATTTGCAAACAGCGATGCTTCTGTAGGACTCGTATACGGTTCATTCGGTGGTATTGCCGTGACATTGTTATTGTACCTTATAAGGCGCGTAATGAAGTTCCGTGACTGCATGGATTGTGTTGTAGAGGGATTCAGGGCGATGGTTCCGGCCATAGTGATACTATCTCTTGCATGGACTCTTAAGACTATGACTGATTCACTCGGTGCTGCCGAATATGTCGCGGGAGTCGTCGATCAGAGCAAAGGAAGCTATATGGATTTCCTTCCTGCAATCGTATTCCTTATTGCAGTCGGACTGTCTTTTGCAACAGGAACATCCTGGGGCACATTCGGGATCCTTATCCCTATCACTTTGAAAGCGTTTCCTCTAACCGATGGAAGTAACAACACTCTGGCTATCATATGCGTATCCGCATGTATGGCAGGTGCCGTCTGTGGTGACCACTGTTCTCCGATATCAGATACAACTATAATGAGTTCGGCCGGGGCACAATGCAATCACATAGCGCACGTGTCAACGCAGCTTCCGTATGCACTTACATGTGCGGCTGTGTCTTTCGTGACGTACCTTATAGCCGGACTTGTGAGAAATGCGGCAATATCGCTGGCATCAGGTGTAGTCATGATGGTCGTAACGTTATTGATCCTCAATCATTTCGTGAATCCGAAGAAGAACCTTTCCTGAATTCAATGATCTGGGATGCCGTTATCGCGGCAAACATTACGGCGCATCCGATTCCTTCCCTTGCTGATGGGATCTCATTAAGAAGAAGCGCGGCAGCTATTACGGCAAAAACTGACTCCAGACACATCAGGAGCGATGCAATAACCGGCTTTGTATATTTCTGTCCTACAATTTGAAAAGTATATGCAATACCGCAGCTCATTATTCCTGAGTACAGAAGCGGGATCAATGCATTATGTACAGCATTGACGGTCGGGTGCTCAAATATCAGCATCAGAATAATAGTAACTGTTCCTGCCACGGTAAATTGTATGCATGACAGCCTGACACCTTCAGAGTTGTCTGACCCGGACGAGAATCTGTCAATAAGCAGGATGTGTATAGAGAAGAAGAAAGCGCAGATTAATGCAAGGATATCTCCCGTATATATACTGGCAAAATCACCTTCTTTGACTGACAGGAGGTAAAGCCCGGCCGCAGCTGCTGCAACGCACAGCCATGTTGCCGGGTGGACTTTTCTGCCGAAGAATCTTCCTATGACGGGCACGAAAAAGATGTAGAATGCGGTAATAAATGCGATTTTGCCGGCTGACGAGTATAGGAAAGCAAACTGCTGGAGATTTGATGC
This sequence comes from Mageeibacillus sp. UBA3708, assembly GCA_002371375.1. Classification (GTDB taxonomy): domain Bacteria; phylum Bacillota; class Clostridia; order Saccharofermentanales; family Saccharofermentanaceae; genus Saccharofermentans. The sequence continues at coordinate 6,998 of DFIB01000223.1, read as the reverse complement.
GACTGTGAAGACGAGACCCAGGATTGTTCCCTGAATGAGAAGTTTGCGGTTTACTATATTCCTGAGGGTCCTGTGCCTTGCGTACCAGGTGACGACAACAAAAACAGCAAGAACGATTGCACCTGTCAGAGTCCTTATGCCGTTATATGCGAACGGTTCAAGTGACTCGGAACCAACGCTCTGCGCAACGAAAGAGATACCCCATATAAGGACGGTCATAAGTAATAGAATTACGCCTTTTGGTTCAGATCTTCTCATATTTTGTCACCATTCGACGTTAGATTGTAATTGAAAGGTGTTCATAGTACAAGTAATATTATTATCATGAGAGTAGTAATTGCCATGGATTCATTCAAGGGAAGCCTGACATCGCTTCAGGCAGGTAAAGCAGCCTGCGAGGGTGTCATGTCCGCTATGCCGGGTGCTGATGCGGTCATGAGGCCCGTTTCCGACGGCGGTGAGGGACTTGTCGAATGCCTTGTGACTTCTCTCGGGGGAAGTTATGCTGAGGCAGATGTTACTGATCCTCTGGGAAAGAGGGTTGCTGCAAGATACGGAATTATCAATTCCGGAGACACTGCCGTGATCGAGATGTCTTCAGCATCCGGACTGGTGTTGGTTGAACATAATAACAGGAATCCTATGTACACAACGTCTTACGGAACCGGCGAGCTGATTCTTGATGCTTTGGACCGTGGAATGAGACATTTTATTATCGGTATAGGCGGCAGCGCCACAAATGACGGAGGAGCCGGTATGCTTCAGGCTCTTGGTGTCAAGCTCCTTACCGGGAACGGAACAGATATTTCCAAAGGCGCGGTGGGGCTGTCTGAACTTAAGTCAATTGATATTACTGATATGGACGGCAGGCTGCGGGAATCCGAATTCAGAATTCTTTGTGATGTGACGAATCCGCTTTGCGGCAAACAGGGTGCAAGCATGGTGTTCGGACCTCAGAAAGGCGCGTCACCTGACGATGCAGCAATGATGGATAAGTGGCTTGAGGACTTTGCTTTCAAGACTCAAGTGATTATTCCCGGCGCTGATCCGCTGTTCCCCGGAACAGGAGCGGCAGGCGGAATGGGATTTGCATTTATGTCGTATTTGTCTGCAACTATGGAGAGAGGGATAGACACCGTTATCAGAGAGACACGGCTCGAGGAACTGATCAGCAAGGCTGATATAGTAATAACGGGCGAGGGGAAGATAGATGATCAGACCGGTATGGGTAAGTTGATCTCAGGTGTAACATCTATTGCCCGGCGGCATGGTGTGAGAGTTATGGCATTTGCCGGAAGAGTCGAATGTGACAGGGGTTCACTTGCCGGGATCGGCATAGATGAGTGTTATCAGATCAACGCACCCGATGCGGATATTAACAAAGCGATGCTGTACAATGAAGCGTATAAGAATCTAAGAAGTGCAGTATGCAAGGCGTTTGCGGACATAAATAGACAATCATCAATGTAAACTCGTATTGATATTTATAACCGATATTTAATAAATATAGATGTATATCTATATCTGCAAAAAACTGTTTTACACGGCAGAGTTTTCGTAGTAAAATCATTGTGGTGTAATTTGGATTATCAATAAGTTGAGAGTGTGATTATATATGGATATATTCTCTTTTGTAACACTTTTTGGCGGACTTGCGTTCTTCCTTTATGGTATGCATGTTCTGTCTGAATCCCTTAAGAAGACGGCAGGCGGTAAGCTTGAGAAGCTCCTGAAGAAGGCGACGGATAATCCGTTCAAGGGCCTTACGATCGGAGTTATAATAACAATCGCGATACAGTCATCTTCCGCAATGACAGTCATGCTTGTTGGTTTTGTAAATTCCGGCATTATGGAACTGGCCAAGACGGTCAGTGTTGTTTTCGGTTCGGATATCGGAACGACACTTACGGCGTGGATACTGTCACTTGCCGGCATTGACAGTGGTGATAATTTTATCCTTCAGCTTCTGAAGCCGTCGTGTTTCTCGCTGATATTTGCATTTATCGGTGCCATACTCCTTATGGGAAGCAAGCAGCAGAAACACAAGGATGTCGGAACGATGCTCATCGGCTTTGCAATACTCATGATGGGTATGACCATGATGTCAACATCAATGGAGCCGCTCAAGGAGATGGAGAGCTTTACAAAGCTTCTGACGGCCTTCAACAATCCATTCCTCGGAGTACTTGCAGGAACACTGGTTACAAGTATAATTCAGAGTTCTGCTGCTTCCATAGGTATATTGCAGAGTATATCAATGACGGGACAGCTGTCATTCTCAATGGCGATCCCGCTTGTTATGGGTGCCAATATCGGTACATGCGCTACGGCGGTCCTGTCATCCATCGGTGTTAACCGTGATGCCAAGAGGGTTACGGTTATTCACGTCGCTATCAAGATGATAGGTACGGCTATCTGGCTTATCGTATTCTACGGAATGAATGCTATCTTTGATTTCTCGTTTATGGATAACAAGATTGGAATCGTGGGCATAGCCGCAGTTCATTCCATTTTCAATATAGCAAATACGATTATTCTGTTCCCGTTCAGTAAGCTCCTCGTCAAGCTGGCTCATGTTATTGTTAAGGAGACTGATGATGAACAGGAGTTCAAGCTCGATGAGCGTCTTATGCTCACTCCTCACATTGCTATCGTTGAATGCTTTAACTCCATGAACAAGATGATCAGTAAGGCTAAGGAAGGCCTTGATAAGTCAACAGCAATGCTTCTTGAAGGATATAACTATGATGATTTCTCATTCATTAAGAAGAATGAGGAGAAGGTCGACGGATACGAAGACTTGATCGGTTCATACCTGATGAAGCTTAATAATACTCAGCATCTTACAGTCGAGGATAAGAACAGGTCGTCAAGGATGATGCAGTCGATCGGTGAGATCGAGAGAATCGCCGATCATGCTAATTATCTGGCAGATTCGTCTGAAGAGATCCACTCGAAACAGCTCGTTTTCTCTCCCGATGCTCAGGAAGAACTTCAGAGGATTATCCCTGCTGTAAGGGAAGTTTATTCGCTCGCGATCGAATGTTATCTGTCGGATAATGCAAAGAATGCACATGATGTCGGCCCGTTGAGGATAGTTATCAGCGAGATGTGTGATGCGTTCAAAGCTAATCATGTTGAACGCCTTGCTACAGGTGTCTGCACGACTGAGCAGGGGTTTGTCTTCAATGATATCCTGTACAGCTGTGTGAGAATTGCGGAACACAGCCTTAATATCGCTGCTATCGCATACAGGTTCAAATCTGTAAGTAATACCGATCCCGGAACATATATGCATGATTTCAAGCAGCGTAAGGATCTTGTCAGCGAGCGTAAATACAGGGAATTCTACGAGAAATACAACTCGCCTGCAGCGGTGGCGGCAGGCAGCAATGCCGGTCAGTAGAATACGTTGACTTGCTCAGACTGAAGAGTTTATGCAAAGGGGCTGCCGTAGAGCAGCCTCTTGTTATGAGCCCTACTCTGCATACGCCCGGCAACAGTTTTGCTCGCTACAGTCCTCGGTTTGCCGCTCGCATTTTGCATTAAGTAAAACTTGAGGGTATCCGGCCCGGCGCCAAACCTGCGGAAGTCCGCTCGCAAACTGTGCGGGCTTCACCGCGAGTGTCTGAGGTGACTTGAACGATCGGAGTGACTTTACTCTGCATACGCAGTATACGGCTCAAGGTAGGTTTGCTGTGACTGATCGTGATTACCTCTCCTGTGGCCAGGTGCTTGAAGGCCATTCGTCTGTTCCTGACAGATTCTCGTACGTATCAATGAGTACTGCCGTCTTCTCGTCAACACGGCGCATTACGTACTTCATGTAATCTTCCGGTATGGATACGCATCCGCCTGTAAACGGCTTTGCCGGTGCGTAGCAGTGAAGGAAGATAGCTGAACCGAGCTCGGGCGTGCCTTCCTCGTTGTAACTGATGTTAAGGCAGTACTGATAGTGGTAAGGGAAGTCAAGGATGTGCTCGTATTCACCGTTCTCGATGTCAAGTCCGGGGAAGTCCTTAAGATTGATGAGTTCGTTATAGTGATAGCCCTCACGGCTGTCAGCGGACCAGTACGTGTCATTATCAGCTTTGACATAAGGGATCTTGCTTCCGGGATCGTCGGCGATACCGAATGCACGGTTGAACCTGAATTCACCGGTAGGTGTCTTGAGGTCGCCTTCCTTTGTCTTACCGAGGCCTGCTCTTCCGATAAATCCCGGAGTCGTCATTACCATATGCCAGGTGCCGTCAGCCTGCTTCTCGTGGAGCGATATCCATGCATCGTTTGCATTCTCATCATATGCGGCGACTATGAATAACTGATCCGAAGTAGAAGCCGCGCGAAGTTTGCCGACCCATTCGGGAGATTCCACGTCGATTCCGTTATAACCTGCAGTTGTGATTTCTCCGTTATTGCCGCTGCTCCCGCCGGACTGTTCCGAATGAGTATTGCATGCTGCAACAGATAATGCCAATACGCCAGATAATAAAACTGATAAAAACTTCTTCATATAATATCTCCTGTGTTAATTTGTTACTTGATCCATACTCCTGACGAATCAAATCTGTAGTTAACACCATCTATTGTTCTGGTTCCGGTGACCATTGCGCCGCCGCTTGCAGGATCTAAGTAATACCATTTTTTGCCTGATTTGTACCAGCCTGTCTTGGCGCCGTTAGCGGTGAAATAATACCACCTGCCGTTTGCTTCTTTCCAGCCTGTTATTAGTGCGCCGCTGCTGTTGAAGAAGTAATTCACGCCGGATATTGTATAGAATCCCACGGCCATCTCACCATTCCCGGCAGGATCCAGGTAATACCATTTCTTGCTTGACTTATACCAGCCCGTCTTAGCACCGTTCGCGGTGAAATAATACCACTTGCCGTTTGCTTCTTTCCAGCCTGTAGCAAGCGCACCGCTCGCGCTGAAGAAGTAATATATGCCGTCTATTGAAGCAAGGCCGGTTACCATCCTGCCGTCATTATCAAACCAGTACCATTTCTTACTTATTTTGCACCATGCATTAGTTACCTTTACGCCGGACTTAACATAGTACCAGTATGATCCGACCTGGTTCCAGCCGTTGTTCAGGGCCGGTTCCGGAGGCGTGGGATCGTCTCCCGTATGATTTGCGTAAGGCCACGCGGCATTAATGATCGCTGACGATATACCGGTCTTCCACTTTAGATTCTCTCTGTCGAATATGCTGTATTCGCTCGAGACGTTATATTTCCCGTTATCCCACACGAAACACTTGATTCCTCTCTTGCCGGCCGCATCGATGAAGTATGAAGCATAATTTGCTATGGCTGAGTCATTCTTCTTGTACATTGCACCGAATTCGCCGATTATAACGGGAATGCCCTTGCTGTCAGAGAATGACTTCAGACGGTTCATTATCGTGTCGATCTCATCCTTATCGCTTTGCCGGAAATCACTGTGAACCGAAGTCCAGGTGACTGTCTTGGAATCACCCGTGAATGCCCAGGGATCATAGCAGTGGACTTCACAGATCAGGTGTCCTGACGCGCTGTCCTCCGGCACCTTGAAATTATTCAGAGCGCTCTCGTAGATCGAAGATACATAGTTGTTGACGATGAGGTTGCGCTGAGCGTTGTTGCCGCCGGTTGCTCTTACCGTATCGACGAACAGCTGAGCGTAGTCATTGAGCGGCTTGTATGATGATGTGTTCGACGGCTCATTCCAGCTGCCGTTAGTATCCATCATCTCGTTGTAGCCTTCAAAGAGGAGGCGCTCGCCGTAGTCCCTGAACTCGCTTGCAATGTTCCTCCATAGTCCTGCAAACCTGGCTTTTGTATTGTTATAGGTGGTGCTGTCTGCAAATATCCACGAGACCTTGTCGCTTCCTCTGACACCTGTATCGTGGTGGACGTTGAGGATAACATACAAACCGCTGTTATAACAGTAGTTGACGACTGTCTTAACACGGCTCATCCATTTGGAGTCAACATTGCCGTTGCTGTCAATGTGCTGTGACCAGGTGACGGGGATCCTTACCGCATTGAAGCCCTGATCCTTGACACTTTTGATCATTGCCTGAGTTGTCACAGGATTGCCCCATGCGGTCTCATAGGCGGATGTACCTGAGGATGAACCGAGCGATTTGCTGTAGGAATCAAGTGTGTTGCCGAGATTCCACCCGGCAATCATATTACGGGTTGCTTCCCGGGCGCTCTCGAAAGAGCTTCCCGCCAGCACTTCTGAATGCGGCATGCATATGAACGATGCAGCTGCAATCGACAACATTACGACCGACGCAATGAATGATCTTATCTTCTTCGCGAACATATTATTATACCTCTGCAGTTGATCTTACTTATAGATTGTTACCGTTACTCTCGATAACATTCTTATACCAGTAACCGGAGTCTTTGATGATGCGCTCCTGCGTCCGGTAATCGACGTAGACGAGACCGAATCTCTCATCATAACCTTCGGCCCACTCATAGTTGTCCATGACCGACCAGTGCATATATCCGATTACGGGGAGTTCGTCAGCCGCTTTGCTGAGTTCCTTGAGATAACGGTGGGTAAAGTCGATCCTGTACGAATCGTGGACCTTGCCGTCGAGGCACACCCAGTCGTGCTCGCTCATGCCGTTCTCGGTGATCATGATGGGGAGACCGTAGCGCCTGTAAAGGAACTTCGCTGACCAGTACATCGTAGTGGGTGTAACAGGCCAGTTGATAGCCGTGTGAGGGCAGCCCTGATACCAGTTATCGGGATAGCCGCTCGCGTCAGGTTCGTGGCCTGCGTGATAGTAGATATTAACTCCGTAGAAGTCGAGAGGAGCGGAGATCATTGCCCATTCCTCGTCAGTGAATCCGGGGAGGAGATCGCCTGCCTCTCTGACCAGCTGCTCAGGATAGCGTCCCAGATATACCGGGTCTGACCAGTAGGACATGGACATGGGAAAATTATCGATGTTGCACCAGAATGTATCCTCATAAGCCTTGTCGATCTCTTCCTGTGAG
>DFIB01000236.1 GCA_002371375.1 Mageeibacillus sp. UBA3708 | reverse complement strand
TAGGTATGGCTACCAATATCCCTCCGCATAACCTGGGAGAGGTGATAGACGGCGTTGTAATGATGCTTGATAATCCCGATTGTACAATTGATGATCTTATGACTGTCGTCAAGGGTCCCGATTTCCCTCTCGGCGGTCAGATACTCGGGACAATGGGTATTCGTGAGGCGTATACGACAGGCAAGGGCAGGATAGTTGTCCGCGCTCACTGTGAGATAGAAGAACATCAGGGGAAGCAGAGGATCATTGTGCATGATCTTCCTTTCGCCGTTAATAAGGCGAGGCTCATTGAGAGAATGGCCGAACTCGTCAAGGAGAAGAAGGTTGAAGGCATAACGACCGTGCGTGACGAGTCTGACCGTAATGAGAAGGTCCGTATCGTCATAGAGGTCAAGAAGGATGCGAATCCGGATGTTGTTCTCAATCAGCTCTATAAGAACTGCGCGCTTCAGGATGCATGCTGCGCGAATATGCTGGCGCTTGTTCCCGATGCGGACGGTAAGCTGGAGCCTAAGCTCATTACACTTAAGGATGCTCTCAGTTACTATGTTCAGCACCAGGAGAACGTAGTTACCAGAAGGACTGAGTTCGATAAGGAGAAGGATGAAGGCAGACGCCATATCGATGAAGGTCTCCTCATCGCAATGGACCACATCGAAGAGATCATCGCCATAATCAGATCATCAAGGACCGAGGCAGAGGCTAAGGACAGAATGTGCGAGAGATTCGGCTTCACCGATAAGCAGGCTCAGCATATCGTTGATATGAGGCTCGGCCGTCTGACAGGTCTTGAGAGGGAGAAGCTTGAGGCTGAGATCGCTGAGCTCACCGCAAGGATCGAGCAGTATATCCTTATCCTCAGTGACAGGAATGTGCTTCATGAGACGATCAAGGACGAGATCCTCGAGATCAAGCGTAAGTTTGCCACACCCCGTGTCAGTGAGATCCTTAACGGTTCCTTTGACGATATCGATGATGAATCACTCATTCAGGAGGAGGATATCGTTGTTACGCTCACTCACATGGGCTATATCAAGAGGCAAAGGATCGATACCTATAAGGCTCAGCACAGGGGCGGCAGAGGCGTCTCGGGCCAGAGCACGAGGGAAGAGGACTACGTGGAGAAGATCATTACCACCACGACTCACAAGTTCCTGCTGTGCTTTACCGATACGGGAAGAGTATTCAAGATCAAGGGATACAAGATTCCTGAGACGCTGAGCAGAAGTGCGAGAGGAACAGCCATAGTCAATCTTCTGAAGCTGCAGGAGAATGAGAAGATTACAAATATTATACCGATCGATAATTTCGAGGATGAGAATACATATCTTACTGTAGCAACAAGGAACGGTATCGTTAAGAGGACTGCCGTGTCTAAGTATGCGAATATCAACAAGAACGGTCTTATCGCCACGAATATACGTGAAGGCGATTCTGTTGTGGCAGTAAGCCTCACGACATCCGGTCAGGAGATTATCCTCGTTACATCGCAGGGTAAGGCAATCAGGTTCAATTCTGATGACTGCCGTGAGCTGGGAAGGACTTCATTCGGTGTAAGAGGTGTCAGGCTGTCTGACGGCGATAAGGTCATCGGCATGGAGCCTGTGACAGAGAACGGAGAGCTTCTCGTCATTTCTGAGAACGGCTACGGCAAGAGGTCAAGTGTTGACGACTACAAAGTCCAGAACAGAGGCGGTAAGGGCCTTATCACATACAAAGTCAGTGACAAGACCGGCAGGCTCATCGGCGTTACTATCGTTAATGACGAGCATGATCTGCTGATCATCACGGATCAGGGCGTGATAATAAGAGTTTCCGCAGGTGAGATCCCCACATTGTCCAGAGCTACTTCCGGCGTAAGGCTCATGAGGTCCAAGGATGCCAAGATCGTTGATTTCGCACTGACAGAGCATGAGGCTGAGACGGAGGAACCTGCAGGAGGCGCAGAAGCTGCATCTGATAATGTGACCGTTGAAGCTATGCCTGAGGCGGAAGCAGATACTGCAGAAGACAACGGTAAGGATGATGAAGAATAAGTTGAGTTTAAGAATTGCCAAGGTGTTCCTGACGGGCGCCTTGGCTTTATTTACGGGTATTTGCCTGCCCGCGTCGCCTGCGTCGGCCGACATCGAGCAACCGCAGCTCAGAGTGCCTCCTCTGGAGGATGTACACTGTGCGTCATATTGTGTTTACGATAAGACGACAGGGGAGATAATAATGAGCTCTGAGCCCGATAAGAAGGTATATCCGGCATCGCAGACGAAGATCATGACATGCCAGCTGGCCCTCGATTATCTCGATCTGGATGCACGGCTGACGGTATCTGCCGAGGCGATGAAGGATATTACGTCAGAATCATCACTTATGGGCATATATAAGGATGAGACAGTCCAGGTGTCGGAGCTCCTTTACGGACTCATGCTTCCGTCGGGAAATGATGCGGCTAACGTGCTCGGTGAAGGTGTAGTCGATGCTTTTATCGAGAAGTACCCTGCGGGAGGTGCCGAAGTGGGACCTGACGGTGTTAATGCATCTTACCTTACAGAGCAGTTGGGTAAGTCCGTAGAAGAGATAAAAGAGCGCTATAAGCTTCAGGCTTTCGCGTGTCTGATGAACCTCAGAGCGAAGAATATCGGCTGCACCTGTACGCATTTCGTCAATGCTCACGGTCTTCATGATAATGATCACTACACGACGACATCCGATCTTACGAAGATAATGGGAAGAGCCTCGGAGAACCGGGACTTTAAGATACTTATTAGTACGCAGAGCCATATATTCAAGGCCACTAACAGGCACAGGCACGACGCATGGTCATATGTGAAGAATTCTGACTACCTTCTGTTCGACCCCTGGCTTGCGTCGCAGACCGGTGAGGGCTTTGACACTCACCTTATTGCGGTAATAGGAGGCAAGACCGGTACGACGGACGAAGCCGGCAAAGGACTTACGCTTTGCACGGTCAACGAGAACGGTCACGAACTGATGATATCCATCTGCGGTATCCCTTCCGATTATTATTACTATACGACCATGTATGCGGCATCGGTAACCGCTTACGGCCATATTACATGCTGGGAGAAGAATCCGGAGACGAAGTATCCCGGTACGACAGGTGATTACAGATATGTCAATGCGCCGGCGGCACAGCAGCCCAAGTACGACAGTCTTATCTTTCCCGGTGATGAGCTGGTGAACTATGTTGAGGACGAACCTGAGGCAACTCCTACACCTACACCAACGCCGACTCCTACGCCCGTCCCCGTGGCAGAGAAGGTAAGGACACATCCGCTCGTACTCTTTGCCAAGGAACAGCCTGTAGTATCAGGTGCGATCGGTCTCATAGTCCTGGCCATACTGGTGATCAATATTGTTCTGTTCGTCAGGGTAAGGCAGCTGAGGAACGCCGGCAGGAAGCGAAGAGGCAAGGTAAGGAAGCCGTCCGGACCGATATGATTACGATTTATGTTTAATGTATTTATTTATATAAAAGAATACCCGTCTGAGAAGTCTGTTTTGGGCTTCTCAGATTTTTTTTGAAAAAAGATGAAAATTATCAAAAAAACCGCTTGACTTTATGGGGAGCGCTTGATAATATATTCAAGCACTTCGCGAGAACAACGCTCGCAAAAGGCGCGGATCTTGAAA
>DFIB01000114.1:22830-31583 GCA_002371375.1 Mageeibacillus sp. UBA3708 | reverse complement strand
CCGGCATGTGCGGCGCCTGCCGCCTTACCGTCGGTGATGTGGTAAAGTTCGCCTGCATCGACGGACCGGAGTTCGACGGATTCAAGGTCAATTTTGATGAAGCAATGGAGAGAATGAAGCTGTACCGCACCGAGGAAGGACGCGCTCTTCTCAAGTACAGGGAAGGCAGTACACATCACGGCGGATGCGGCAATTGCGGAGGTGACAGATAATGGCTATAACTGCCGGATTAGAGAGAGTACCCATAAGTGAGCAATCCCCTGAGGTAAGAGCAAAGAATTTCGATGAGGTGTGCCTCGGTTATACTGACGAAGAAGCCGTTGCGGAGGCATCAAGGTGTCTCAACTGCAAGAACCCCTTGTGTGTTCAGGGATGTCCCGTAAATGTCAATATTCCGGGATTTATCGAGGCTCTCAGGAACAACGATATCCCGGAATCATACGCCAGACTGTCCGGTTGCACCGCCCTCCCTGCCATCTGCGGAAGGGTCTGCCCGCAGGAGACACAGTGCGAATCCAAGTGCATAAGAGGAATCAAAGGTGATGCGATAGCCATCGGCAAGCTTGAACGCTACGTCGCGGACAAAGCAAGAGAGATCGGCCTTAAGCCGGCCGTAATCTCTGAACCCAACGGCCACAAGGTCGCGGTCATCGGATCGGGTCCTGCAGGTCTCACATGTGCAGGTGATCTGGCCAGGATGGGATATGACGTCACGATATTCGAGGCGCTCCACGAAGCAGGCGGCGTGCTGACATACGGCATTCCCGAGTTCCGTCTTCCCAAGGACAGAGTAGTTGCGCCCGAGATCGACAATATAAAATCACTCGGTGTCAAGATCGAGACCAATGTCATAATCGGCAAGTCGGTGACCATCGACGAGCTTATGGAGGATGAAGGCTTCGAGGCCGTATTTATCGGTTCCGGTGCAGGACTTCCGATGTTCATGAACATACCCGGAGAGAATGCCAAGGGAGTATTCTCGGCCAATGAATTTCTCACGCGCAGCAACCTCATGAAAGCATACCGCGATGATTCCGACACACCCATATTCAGGCCTTCCAGGGTCACCGTAGTCGGCGGAGGCAACGTGGCCATGGACGCAGCCAGAACAGCGCTCAGGCTCGGGGCTGAGGTAACTGTCGTTTACAGAAGATCAGAAGCGGAGCTGCCGGCAAGAGCGGAGGAAGTCCATCACGCCAAGGAGGAGGGTATCAACTTCGAGCTGCTGACAAATCCTGTGGAGATCCTCACCGGTGATGAACATATGGTCAGCGGTATCAAGTGCATCAGGATGGAACTCGGTGAACCCGATCAGTCCGGAAGACGCCGTCCCGTCCCTGTAGAAGGATCAGAATTCACAATAGAAACCGATGCGGTTATAATGGCTCTCGGAACTACTCCAAACCCTATGATCGCAGATGCTACTCCGGGACTTGATACAAACAGGAGACGCTGCATAGTAGCTGAAGGACCTTACGGTCAGACGACGAAAGCAGGTGTATTTGCCGGCGGTGATGCCGTAACGGGTGCTGCCACTGTAATACTTGCAATGGGCGCCGGCAAGGAAGCGGCTTTGGGAATCGATGAGTATATCAGGAACAAATAAGATCTGCACTTAATAAACAGTGCGTATCTTATCCCTGTCTATTCCGGTATCACGGCAGAAATCAACAATATCAGCCTCGCATGTTACTTTGCTGAGGTCATGATATCTGCCTGTCTGCTTATCAACAAAACCCACAGTAGTCTCACCCGTGCAGATACTCTTGTGTATCACGGGTTCTTGGAGCTCGGGATCGTAACCGGGCTGATCTTTTGTAACGAGTTTCTTCAGTCTCATAGGGGTATTGTAACACAAAAGCCTAATGCCTCTTCGCCGGAACTCACGATCCGGTTTCCGCAAGAATTGAAGATTTTTCCGCGGAAATTGCGGAAGGATCCCTGATTATTGCGGAATCCGCAGGAATTGAACTTTTCTTCCGCAGTTTATGCGGAAGGATTGCCGTTTTTCTGCGGAAACGCTGATCTCGCCGTTGCGGTCAGACTGATGTGTCTTCGGTCAATTTTGTGCGGAAGAATTGCTGCTTCCCGGCGGAACCGGTGTGATGGAGTCCGATGCGCACTAATAATACATTTTTATTAGGAATCAGCACGAATTCGTAGTAAAATTACAATATAAGCATAACCCCTGAACGGAGGAATCTACTTATGGCCAAATGGATAATGGTCGTCGATGACGATACAACCAATCTGCAGATGGCAGGTCACATCCTTAGCAAGAATAATATGCGTGTTACGGCACTCAAATCAGGCAAAGCACTTCTCGATTATGTCGACAGCAAGGGCGTACCGGATCTTATATTGCTCGATATCAAGATGCCGGAGCTCGACGGATTTGAGACACTTAAGCTGTTCCGCGAACTTGAGGAGAAGAAGGGACTTCCCTCCACTCCCGTCATCTTTCTGACGGCCGATGAGGATACGAGCACTGAGACGAGGGGATTCGAAGTCGGTGTATCAGACTTCATCCGCAAACCTTTCAATCCCGACGTATTGCTCAAACGTATCAACAATGTCATCTCGATGCAGAGTGAGATGTTGAGCCTCAAGGATGAAGCTACCATAGACAAGCTCACGGGTCTCTATAACAAGGCTGCGACCGGAGTTGAGATGTCAAGGATATGCAGTAATTCAACGGGATGTCTGGCCATGATCGACCTGGATTCCTTCAAGCTTGTCAACGATATATACGGTCACGAGATGGGCGATAAGGTGTTGATTACTTTCGCCGATATCATACGCGATACCATGCCGGCAGACAGCAAGGCCGGCAGGATCGGCGGAGATGAATTTGTGGCATTCTGCAAGGGTTTTACTAACGAAGATCTGGTGGCGGATTTTACCATGAAGCTCAATCAGCGGATGCTGTCGTCTGCCAAGTCTCTTATGGGAGACGACATGAATATTCCGTTAGGTGTCTCTGTCGGTGCAATTATGGTTCCAAAACACGGCAATGACTATGCCTCCCTGCTTAAGCTTGCTGACAAATCACTTTACAAAGTTAAGAAGAACGGCAAGCACGGCTATGACCTCTACACTTCCGAAGCGTTCTCGGATGATGAGGCCGGATCGTCGAATCAGACAATCGGCGAACTGTCGGAGATACTGGGCGAACGCAATATAAATGATGTCGCCATGCAGCTCGACATGGAAGCTTTCTCCTATGTCTACAGATACATAATCAGATATGTTACGCGTCACAACACTAATGCGTGCAAGCTCCTGTTCACGCTGGAACAGCCTGATGGAATATCCAAAGATAAATACAACGATTCATGCGATGAATTCGGCAATCATGTGAGACAGTCTCTGCGCAAGTCAGACATCGTAACGCGCAACAGATTCAATCAGTACTATGTTTTCCTGACCGATTTCAGAGAGGATTTCATAGACCGTATCGCGAGTCAGATAATCAATTCCTGGTATGAGCAGGACGGACACAACACCGAGATCAAATACGACAGCGAGTTCATCACTCCGAGAGTCGGAAGAGCTTTCGAGGTGCAGGATAAGCATGTGATCGTGGTCGACGATGACGAGCAGTATCTGAGGTTTGCCTCCAAGATCCTGACCGATAAGAATATCAAGGTAACTCCTCTTATTTCCGGAACGGCTTTGCTGGATTACATTGACAACAACGAAGATCTTCCTGACCTTATCCTTCTCGACATCAAGATGCCGGAAATGGATGGTTTTGAGACACTTGAGAAGCTGAAGAGCCGTTGCAATGAAGTAGCACGAATCCCTGTAATCTTCCTCACGGCCGATGACAGTGACGGCGCGGAAGATAAGGGATTGAGTCTTGGTGCAATCGACTTCCTCAGGAAACCATGCGCTCCGGAGATAATGATACTCCGCATCAATCACATACTGGAGTTGATGATGCTCAGGAAGAGATATCACAGATAACACCGATCTTTACAACAGGAGATAAGTCATGGGCATAATGAATTCACGCAATGAATTATTCAAGTCTTCCAACTTGATAATTCAGGTCTGTTATACAATCTTCTCTACAGTACTGACTGTTGAATCCCTGCTACTCGGCTGGATAATCTGGCCTCTCATACCGATCTGCGCCGGCGTAATAGTGTCCTGGGCGATGTTTATCAAGAAGTCCATGACAGCATATCACCGCATCTGGATCAGTGCTATTCTTCTGATGGTCTCATTCTTCTACTACGGAACTTATCCGACGAGTGCTTATGATCTTGCCATTGTCATGGCTGCAGTCATCATGCTCTTCACTGTTACAGGCAACAAAAAGATCATCACGATGCTTCAGGTAACATATTTTGTTACCATGGCTTACTGTGTCACACTCCTCGTTCAGGAAGGAGCCGCAGTTGATCTTCTGATGGTAACAAGAACAATGATACATTGCGGAATGGTCCTGATGATCGGCCACATCTCAAAAACAATAATTGATAAATGGAGTGAGGTGCTCGGCGCATCTGAGAATGAGATCAATCTGCTTACAGAATCAACAGAAAGACTTAATGATTTCCTAACCAATGTATCCCATGAACTAAGGACTCCGGTCAACGCTGTTATAGGACTCACGGGCGTATGTATTGACAAAGAGGAGAAAGAAGATATACGCAGGGATATGGAATCCGTGAGGAGCGCAGGAAGAAGAGTCGCGGAACAGATAAGCGACATCCTTGATTATTCCGAGATTGACAGAGGCAAACTCGTCAAGAACAGCGAAGACTATATGGTATCTTCCCTCATGAACGACCTGATCAACGATCTTCATGATGTCAGGAAACCGGAACTTGAATTGATAATCGACATTGACCCGTCGATTCCCGCTGCGATGAATTCTGATGTGACCAAGCTCAAGAAGATCCTTAAGTCACTCATAACAAACGGTCTTAAATATACAAATGAAGGCGGCGTATATGTGAAGCTGGACACCGAGGCACAGTCATACGGGGTTAATCTTCAGATTGAAGTATCCGATACCGGTATCGGTATGACTGATGAGGATGTAGAACATATCTATGAACAGTTCTATCAGGCAGATTCCGGCAGAAGCCGCATCGGAGGCGGCCTCGGACTTGGTATGAGCATCGTGCGCGGATTTGTAAGTTCCATGGGCGGCTTTATGACAGTCAGCAGCAAAGTAAATGAAGGTACTACAGTACGTGTCAGCATTCCTCAAAAGGTCGTTAACAGTACAAGTTGCATGTCCATCGAAGAACCTGACAAGCTCTGCCTTGCAGCTTTTCTGCATATCGACAAATTCGATAATCCGCGAGTGCGCGAATACTATAATTCCTGCCTCTTCAATATAGTCAAGGGACTCGGGATACAGATGCACAGGGTCGAGAATGCGGAGAATCTCAAGGTGCTTTGTGACTCCGTCAATATCACGCACCTCTTTGTCGGCGAACGTGAATACACAGAACATTTGGATCTCATCGAAAGCATGACCTCAGACATGGTGGTCATCGTGGTTGCCAATCCGGGATTCATCCTGCCTAAGGATTCAAGAGTCAGGATACTGGAGAAGCCCTTCTACTGCTTCCCCATTGTATCTGCCCTCAATTCTGATATAAGCAACAAAGATATCACCAAAGGTCATATGGTCATCAGTAATGTTCACGCTCTCGTCGTAGATGATGAACCGATGAACCTGATAGTTGCCAAAAGTATATTCAAGCGTTACGGCATGAAGGTAACGACGGCAAATTCCGGACCTGAGTCAATCGAAGCCTGCAGGAAGGAGTTGTTTGACATCATCTTCATGGATCATATGATGGGCGGAATGGACGGAGTTGAAGCAATGAAGAGGATCAGGGCAGATGTCTCGGGTCTCGGTCATAATGTTCCCATCGTAGCTTTGACTGCAAATGCCATGAGTTCGGCCAAGCAGATGTTCATGTCAGTCGGCTTCGACGGCTTCGTAAGCAAGCCTATCGAGATCGAGGAGCTGGAGAGAGTCCTTAAGAAGCTCCTGCCCGTATCCTCCATCTCGTACGTTAAGGATTCGGATATAGGAACGGAATCTGATGACGGCAAGGATGACGCAGCCGCACCGGCGGTGCCGGCGACATCACAGCCGACGACCTTAAGAGGCAAACTTAAAGCCGGCAATATCGATGTTGAGACAGGTCTTCACTACTGTGCCGGTGATCTTGATTTCTATAAGACAATGCTGCTGCAGATAGCATCAGAATCCAAAGACAAAGTCACATCACTCAACAGATCCTACATTGATAAAGACTGGAAGAATTACGAGATCGTCATTCACGCCGTCAAGAGCACTACCAAGACAATCGGGGCGCTCGGTATCTCAAGTGATGCACTGGCCCTTGAGACTGCTGCCAAAGAGAGCAATATTGACTATATAGTGAATAATCACGAGAGGGTAATCAAAGATATAGATAACCTGAGACAGACAATACTTTCAGCTCTTGATAAAGAAGAAGATAACCGCGAGGAAGAGAAAGAAGTTCTTGAATTCGGACCGGGACAGGATGACGTGATTAACGATGCATCTGATTCTGACGATATCTTCGAGTTCAATCCTGACGGGGAGGATAACTGATCATGAGAAGTTTAGCAATTCTGTCTTATTTATATGATGAATCCGTCGATATCAGGCAGAGATTATATGTCCTGAGCACGAATCTTACAGTGGTAATGCTTGCAGTATCGACAGCATTGATGGCACTAAGCAGTGAATACCTAAGGGATGTCCCGTATATGTTAGGGGTCATAGCACTTCTCATACTCTGCGGAATGCTTGCATACAGAACAAAAAAAATCGATGGTGGAATCATCTCAATAATATCCATTCTGGGATTTGCCTATTTCCCCATCAGTTTTTTTAATGAGGACGGCGCGGCCGGGGCAGCACCTCTGTGGTTTGTTTATACCCTGTTCCTTATAGGGATTCTGATGCGCGGTAAGACAAGGATAATCTTTTCATTACTGGAGGAAACTATCGGCATCGCGTGCTATGCCCTGTCGTATTTTTATCCTCAGCTGGTAGCTGATAACTCTTCCCTTCTTACATATATTTATACGTTTATCACACTGATCATGGTAACAACAAGCATCATGGTTATTATCAACTGGGAGCACAAACTGTATATTCAGAAGAGCAAGATTGCTGAAGAACAGAGCAAGCAGATCGAGGCTCTCAATGCTTCACAGAACAGGTTTTTCTCAAGCATGAGCCATGAGATAAGAACACCTATCAACACTATCATCGGACTGAACGAGATGATAATGCGCGAAGATATAAGTGATGAGGTAGCGGAAGATGCCGTTAACATCAGGGTCGCAGGCAAACTTCTTCTCAACCTTATCAACGACATCCTGGACATGTCCAAGTTCCAGGCAGGCGATATGCACCTGCTGATCGATTCATACTCAACGGGAGATATGCTTTCGGAGCTCGTAGGTATGCTGTGGATAAGGGCCAAGGAGAAGAATCTCGAGTTCAAGGTCAATGTCGCCCCTGACATACCCGCCGAACTGATGGGAGATGAAGTCAGGATCAAGCAGGTGCTGATGAATATCCTGAACAATGCGATCAAGTATACAAAAGAGGGATCGATCACACTGTCAGTAGAATGTGAACAACGGGAAAATGACACATATAATATGATCTACTCGGTAACAGATACGGGAATGGGCATAAAGAAAGAAGATATCCCTTATCTGTTCACGGCATTCAAGAGAGTTGATGAGAGCAATACGCGGCATATCGAAGGCACAGGTCTCGGTCTGTCAATTGTAAAGCAGTTCCTTGACCTCATGAACGGCAAGATAACGGTTAACAGTATCTATACGCAAGGCTCCACCTTCATTATAGAGATACCGCAGAAAGCCGCTACTGATAAGAAAATAGGCGTTTTTGACTATGAGAAGAAGCACGCCATCGGCAAGAAAATCAACTACAAGAAAAAGTTCGAGGCGCCCGATGCCAAAATACTTGCCGTTGATGACAACAAATCCAATCTTCTGGTTGTTACGAAGCTCCTTCGTGATACAAAAATGTCAATAGATACGGCATCAAGCGGTGCTGAAGCACTCAGCATGACACTCAACAACAAATATGACCTTATCTTCATGGATCACCTGATGCCCGAGATGGACGGTATCGAATGCTTTGAGAAGATACGCGAACAGACCGGCGGCAAGAGCAAGGAGGCCAAGGTGGTTGTCCTCACAGCCAATGCCGGAGAGGAGAACAGGGAGCTGTATGCACGTGCAAGGTTTGACGGATACCTTATTAAGCCGATCAGCGGTGCCGAGCTCGAGAATGAGTTGATAAGACTCCTTCCTCCCTCTCTTGTCCATGCAACAAACAGCGGCGATGAGATAATAAAGGATACGGTATCCTGGATGCAGTCAGGTCAGAAGAAGATGAGGATCATGATTACAACGGACACTATCGCCGATATTCCTCACTATCTCCTCGCAAAGTACAATATAACTGCCATACCTCACAAAGTCCAGACAATGGAAGGCACCACTTTCAAGGACGGGATCGAGATTGATACGACCGGCGTGCTCTCATATCTTGAGAATAAATCCAATACCATGCTTCCCGTTCCACCCTCCGTTGAGGAATATGAGGATTTCTTTGCAAAACAGCTGACCAAAGCGAATAATGTCGTTCACATAGCAGTATCTTCGGGAATTGCCAACAGCGGTTATCCCCCCGCCGTTGA
>DFIB01000114.1:0-22790 GCA_002371375.1 Mageeibacillus sp. UBA3708 | reverse complement strand
CCCCCCGCCGTTGAAGCAGCTAAGTCATTCGATAATGTTACCGTTATCGACAGCAACAGTCTGTCGAGCGGTCAGGGCATAATTGCGATGATTGCTTCATATCTTGTTCAGTCCGGAAGGAACCCCGAGGAGATCAAACAGAGCATCGACCGTATCAAAAAGTATATTCACACCAGCTTTATCGTCGGTGATCTCTCATATATGGCAAGAACAGGACAGGTAAGCAGCAAGCGTACCAGTCTTCTTAATTCATTCATGGCAAAGCCGGTGCTTGCACTCAAGAACGGCAGGATGGCACTGGATAAGATTTATTTCGGTTCCTCGAAGAAAGCATGGGCCAAATATATCAAATCATGTCTGTCGCGCTACAATGCAAGCGACGTGGTAATGTTTGTCACCTATGTCGGATTGAGCCGCAAGGATCTTGACTGGGTCAAACATCAAATCGAACTCAAAGCTCACTTCAAAGATGTGATATTCATTCAGGCAAGTCCCGCTATTGCAGCGAACTGCGGTCCCGGAACTTTCGGCCTGCTGTTCATGGATAAAGAACTCAAAAAATACGATAATAACTGATCACTTTGTATCGCTGTCAATATACTCGAAATTAACAGTGTAATTGATCTTGGAATATGCTGATATCTGGGCAATGTATTTCCTTATGAAGTCCATTGCCCTTTCTTCTGCCGTAAGCATCATTCCCTTGTCCTTAAGGATATCCAGCATTGTAAAGGAATTGGATTCCCTGATAGCCTTTGTAACGTCTGCGGCAGTTATCGAATTCTCTGACTTCCACTTCGACTGTGACTCTATGGCGATGGACTCAAGATCATATGAAGATGAATCCACTTTGATCTCACCGAGGAGCGAAGCATGAGGTATCTTAACATTTACGGTATGGCCCGTAACAGTCATCTGAACCTTATTCATATCGATACCCACATCGGCATATCCGCTGTATTCGATCCAGAAACGTCTGTCAGCCTGATTGATCCCCGCAAGTCCCGATGCAGCCGGCTTAACGGCCTTTGCAACGCTGTGGAAATACACCTCGATCGTTGCAAGCTTGCAGATATTCCTTACCTGGATCTCCTGAGGAAGTACGGTTGAAGTCATGTCAGGTGTAATGTCGGGATCGTTATAATTGATCTCGTACTGATTCCTGACTTTGCCCCGCTTAAGTGCTTCTTTGGCCTGTATCTCCTTGCCGCACCCGCAATAAAGAAGAGTAGACAGAAGGATTGCAGATATCAATATAACACTCTTCTTCATGTCATCCCTCCTTCCATTCTATCTCGAGCTGATAATCAGGATATATCTGTGACACCAGCGGTTCAGTCAATGCGCGTATCTGGGATTCCGCGTTCTTCCTGGCATACTCAAACATCTTCTCATCCCCCTCGATCCTCCTGCGGAGATCCTCTTCACATTTAGCCTGGGCAGTTATTGAAGTGTCCTGATTATTGTATTTCTGATCCAGGAACAGATAATCCAGAGTACCGGCATTTACGGTACAGCTGAGAATCTGTATGGAAGGAAGCTTGACAGTTATCACTTTACTTGTCCCTGTGCCGTAATCGGTGCTGATCATAGTACCGTCTATCCCCAGTGACACGGTGCCTGTATACGCAATATAATAGACTGGTTTGGCATCATTCGGATTGGCAAACACTCTGCAGATGGCGTCATATTTGTACTCGAGCGTCTGGATCTCGTCGATCCCTATGATCTCATCTATCGTCGTAGTATGTTCCACAACCTGAGCACTTGTATTACCGCCCCCGATTATCAGTCCGGCGTTATCGACAATATCCGATATCTTCTCTGACACCTTATTAGATCTTGCCCACAAGGTGATGATCATGACGAGTACGAGAATTAAAACCACAATGACGGTGGCCATTATAAAAATGGTCTTATTCTTTCCGGAATCCTTCACCATTATGACATCCTGTCTTTTGCGCGCCATATCACTGATCCTTCCGGTCCTTGATGTTCTTATCGTAGAAATGCTTAATTATCGCTCTTCTCGTAACTATTCCTATAAACAGTCCCCTGTCATCTACGATCGGAACAAAATTAACATTCATCGCTCTCATTATCAGATCCTCGATCGAGGCCGTGATCGATACAGACATGCCGAGTTCATTGTCTGCTCTAATATAGTCTACATCCTCAAGAGAGAATTTCTCAAGACTCTCAACAGCCATTGTATGAGGCTCCCCGCCCTCGCCGCGGACTATGTACCACAACAGATCCCCTTCTCTCAGTATTCCCTTGTAGTATCCGTCACCGTCGATCACCGGAATCGCCGTATATCCTCCGTGATGCATCGTCTCCAGGGCCTGCCTCACTGTGCAGTCCGAACGGATGTACTTAACATCGATCTTGGGTATCATAAAAAAAGCTATATTCAAACTATCACCTGCTTCCGAGTGTCTTCTCCACATTAACCGAGAACGGTGCCGCAGCAAGACCGTTGTCCGCATAAAGCGGCGTAGCACCGTAACTGAAATAACCATACCTTACCTTGACCGGAAATTCCACATAAGGACAATCGAGTAATACTGTCTTACCGTCGAAATCCACAGTAGCATTTGCGCGGTGGAATTCCCCGTCTTCACCGGCGATCTCAAAGCCGGTGTCGTCGGAATCAAATCGTGTTGCCATGTTGAGCAGAAGGAAATCCCCTCCAAAGCTCACTTCCACACCGTCTCCCCTTCTGGCATCAATGATGTGAGGTGCCAGAGCCGGTATATGTTTGTAACCGTAAACATACTTAAGAGCCATCGCTGCCATCCTCTGTCCGGGAGTCTTCTTGTTAGCCGGATATATGTTGTCAAACTCTCCGCAGTCGGCGAGTACGGCCATATATGTATTCCCGACAGTCGATGCCACCATCTGCTGCTGTTCGCGGAGCTTTGCCCACGAATAATCATCGTAAGCCATGAACTTGCGTTCCTTGGATATGTACATGGGGAGCTGGCAGAATACGAAAGGGAGCTCGGGGCTCATAAACACCTCACGCCACTCACCGATAAGGCTTGTAAATACCTGTCCGTAAAGAGCTGCATGATCCGCACAATCAGATTCGCCCTGATAATAGATGACCCCACGCAAAGCATACGGTGCAATCCTTCGGATCATGCATTCGAACATGGCTCCCGGGTGCCGCATGGATCTGTAGCCCACAGGAGGGGTACGCCTGAAGCCGCCTATCTCCTCTCTGACTCTCTGATAGGTTGCATAAGGGTTCTCCTTAAGCAATGCCCTGACTCTCGCCTCATATTGTTCTGATTGACTCTCATATGCGGCAGCAAGTTCATCAAATTCATCATCCGACAAGGATGAAGCGGCTCTGTCAAAATCCGCCTTCATCTTCCTTCCGCCTTCAGTGCTCATCAATCCGGAGGTGCTGAGCCAGCATGATATAGAAGTATCGGGAACATAACAGCCTATTATTCCTATCTTGCAGTCAAGCCTGTTCTCAAGTTCCCTTGCGAAATAAAAGGCGATACCCGACATGTCTCTGCATGTATCCCTGTCGATGATCACCCAGGAAGATTCCGCCTCGAGCATCTTCTGCTCGTCATCAAGGAACCCCGCAACAGGAACTCTGTAGCAGCGTATCTCCGTCTCGGGAACATTCTCAATCGTATACTTGGCATACTGACTCCTTACAAGGGGATAGCCCATGTTGTTCTGTCCTGCGGCAAGCCACACCTCACCTGCATAGCACCCGGTAATGACGATCTCCTGTACGGGCTCACCGGATCCTGCCGCGGATGACGATATCCTGAATACAAACGGTCCGCCCGGAGAATCAACTGCAGGAAGCTCTGCCATGAACTCAAGCTTGTCATTGGTATGAACAGTGATCCCGCTTATGAGATCATCATCCTTATACATGTGTACAAGGACATCACAGTCTTCTGACGAGGAACCGAATATCCTTATTCCGGTTCCCCATTGAAAGATCATGCCGTCTTTGAAAATGCCGTTGAGTTCAAGCCTCATCTGCCGTACCCTTAACCGAAGAAAGAATGTATAAACACAAGTGCTTTGGCCGCATCCCCGTTAACAGTTGCCCTGCCGCCGGATACGGCATCGTATATAGTACATTTGCCGTTGAGAATATCAGCCATTACTCCTGTATCGCAATCAATATAGAAATCCGCCCCGTGGTACTCATAGGGGGCCGTCTCTACATTTCCGTCTTCGACCTTGATATACAGAGGCTGAAATCCGCCGTCTCCCGTCAGTGTGATCTGCGTAGCAAAAAAGCCGTCCGGGAAAGTCTTGCTGCGGGCTGTCTCCTCTACTGTACGGAAAATACTTCCATATGACGGTGCTGTCTCAATTCTATTCTTTGCCATAGTCTGCCCTCACCTGAGATATATACTGATATTTTATCATTTAATCATGCTTATTATCCACTGATGAGGTAATATTTTGGCTGCCAGACGCAATAATTTTTGCGAGAATCCGACGGAGACCAGACGGCGGCCTTTGGAGCTCGCTTTAAGAGATATCCGTGCTACCTCGCCGGGGGTCTTTGATGTTTTCGCCCTTATTCCCGTAAAACCTTCAGTCTTCCCTTTTGTCGCCTTGTACTGGAAAGCTGTTGTTACCGGTCCGGGACATACGCATGTAACCTTTATCCTCCTGTCCTTCAGTTCGGCGGCAAGAGCCTGCGAGAATGAGATGACATACGACTTGCTCGCGGCATAAACGGCGAATCCCGGCTGCGGAATAAATCCTGCCGAAGAAGCGATGTTGATCATCCCCGAACCGCTGTCCATGTAAGGAAGACACATCCTGCACATCAATGTAAGCGCATTGCAGTTTGTATTCAGCGTATCTGATATCTCCCCAATGCTCTGTCCGGAGACAGGCTCTCTATACCCCAGTCCGGCGCTGTTTATAAGCAGGCTTATCACCGGCTCCCGTTCCTTCAACATTGCCTCGATACACATCATCCCGTCCGTCGTACAAAGATCGGCACAGACCGCAACAGTTCTCTGTGGAAGGAGTTCCGCCTTCAACACATCCAGTCTGGCGCTGTTCCTTCCGACCAGCCACAATTCATCACATGTCTGGGATTCTGCAAGCTGTCTTGCAAACTGTTCTCCTATACCGGAGGTAGCTCCCGTGATCAGTGCGATCCTCGTCATATCTTATTTCCCTCCACAACATAATACTGAAATATCCAGCTCAGGGAATAATCCGATAC
The DNA here is from genome assembly GCA_002371375.1 of Mageeibacillus sp. UBA3708. Lineage (GTDB taxonomy): Bacteria > Bacillota > Clostridia > Saccharofermentanales > Saccharofermentanaceae > Saccharofermentans. Next base: position 17,557 of record DFIB01000114.1, on the reverse strand, counting down.
GATGGTACCCTCAGCAGGGAAAAAAAGGCTTACTGCATTCCTCTGAGATGACGCAGAATAAACAGTAACCATGTCATTCCTCTTCATAGCCGAGGCGACCTCTGCAATATATGAATCATAGTCCTGCACATCGATAAAAAAAGTGACTGTATTGAATATAACGATAATGCCGGACAGTGCGATAACGATCAGACTTAGCCTTGCCGGCGAACCGGGCTTCCTGCCTGACTTCCTGCCTGATCCGACTTTCATCAAATACCTGACAAGGACCATGATCACGAGGCACAATCCGGCAACTGCAGCTTGCATAAACGAGAGCGATATCAGGTTCAGGAGAGTCAGTGAAGCAAGTGCCAAATAAACTGATTTATACTTCTCACTTCCCTCTGCCCTGCACAGAAAATCCATGAGACATGACCATGCGGGAATCATCAGCGGAAGGATTACCGAGAACAAAGCTCGCTGTATTACGACCCCCGACAGTCCAAGTGCCACACTTCCCGCAAAACAGGCTATGGGCAGCGCCATCGCGGCAAATATCTTCTTTATCTTCTCTCTGTGCAGGATCATATAGAACAGCATGATCAGGACCGGCAACAATATAACCGATCCCCAGCTGATAAAACATGAGAGATAATCATATGATGTCTTTATAGCCTTTGCAATGCCGATATCACTGTTCCCGTCGACCATGACCTGCCTGTTGGAATTACCCGGAGACAGTATCACCAGCCCCATTCCCGGCAGTGTGCAAAGCAGGGATGCGATATAATAACCGGCAGCCTTTATCCTGCTTGAGAACAGCCGGATTACGATGAATATGATGAGCATTCCGCCGAATACCTCGTTGACGGAGGATGCCAACAGGACAGAAATAAATGTCACGATATAATTCCCGGCACCCTTACGGGAACTATCGATCATACTGACTGCCCACAGCATGACAGTCCCCGCCCACAGGTAATTTACACTTCCTGATACCCACAATACGGAATCACCCCATGATGGCAGGAGCAGAAACATAGACATATATATCAACGGCAGCAAAAACATGTTCTCAGATAACAGACCGGATCCGATCCCGCGCCTTATAAGCAGGCCTGCCAGCACAAAGAAGCAGGCGTTGATTATCGCGAACACCCACTTTCCGGCATATATCACGGCGAAGACAAAGAAATGACAGACGACTCTTCCGCCGCTGTAGCGATAATAATTACCTGCTGATGTGAACAGATTGCCTATTGAAGATATGCGCACCTCGCTACCTATATCAGCGTCAAAGCCATTCCATATATGCTTGAAATGGAGGTCATCCGTGATGAGGGGCGTATATAAACTCAATAACAGTACCAGCAGGAAGACTGCTGATACTGTTATCATGTCGATCTTATTGATCCTTCTGTCAGTTGTTGTCCGCACCATTGCCGGGCTGAGTATTATTGCCTGAGGGCTTGAATGGTGATGGTGATGCCGGCTTGTCCGGAGCCGGATTCTGCGAAGGCGCCTGAGCACCCGGTATGTTCCATACCGGAGTCCTATATCCCGGACGGGTCGGAGCTGCGGACTGAGGTGATCCAGCTGCAGGATTCTGCTGTGCAGCGTGATTTACGGAGTACTGCGGAGGTCTCTTGATAGGGGCCCTCAGTCCGGGAATCTGATTAGGATTCTGATTCATAGGTGCCGCGGGAACCTTCACCTGCGTCTGCGCCTGTGCCTGTGCAGCAGCGGCTTCTTCGGCTCTTCTCTGCGCTGCAATCTCCTTCATGGCTGCCGCATAATTAGTCGTTCCGCTCGTGGAGGCCGTCTTGGGATATGCAACAGGCTCACTTACCGACTCATGCTTCTTGCCGAAAGGCAATTTGCCGACAAGTCCCTTAACGCCATGGCCCTTGGAATCTGCCTGTGCTTCATCAGGATTGACGGAGGCTGCAGGAGCCGGTGCCGGTGCCTTGGCAGGCGCTGGTGCTACCTTACGGGGAGCCGGTTCCTTACCGGCTTGAGGATGAACTTCGTTCTTTGCTGTTATCTTGTCTGCAGGAACAGGCTTGATATCACTTGCTATTTTAACCTCAGGTATCTTGACGACACCGGGTATAGCCGCGTGGTCAACAGTGTATTCCGAGGGACGCTTGAAATGCTTCGTACCGCTTTGTTCAGGAACTGGCATTACAGGGGCAGAGGGTGCCTTCGGCTGTGTAGCAGGTGATGCCGGGTTCTGAACCGGAGCTGCAGGCTTTGCCGGTGCAGCAGGAGCCGCCTTGGGAGTACCTGCAACGGTTGCCGCAGTTGCAGCAACAACAGGTGCGACATGAGTAGTTACGGGCTTCTGCTGTACCTGAACAGGTGCCTGTGCCGCATGGTTCACTGAGTATTGAGGAGGCCTCTTGATCGGAGCCTTAAGTCCCGGAACAGGAGATGATGCAGAAGGTGCACCGGCAGGAGCCGCCTTGGGCGGTACGGCCGCAGCAGCAGGACGCTTGGGTGCCTCTTCCGCCTCTCTTGCCTGTCTTGCAACATTTGGATTGGATGAATACTTTGCAGGGCGCTTTACGGGTGCTCTCTGAGGAGCTTTTGCTGCTGCGGCAGCTCCTGCGCCGGCAGCCTGCGCTTCCTTCTGTTCTGCCATTCTCATTGCATTGATCTCTTTCATCGAAGCGGCAAGACCGGCTCCTGTCTGTGAAGAAGCTACGGGTCTTGATGCCTGAACCGGAGCAGTCTTCGGAGCTTTGCCTGATCCGCCCATGCCGGGTATGAAATGCGCGAAAGCTTCTTTGTTGGAGTAGCCCTTGCCCTTGCGCAGATATCCGTATCTGAGCAACAGCAGAGCGACAACTATAAATATCAACAGGTATGGAAGCCAGTTGAAATTGCTGTCTTTCTTAAGTTCTACGGGTGCTTCCGGCGTCTTGGTAGGTGTCGGAGTGTTTCCGTCCTTATCCGTCGTGCCGCCGATGGGGTTAGACGGATCTGTGGGGTCTGTGGGGTCTACCGTACCCGGAACAACGGCAGAAGCAGACGGCTCCGGCTCGATCGGAAGACGATTGGGATCAGTAGTAGGAGTAGGAGCCGGCGTTGATGTCGGTTTAGGTGTAGCTGTAGGTGCCGGCGTATCAGTCGGCTCAGGTGTGGGTGTTGCCTCACGTGTAGGCTTAGGTGTATTAGTCGGCTTCTTGGTCGGCTTGGGTGTAGGTGTACTCGTATTAGTAGGCTTCTTGGTGGGTTTAGGTGTAGGCGTGTTAGTTGCAGTAGGCTTCTTGGTGGGAGTATAAGTTGCGCCTGACGCCTTGGCAGAACACTTGGGCTTATCCATTCCTTCAATGTTGGTTCCGGACACTTCGAAATAATACCCCCCGTCAGGATCGCCCTTCTTACCGTTGTATCCATATATTGTTATAGTTACCTTGCGTCCTCCGCTTCCGCTGATCTTTGCAACACCGTTTGCGACAAGAGACGATGAAACGTTAACTTCTTTATCAAACGTGAGCGTTACCACAACATTCTGTGGTGCAGAGTAGCCTTGAACATCAAGTGAAAATCCGCCGAAATCTTTATTCCATGTGCCCCATCCGACAACATCAACACTTCCCGCTGCACTTACTTCACCAGGTGCCAGGAACAAAAGCGCAGATGCCATCAGGAACATGCACATCAGCACTGTTGCAACTCTAACAAACCGGGATCTTACAACTAACGAATTCACTTCGCACACCTCCGCAAAATACACGTATACACTAATAAAATATTATAAAGGCTCAAAATAATAAAAACAATGTAATACCCCACAAAAAAGGGGGTGTTTTTTCGCCACAATGTAAAAAGATCCGGAGGTCAGTTATCCCCTTCTCCGCCCTCATGCTCCTTCTGCTGCCTTATCCTCTCCTGCGCTTTCCTGGCTTCGGCAGTATTGGAATATACGGGTCTCGGGTTGTATGTATTAGACTTCTGGAGATACCCGTTCACAACGACCGGCGCGTCCGGACCGGCATTATCTTCTGTCTTGCCGGAAGTCCCCAGAGACCTTATCCTGACTATCATAACTACAATAACGACCGCAGCAGCAGTACCTATGGCAGCCAATATTACGATAAGTACGGTATTGCTCCCGGACGAAGCGTCGGACGGATCCACAGGTGCCGGCATAGCCGTATAAGGTGCGGGCTGTGACGCCGAGGGTTCAACGGACTCCCCGCTTGCAGAAGGCGCTGCAGCAGAAGTCTGTCCTGCCGGAGCCGGATCGTTCCTAAATCCTGCCCAGTCTGACAATGCTATGCCGTTATTTCCGAGTGGAACCTTATGGTCGAGACCTACGAACTTACCGTTATCGTCGATCCACAGCACCTCCTTAACGAAAGCGTATTTCTCCTCGTCCCACGTCTTGAAATCATCCTTGACCAGTCCTCCGGTATCGCCTGAATTGGCGTTGTAGCACCAGAAGGTGAAGTTCAGTCTCTTCTCGGAGATGAGCTGTCTGAAGTAAGTCATCCATGTCAGGTTGTCCCCCTGCATGAATCCTCCCCACTCGCCAATGAACACGGGCGCGATATTCTCCTCGACAATATAGAGCCAGTAGTCGTGCCACGCATCCTTGTACAGTGATTCAAACGAGAATCCGCCCTCGAACCAGGGCTGCTGAAAAACGAGAGGACCATAATCATGGACAGAATAGACCACCTGCTTATTGCGCTCAGATGACCCCAGATCGACAGGATAATCGCGCACGCCCATGAGGTTTGCACCCCACCATGTGTTGTAGTAGTCCTTCTCGTCAGCCGACGTGAAGTTATTACTCTTAATGTCAGTGGGATATATCTGGATGCCTTCTATTACAATGAGCGCATTAGGATTCTTATCGAGTATCGCATTGGCCGTATCCTCCGCCACTTTCTTCCAGTTATCGGGATCTTCCGAATCATTCCATATCGCTCTCTTCTGCTCATTTGCCTTCCCGTGAGGCTCGTTCTTGAGGTCGTATGCCACGATCGTGTCATCATCCTTGTAACGGTCAGCGATCCATACGAGTGCCTCCTTGAACTGATCCGCGCTTATCTTATCTGTATACCAGACAGGATGATTGTGACCTGCCGCGTCAGTATTTGCGGAGTGTATATCGATCATAACCTTCATTCCGTACTCTTCACAGAGGTCCAGAACATAGTCGAAGATCTGAAGGCTGTTCATCCCGTTCAGCTCGGAGTTATACGCCTGATTATAGTTGGCGTTGGGGTAATTGCCGCTCTTCCACTGAAGCAGGAGTTCTGCCGATATGGGGAGACGGAGAATGTTAAATCCCCTGTTTGCTATCCCCTCAAGGCTCTCCTTGAGATTGCAGTTCCACACCCCGTCAAAGAGGTTGGTGCCCGTGTTATAGCCGAACCAGTTGCACCCTGTCATCCACACTTCGTTGCCGTTCATGTCGACTATCTTATTGCCGTCTGTCGTGAGCCAGTCATCGCCCTGAACCGAGTCGACATGCGCTCTGGAAGGCCCGTCCGGAGGTGCTGCATTGGAGACAGGGGCAGGCGTCACATTGCTTCCCCCGCCCGATGTGCCGCCCTGTCCGTCGCCGGTGATGGAGATGAATTTGGCGCTTTTGACTCCCGATCCGTCCACCTGTATACCCACATTGCCGTCAAATCCCCAGTTGTTGGGACCTGATGACGAGCAAGTGGCGATTACCTTATTGCCGTCGATCTTATAAGAATCAAATCCCCATCCCGATGCGGACTTGATCTTGCCGGAGAACTCAACGGTTACAGTGATCGACCCGTACCCGGCGCAGCCGGACAGCTTCAGCGTTATCTGTCCGCCGGAGTCCCACGTATTGACGTTGTCGACCTTCGCCGCAGGTGCAGCGAGCACCGCATATCTCAAAACACTGCAAAGCAAAACAGCAGTGATAAACACCGTAAAAAAACGAATGAGCCTGTTATTCATGTCACACCTTGAGAGTTATCTCTTTGTCGCCCGGAACGTATCTCGTATATGTCACTCCCGCGCTGTCGAGCATCTTGCGGGCAGCAACCTCCATGTCCATGTCATGGTACTTGTCGTCAAGGTAGATTATGTGCTTCACACCCTTCTGGATTATGGCCTTGGTGCACTCGTTACAAGGGAAAAGAGTAACGTACACGGTCGTTCCGCGCAGGTCTGACGCCTTGCAGTTGAGGATGGCATTAAGCTCCGCGTGGCACACATAAGCATACTTCGTATCGAGCATTGCGCCCTCTCTCTCCCACGGAAAATCATCATCAGAGCATCCAATCGGCATGCCGTTGTAGCCGACTGACAGGATATGCTTGTTATCGTCGATGATGCATGCCCCTACCTGCGTTCCGGGATCCTTGCTCCTCTTGGCCGCAAGCTGTGCAACACCCATAAAATACTCGTCCCATGTGATGTATCCGTCTCTCTTCATATCACTACCTCCGGTTATTTTCAGTTAATCTTACCCTACAATACTCTTTACGGCAAGGTGAGCCGATGCCGCCGCGAAAGCTAAGTTATACCCGCCGCTTATGCCGTCAACATCGGTGTTCTCGCCGATTATGAACAGCCCCGGAATTATCCCGGATCCGAAGCTCTTGCGGTCAAGCTCAGACAGTTCCACTCCGCCTCTGGTACAGTATGCGGAATTGATGTCAGGAGCCTCATTTATGTCAAATCTGAATTCCTTAAGCCTCAAAAGGACCTTCTTCCGCTCCGCCGAAGTCACCCCGGAGCATTTGATCTGCGTGTCATCAAGAAGCGATTCCGCCAGTCTTCTGGGCACCAGTGAAGCAAGGGCCGTGGCAAATAAGGCTCTTGGCTTCGAGTCGATCAGTTCTGTCAGACTCCTGTCCGTTATGCCCGGCGCAAGATCTGCCAGGATATAAGTATTATCAGGTCTTGCGGGGATCTCACGTGAGAGTTCCATAACAGAAGGTCCCGAGATGCCTTTGTGTGTAAAGAGCAGATCACCTCCGGAAACTGCCCGCTTTGCCCCGCGGTCGTATAGTGTCAGCACAACACCGGGCACCGTAACTCCGGCCAAAGGACCGCAGAATTCCGCAGATGTGTTAACCGTTGCAAGAGCTGCAGCAGGTTTTGCTATGCTGTGTCCCAGCGCCGAAGCCAGCTTAAATCCCGACCCGTCCGACCCGGTATGCGGATAGCTCATGCCGCCGCAGGCGAGGATTACATGCTTTGCCCTGACTATGTGGCCGTCTTCGGAAACGACCTCAAAAAGGCAGTTCTCCTTCCTGATCGAGACACACTTAAATCCCGTGATTATCCTGTCTTTACCGATATATACTACCAGGCCGTCCCTGATGTCAGATGCCTTATCCGACACGGGAAAGACCCTGTCATTCTCCTCGGTCTTGAGCCTTATCCCCACTTCGTCCTCGATGAATCTGACACACGCCGAAGGAGGAAAAGAGTTGATCGCAGGATACACAAAATTGGATGCCTCGTGATAGCCGCGCTTAAGCTCTCTGGGCTCCTTGAGATTAGTGATATTGCATCTTCCATGGCCCGTGATAAGGAGCTTTAAACCACATTCAGCGTTCCTCTCAAGAATGACAAGATCAGCTCCGTTCATCTTAAGAAAGCACCCGGCAAACAGGCCTGCCGCTCCGCCTCCGATCACTGCCACACCGGCCTCCCTCATTCTGTCACCCCCTGCAGAAAACATATCAGCAATCTCATGGGTGATTATACAACAGGTCAGGCACCGATTGTTATCCATTTGTAAAATAGCTGTAGCATTACATTGGTATACTTGTATAAATAATAAAAATAAAGGTGATAATTATGCTTGCAATCGTTTACTTGATCATTTCTGCCGTGTTCGGCTTAACTCTGGTAAATTTTGCAGTGCCTGACGTAAGGCGTCTATATGTGGCGTGCGCACCCTCCAAAGAAGCAGTATCTACCATTCCAAATACATTGTTCACTGTTCCGGCCGGCATATTAGTCGGCATCGTAACTACCGGATTCATCAACTATTACACGATCCTCGGGCTGTCCTACTTCATGGGCGACCACTCAGTGTGCAAGAGGATCGGTATGATAATTACTTTCGCGGTGCTGATATGGCTGTCTTTGTCCAACCTGATAATCATCAACAGGAGAAGGCTCAAGAGGCTCGAGAACAGTGATTTTGCAGAGATTCCGCCTTATCAGTACAGGCTGCGCGACACGCTGTTCTACGGACTGATCATCGCGCTGATAACGGCGTGTGCAACGTTCCTGATGAGGTATACGTACAGAATCTCTGACGGCGAGCTCATGGCAGGGCTGTCGACATTCTCGGATCTGGCACCTCACACGGCGATGATCTCGTCATTCTCCAACGGATTCAACTTCCCGACACAGTATATGCATTTCTCCGGCGACGGCATCCAGTACCATTTCCTGTTCTACTTCTTTGCCGGCATGCTCAACTACGGCGGCCTGCAGATCGACGTGGCACTCAACTCCATCAGCATACTGACGATGGTATCGGCACTGACGCTGCTCGGGCTTCTCGCAGTACTTCTGTCAGGCAAGAAAGGCGCATTCCTTTTCGCGCCCGTCCTCGTATTTTTCAGGAGTGCGTGGAATGTTTTCGATCATCTCAGCGTCCTTATGAAGGATAAATCCCTGTCGGAATCGATACAGTACATCTTCGGCTTCTCCGAGTGGTATAAGGTCACCGATTACGATGACTGGGGGATCTGGGCGATCAATGTCTACCCAAATCAGCGCCATCTGATGCTCGGCGTCGGCCTTATACTGATGGTCATAATCCTGTTCATCCCGTTTGTCAGAAGGATGTGCACTAGCATGATGAGTGCAGGCTCATTCGGCGGTGCCGTCAAAGCATTCCTGTTCAGCAGGACAAGCTGGATTCCCAAAAGGAACGATGAGCTGAAGCCCGGCATGATCACATTACTGACATGCATAACGGTCATAGTGATGCCTTACTATCACGGTTCGGCTCTCATCTCCATGCTGCTCGTGCTGTTCGGCATGGCAATCTTCAGCGAGTGCAGACTGCTTCACCTGGCAGTCGCAGTGTGTGCCGTGGCATCATCATTCATTCAGACTTATACATTCTCAGGAGGCGCCTCCAATGTCGTCGGATTCAAGTATGCGCCCGGCTTCATCCTGAGCGATCCTTCCGTTACGGACATCGCCATATACCTGCTCACGATCACGGGCCTGACACTCGTGCTCGGAATACTTCTGGCAGTCATATTCCTGGTATCGGACATCGTCAGAAAGAAGCCTGTATACAGGACTCTTCTCTTCATCTGCTTCCTCCTTCCTCTTATCTTCGGCTTCAACTTCAAGGTAACGATGGAGATGCTCGCCAACCACAAATTTATCCAGATAACACTCATACTCGTCGATGCTTTCGTGGCGATATTCCTGGCCAATCTGTTCTCGATACCGTTCAGCATACGCGACAAGAAGGAGACTTCCGCTGCTGATATTATCCCCGCAGCCGTACCTGTTTCTGACATCGTTGAGCCCGGCGAAAAGGTGAAGAATCTCGCCGACGACAGCGACATCGATGACGAGGCTCTCGACCTCCCTGAGGAGATAGAGCTGCCGGATGATGAGGATGAAGAGGGATCTGATGAGAACCCTGAGACATCAGAAGAAGATGAGATCGCCGAGGCGATCAGAATCATAGAGAAATCTGACGCGACTGAGGTTGCCGGAGAAACTGAAGAGACCGGAGATTCAGGAACATCCGACGCACAGGACATCGTGGAAGAGAGTGTGATCGAAGTGCTCGGTGAAGAAGTTGATGAAGTGTCTGAAGTATCTGACGAATCCGGTGAGTCAGACGGGGAATCAGAAGAATCAACTCCCGGTCATGAACTTGTCCCGCTTACCAAGTCGACTGACATCGTTGTGTCGGAACCTGTGGAGGAACCGGATACAGCATCTGAAGAAGTACCTGCTGACGGGATCATCGAGGAAGTACCTCTGGAAGATGCCGACCTTGAAGATGTGTATATGATTGATGAAGATAGTGATGATGAGTCTGATGAGTCTGAGGTATCTGAGGAGTCTGAAGATACAGAAGAGGCTGAAGACTCAGATGATGTTTCGGAAGGCAGTGTCCCTGAGATCGCGGCTGCCACAGTCAGCGGATCAAAGAGCAAAGGCGTCTCGCTGTTCACATTCATAGTTCTGCAGCTGATCGGCGTAATTCTCGGATTCACGCTCCTCGTTCCCCTCACGGCTACGGGCATTTCCGAGTGGGCAACGTACTACAATCTCAACAAGGGCAAATACACCATTACGGTTGATTCTCCGCTGGCACAGTGGGTTATGGAGAATACCGACACATCCGACGTATTCCTAACACCCATGTGGAGCCTGCATGAATTCTATCTGGCAGGACGCGCATCCTACTACGGCTGGCCGTACTATGCATGGTCGGCAGGACACGATACGGACACCCGAGGAAAGATCTATTCATGGCTTATCTCGGGCTGCGGCGGAGACATTGACGAGTTTGTAAGATACTGCAAAGAACGCAATATCAGATATCTGATCACCGACCCTGAATTCACCTTCAGCGCCGATGAATCAGGCACGGAATTCAACTGGGATTTCTTTGCCGAGAATCTTACGCAGGTAGCTGCTTTCAACCAGAGCGGAACGAGAGTCTATAAGATCTACTGAGTTATCTCCTGCTCACTCAGTCTGCCTTCACCGTTTTCGAAGAAAAACGGCAATCCTTCCGAAGAAATATCGGGGAAAAATGGAATCCTTCGGATTCCGCAAGAATCAGAAATCTTTCCGAAATTTCTTCGGAAAAATCTTTAAATTCCTTCGGAAACAGGATACCGGGTCAACCCGGTCACCTGTCGAATATGCGGCAGACTGCCTAAGTTGACACGTTTATAAACAACACTGAACAAAATGGCCTGCAGCACTGAACGGATTTCAGTGTAACAGGTCAAATTGTTCGGTGTTATCATCTGTCGTTCAATGCACCCCGGTCAATAGGATCACCCGTGCATTGGCAATCTTATCATTTACTTCTTCACCCAGATGGCGGGGCGGACACCTATGGTGTTATTGTTTATCCAGGCAACAACTCCACGTTCACTTACAACCCCATTGTAGTCAACGATTGCTGCCATATCGTTGAAGCTTCCGGGAGTGCGCAGATACCACTGACAGTAAGCTCCGTAATTGACGGATATCATCATCTTTCCGTCGATCACCAGCGTTGTCTTGCGTGCTTTATCTGAATCGAAATATTTTTTTGCCTCGTCCACACTCAGCAGGAACACATGGTCATCTGTATCGTTGCCGGCTTCCGTTCCTTTCGACGGGTTGTCGGCATTCTCCAAATGTGTCAGGTTGATCCTGTTCTGCTCGGAAGAACTGAAGGCAGAGCTGAAGAAATCACCGTTAAGCCACTGTCTCAGAGTACATTCTTCCCAGACCGTACCCTTATCAGGTTCTTCATTATACATCTTAGCTTCAATAGCGGTTTTAGTTATAAGGAGCATGCTGTCCTCGGTCTCATCAAGAACCATCCACTCGATATCTCTGTTGTAGTAAGTACCAAATTTGACGATACCCTTCGAATCCGGAACCAGATCACCGTATGTAACGGTACCTGTTGAAGGCTTATCCGCACCACCTGAAGTAATCTTTACCGCGTCCTTATCCACCCACATGGCGGGACGGACACCGCATCCTGCATCCATCACATCTCCGCCGGTCCCGCAGATACTGCCGTCACCGTTGATATAGGTTGGATAACCGTTCTCGCTTGTATCGCGGAGCCACCATGACAAGTAGACACCCTGCCTACCTCGATCCATCTCGATAGCATGAGATGTCGCTCCTGCAATTCGAGATGATTCATCAGGGAAATACTTATTAACATCTGCAACACTCAGCAAGAAAACAGTCTCTTCCGAATAGATGTCACCACCCATTCCATTGACAGGATCATCCGGTGTGACGCACATTTCACAATATATTTCATTAGTCCTTTGCTCCTTTGTGAAAGCAGCATTGGCAAATACATTAAGCCAGTTCCTTATTGAACCTCTGCCCCAAACATAGTTCGTGCCATTGTCGTCGAACCGTTGTACATCGATTATGTCTTTTGACAATAGCAAATAGGCATAATCATTGGAGTCTAATACCAGCCATTCGATAGGTTTACCCTCATAATTGCCATATACGGCCACGTCAAACGATACCGGTGTAACCGCTGTGGGCAACGATGATGTGGTGGTCTCAGTTGTTGCCGTAGTCGTGACCGTCGTCTCTGTTGTAGTCTCCTCATATGTCCTTTCTGTTTCCGTCGATTCCACCGTCGTCTCCACTGTCGTCTCAGCAGGCTCATCCTTTTTGTTCACTACTACAGCCACCGTCACTGCCGCTGCAACGACCGCAACAGCTGCGATCGCTGCAACCACCTTGCCCGTGACCGTTGACAGAAAGCCTCCTCGTGCGCCTACCGTTTTACCTGTACTGGCACCTGCGGCCTGAGCCGTATCTGCTTCCACTGAACCTTCCTGAAGCTTATTGATCGAATCAACATTTCTCTGGGCATCATAATCCATAACTTCATCCTAACCTTTCTTGTCTGATAATTTATGACCGTATTTACCGGTTTACGTCCATATGACAAGTGATATAGATGAAAGGTTCATTTCTTGGAGAATTTTATTTGGATTTTTACTTGCTTACCCACATTGCCGGGCGGACACCGTAATTACCGTCAAAAGCAAAGTAACCGCCATCAGATACTTTGCCGTCCCCATGAACTAAAGCGACCCAGTTGCGATATTGTCCGGGTGTCCTTAAATACCAGTTGCAGTACCCGTCTAACCCCTGCGCACGGGCATAGTCTGTGGGAGCGAGTTTGCGGGATTCGTCAGAGTCCAGATACTTTTTTACTTCATCCGTGCTTAAAAGGAAAATATGATCTTCAGTATCCTTGCCTCCTTCAGTACCGTAAACCTGATTATCAGGATTCTGAACCTTAGTTAACAATATCTTTCCCTTCTCATCAGAACTGAAAGCCTGATCGTAGAAGTCGTTGTTGAGCCATTTGCGCAGTGAGCATTTCTCCCATGTGGTAGCTCCACCATACTTGTCGTTATAATTTCTTCTGTCGATTGCTTTATTTGACAGCAGAAGCTTCCCGTTCTCATTCTCGTCTATCACTGTCCACTCGATATCTTCACCGCCATATCTGCCGAAAGTAACAGTATCCGGGATCTCCGTGACCTCAGCCGGAACCTCGGTCGGTTCATATGTATGCCAGATGACGGGGCGGACGCCAATAAAATCCCCCGTTATAGGGTTCCCGTTCTCATCATCACCGCCAACGTTCAGGTCCGGCATATCCGACTCATAACTTGTATAGAAAGCAGGTCTCAGCCAATAGGCGGTATTGCCGTGTGAACTGGTCCATATGCCGTGATCTATTGCATACTGTGTGGGCTTTGCATACTCATATTCGTAAGGTATCTTGGAACTCTCTTCAGATCTCAATATAAAGACACGGTCACTCGTCGGATCCTCACCGGGAACATCGCCGAGCGGAGGATTCTCATTGACAGTCTCTTTTATGAACCTTTTTTCTTCCATGCTGAAAGCCTGATCATAGAAATCATTATTGAGCCACCTGCGAAGGTCACTTGATTCCCATTTTCTGGAATGATCTTTATCATATGCCATGGAGTACAACGATTTTTTGGACAGGAGCATATATCCGTCATCATTCTTGTCTATCACTACCCACTCTATATCTTCTCCTCCGAAATTACCGAACTTGACTTCAGAATGAAGAGCCACATCATTTGCTCTTGACGCTGCTGTATCATCGGTTGAGGAGGAAGAACCACCTGTCACTCCTGTCTCTGATGTCACTGTTGTCTCCGTTGCTGAAGTGCTTTCTTCAGTCTTGTCCTTGCCGGCGATTATAACGCCTACGGCAGCTATCGTCCCGATACACAGAAGCGCCAGCCCTCCTATTGTTATCTTGCCTGCCACCGTTGACAGAAAGCCTCCTCGCGCGCCTACTATCTTGCCTGTATTGCCAGCTGCGCTTACGCCGGAATCAGATACCGGAGAATTGACTGCTAATGGGGACTGTTGGACAGCCTGAGCAGACTTAGCCGAAGATTTTGTCCCCATATTTCCGAGAGCCTTCTGGCCTACCTCTGCAGCAGCTGCAGGACTTGATTCACCCGCTGCTATCTGCCCTATATTGGCACCTGCAACCTGAGCCGTATTTGCTGCCGCCGATTGACCTGCATCAGCTGCGGCAGATAATCCCGAACCGATAGACGAAGAACCTGCTCCGGCACCCGCCATACCGGCAGTTCCGACAAGTCCAGGGATGCCGAGTCCTGCAATCGAGGGAATGCTGACTTTGGGAGCATTCGCATTAAAGAATCTCGTCATGAAAGGCGTCGCCGCAAGCACAAGCTTGTTATCGTCGAGATACCCCTCAAGCGACTCTCTGAATCTCGCCTTGGCGTGCATAAGTCTTGTCTTAACCGTACCTTCCGGACAATTCATCGTCTCAGCGATAGAGGCAAGAGGCATTTCTCCGAAATAATACATAAAGATCGTCTGGTACTGCACCTCACTCAAAGATTCTTTGAGAACTTTATTGATTATCTGCTTCTTCTCCTCATCCTCTATAAACGATTCCGGAATTGAATCGAACTGTTCCCAGTCAGCAAGCGCCATATCCATCTCAACATCATCTTCAACGTTATAGGTGTAGCCCTTGCGCTTCACAAAGTTCAGTGCCCTGCCGGATGCTATCAGTTTCATCCATTTCGCGTACGCGGACGGATTGTTAAGTGTATCCAGCTTCTCATACATATATACGAACGCATCCTGCGTAACATCTCGAGAGTCTTCCTCATCCTTTATGATTCCGTAACATGTCGAATATACGAGCCTATATGTACCCTCGTATATGTCGTTGAACGCTTCCACTGAACCTGCTTGAAACTTATTGATCGAATCAACAATTCTCTGCGCATCATAATCCATAACTTCACTCTAACCTTTCTTGACTGTTAAATTATAACCGTACTCACCGGTTTACGTCCATATGACAAGTGATATAGATGAAAGGTTCATTTCTTGGAGGATTTTATTTGGATTTTTACTTGCTTACCCACATAGCGGGGCGGACACCTGTATTGTCATTATAGACAACCCATCCGTCAGTAAGTGTACCTTCCGAATTGATACTGCTGACAGTGTTTTTGTTCTGTCCGGGAGTCCTGACTAACCAGAAACAATGTCCCTTATACAGCACGTCTGATGATTTCCCGCTGAGAGCTTGTTCCGTCGGCTTAGCGAGGCGGTCAGCTTCCGCACCGAAATATTTATACACCTCATCCAGACTCAGTATGAACACACGGTCATCAGTGTCATTTCCGCCTGATATTCCTCTGTTAGGATTGTCCGGATTTACAAGATGAGTGAGCTGTATTGAGCCCATCTCTTCAGGAGTGAATGAAGTATTAATAAAGTCCTCATTAAGCCATTTGCGCAGTGTGCATGTCTCCCATGTTACTTTAGCATCGGTATCGTTATATGCCTTAAAATCAAGAACATACTGCGACAGCAGGAGCACACTGTCATCATTCTCATCTATCACTTTCCATTCTATATCTTCACCAGCATAATTACCGAATGTAACGATCGAACCTGTTTTGACATCTGAAAAAACATCTGAAGGAACATCCGCGGAAGGCTGCGCAGATCTGTTCCCGGCATCAGATAAACATTCTTTGCTTACCCACATTGCCGGACGGACGCCCAGTGTCTTAATGGCAACATCACTGCCCCGCTTCTCCATGTTTCCTCCCGAGTAAACAGCAGCTGCAATATTTCTTGCGCAACCGGGTGACCTGAGCCACCAGGCACTGGTACCCACTGAGACCACGACTCCATTCGTCTTTGCATGCTCCGTTGCTTTCGCCATGCGTGATTCGTCTGAATCGAAATATCTGTTAGCTTCTTCAATACTCAAAAGGAATACACGGTCTTCTGTATCATTTCCTCCTTCAGTACCGTTGAAAGGATTATCTCCATTTATGACAGTAGTCATCTTAATACAATTCTTCTCACTGTCGTTGAATGCTGTCGAATAGAATTCATCATTAAGCCAATGCCTCAAAGAACACTCTTCCCATGTTACATCCGCAAATTCATCATTATATGGTTTCTGTTCAATGGCATATTTGGACAGCAAAAGCACTTCGCTGTCATTCTCATCCAAGACTATCCACTCCAGGTTGGAATCAGCATAATAACCCATTTTGATCTGAGAACCAATATTACTTGTATTATTTGCAATATCCGAAGATTGAGTGCCGGAACTGTCATTTGTCTCAGCCGTCACAACCGGACTCTGCCTTGGTTCTTCCTTCTTATTCACAACGACTGCAACCGTCACCGCCGCACCGATGACCGCAAGGGCCGCAACTCCCGCAATAACCTTGCCTGCCACTGTCGACAGGAATCCGCCCTTGACGCCCGCTTCGGCGCCCGCCAAACCTGCCGTTCCGGTGACCCCGGGGATGCCGAGGACTGCGATCGGCGGGATGCCGGTCTTTACGGCATTTGCAGTAAAGAATCTCGTGAGGAACGGAACAGCAGCATATACTGCCTTGCCGGGATCGAAATACTTTTCGAGCGGCTTCCTTATCTTAGCCTTGGCATGCATCAGTCTCGTCTTGACCGTTCCGGAGGGACAGTTCATCGCATCGGCGATCTGCTCTATGTTCATCTCATCAAAGAAGTGCATGAACAGTGTCTGATACTGCACTTCACTCAGAGACTTGCGGAGGATGTCATCGAGGATCTGCCTCTGTTCCTCTTCCTCGATGAACGAATCGGGCAGCGAGTCGAACTCGCTCCAGTCATTGCTGTATACATCGAGAACAGTATCGTCCTCAACAGTCTCGAACTTGTCTGAACGCGTAACGTGATTGATCGCGAGCCTGGTTGCGGTAAGCTTCATCCACTTGGCATAAGCCGAAGGATCCTGCAATGTATCAAGCTTCTTATATATCTGTATGAAAGTATCCTGCGTAATATCCTGCGCATCGTCCTCATTACCGAGAACTCCGTAACACGCATTATATACAAGTCTGTATGTGTCCTCGTATATCCCGTTAAACGCCTCTTTGTCACCGCCCTGGAACTTCTTAATAAGTTCAACTGTCTTTGCCGGATCGTACTGCATAACTGCCTCCCCCAATCTCTGTCTCATAGATTATAGTGCTGCTTTGCAGGCTGAGCAATTCTTACCGCCTGTATAGCTTTTATGTCCATAGGACACAGGTGAGATCAAGAATGGTTCAAAGTTTTAAAATTCTTTCATCGGGTTGTTGTTTTGGATGGATCTGCGCGAAATAATAATACCGGAACAGGCTTGCTACGTACGCAGTAACTTTGTGAATGGAACCTGCTTTACCGGAACATGTTTGCTGCATACGCAGTAACTTTGTGAACGAAACCGGCCTTACCGGAGCATGCTTGCTGCGCACGCAGTAACTTTGTG
>DFIB01000184.1 GCA_002371375.1 Mageeibacillus sp. UBA3708 | reverse complement strand
CTTTTAAATACTGTTTGTTATATATTTTTTATTTAAGTTAGCATATCCTTCGTGTGTTGTGGTAAAAAACAGCATTTCACCGTTGCGGTCCAAAAAGGCAATATCATCAAAGCCAAAATCAGTAATTCTGACTTCGTAAGGGTTTTCTGATTCCACAATAAAAAACGACTCAAAAGAGCTTAAATAGCCAAAGAATTCTCGTTTTTTCAGGAATGTGTATTTAATTGCCGCTCTCACCGGCGCGGTTGTTCCGAACCATTCACTGACTATTTCCCTGTTTTCAAGCGTCATCATTTTTTTGGCAGCATTGACAATCGGATCTTCTTTATCCTCTCCATCGATTTGCACAATGATTATTTTTTCCGTATCTTTTCGTATAGCGTTTAGTATATCGAGATATTGAGAACGACTTTTCAATAAAATATCGTCGCAATTATTTTCCGAAAAAGAATTGTCGCTCTTTTTCATCGTGTAAGCGTCCTTTCTGCAATTTGACACATATATTTCTGATAATGACAAGTGCGCACTTACTCACCACCGTGGCGGCGAAACTGTGCTGATAAAGAAATCGAGTATCTACAACTCAAGTCCGTTATAGATACTCGATATGGTGCGGATGGCGGGACTTGAACCCGCACGATCTTGCGATCACTAGCACCTGAAGCTAGCGCGTCTGCCAATTCCACCACATCCGCATACCGCAATATTCTATATCAAACAGACGTTTTTAGCAAGGATGTTTTCGCCAGGCTTAACGCAAAAACAAAGTTGCCTCATAATCATAACCGCACCCTGACAGATCGACATCATCGCCCTTAATCGTTACATCAACTGTCATATCGTGTATATAAGCACCTGCGATGTATCTGAATGGTGTGGCGCCGGTCATACTTGAATCTGATATATTACGGTAATGTCAGCGTCCAGAACATAAGGTTTTGAATAAGTCTCCCAACCATTATTTACTTTATTGCAGAATGTATTCCAATCTGCTTCAGAACTGATAAGGAAAGCATCATCCGTCTCAACAATATCGCCAAATACATCAGCCTGTTCTTCCGCTTCTCTCCGCATCAGCTTCAGGCTCAGCTTCAACCTCTGCTTCAGTATCATCCGCCGGACCTTCCGCCTCGTCTTCCTCTTTATCGTCATCGTTATCCTCAAGTATCTCCTGAGCCGTTGTCTCCGCAGGAACGGAATCCTTATCATCTTCCTGCGCAAAGACAAATGCAGGCATCTGCCAGGCAACCATTACAACGCTGAGGATCAATGCTAAAACCTTCTTACTCTTCATACACGAACATCCTTACCGGATGAACATAATATAGAAAACTCGGCACTATGATAAGCAAACTTAAACTCAGGTTTGTCCTGTTTGGTCAAAAAAACACAGAGAACAGGATCTGCCCTCTGCTTGGATATACTATTTGAACTGTTTATTATGCTCCTTCTGCCAGCTCCCTGACTTTATCTACAGGGAGATCAGAATATTCCGCTATCTCTTCTATCGACAATTTGCCCTTTGCCAGCATTCGCTTAACAGTGTCGATTGATTCTACAGAACGGCCTTCAGTAAGTCCTTCTTCCCGTCCTTGTGTAAGGCCCTCTGCTCTTCCTTCTTCTCTTCCTTCTTCCCGTCCCTCTGCAAAAGAAGACTGCTTCTCTTCCTTCAGATATCTGTCAAATGATGTCTCTACCATGCTCTTCTCTCCTTCCTTTACCTCTGCTATCCTCTTCGCCAGTATCCCGTTATTGATCCTTTTTGTATCCTTCTGTATCAGATCGGATATCAGCTTGCCGATATCATCATCACCTTCATACGAACCGTTTACAAAAAGTGTATTACGCCCGTCGTTAAGGTCAGTATTATCATCCGTTCTCATCTTAAAATGATATATCGCTCTTCCCTGCTTTATTATATCATCTCTGCAGATAATTATTACATATGTATCAGGTATCCTGCCGTATTCTTCGTTGCGCCTGATAGTCGTTCTTGAATCGATTATTGATGAATAATACCTTGATCTTCTGACAATGCCGGTATCGTCTGTTTTCTGTATTTCAATATTATAGACTGAGTTGTCATCCTCATTTACTGCATACACATCAAGCCTTACTCCGTGATACTTATCATTGCCTATTATCTTCTGCACTTCATGATCGATTATCCTGATATTGGGCATACCAAGAATTACCTTCAGAAGTTCAGCCGTACACTCAGGGTGACCGTCAAAGCATGCTCTGAAGAACACGTCATCGAAGAGGCACAGTTCGTCAGTGTTGTATTTTCTTAAGGTCATTTGTATTCCTCCTTTTCGAATATTTGGAGGAACGGGCCCGATCCTTAGCAGAGATGGTAGCACGTCTTAACAATAAAAAAAATACGAATTAATACGATTATCTGACAATTTCGTATCAATTCGTATCAAATGTAACTTGACAAAAACCTATCAAAGGGACTGTCCCTTTGATAGGTTAAGCATCTTAGAACTCTCTTCTTCTGCCCTTTCTCTCGCCTTCGTCTCCGCCGTCGTTACCCTCGAAACGGTTAGGCTTAAAGCCGCCTCTTCTTTCGCGGTTGGGACGACCCTCACGCTTGCGTGGTTCTTCCTCAACATATCCCTCCGGCTTGGGAAGCGTATCGCGGATGGACAGGTTCAAACGGCCCTGTGAATCGATCTCAATGAGCTTCACTCTGACATGATCACCCTCGTGAACAACATCCTCGACCTTATCGACTCTGTTCCACGCGAGCTTGCTAATGTGAACGAGACCTTCCTTGCCCGGCAGGAACTCAACGAAAGCGCCAAAGTCCATAAGACGTGTAACAACACCATCAAACTCCTCGCCTACCTCGGGATCGGAAATGATACCGTTGATGATCTTCTGTGCCTTGTCAGCAGCCTCAAGATCAGGTGTGGATATATAAAGCTTACCGTCATCGTCGATATTGATATCAGCACCTGTATCAGCAATGATCTTGTTGATGACCTTTCCGCCGGAGCCGATAACTTCACGGATCTTATCAACAGGGATCTGCATCGAGATGATCCTGGGAGCATACTTGCCAAGCTCTGCACGGGGTGCGGGAATACAGGGAAGGATTATTTCGTTGATGATCTTGAGACGTCCCTTGCGTGTCATCTCAAAAGCAGCCTTGATAATGTCAAGTGACAGACCCTCCACCTTAATATCAACCTGGATGGATGTGATACCCTCAGTAGTACCCGCGACCTTGAAATCCATGTCACCGAAGAAGTCCTCAATGCCCTGAATATCCATGAATACAAGGAAGTCCTCATCATTCTCTTCGTTAACGATAAGACCTGAGGAGATACCTGCAACAGGTCTCTTGATAGGTACGCCTGCATCCATCAGTGACAAAGTGGAAGCACAAACAGAACCCTGTGAAGTTGAACCGTTACTCATTGTGATCTCTGATACGGTTCTGATCGCATAGGGGAATTCTTCTTCTGAAGGAAGAACAGGAATAAGAGATCTCTCTGCAAGAGCTCCGTGACCGATCTCACGGCGTCCCGGACTTCTTGAAGCCTTTGCCTCACCGACAGAATAACCGGGGAAATTGTAGTGATGGATATATCTCTTTGTTGTCTGTTCATCAAGACCTTCAAGCTTCTGAGCATCTGCAAGAGGAGCCAATGTACAGACATTCATTACCTGCGTCTGACCTCTCTGGAAGAATGATGAGCCATGAACTCTGGGAAGAACTCCTACATCACATGACAATGGTCTGATCTCATCCAGAGCACGTCCGTCAACTCTTACATGTTCTCTGAAGAGGTAATCTCTGACAACCTTCTTCTCAAGTTTATAAACTGCATCAGGTGCCCATGAGGACAAACCCTCTTCCTTCTCTTCGAGCATTGCTGCAATCTCCTCCTGGAGCGCTGCAACATTGGCATCTCTGACGCTCTTGTCATCAGAAAGAACCGCCGCTCTCATCTTATCCCAGCCAAATTCTTTTACCGCAGCGAAAACATCATCCGGCACTTCAGCTGATTCATAAGTGAACTTGGGTTTACCGATCTCGGCAACAATTGAGTTGATGAACTTCACGATCTCCTTGATAACCTCGTGGCCTTCTGCGATGGCATTGAGCATTACATCATCAGGAACCTCATTAGCACCTGCCTCGACCATGCAGATCTTGGTTGCTGTACCGGCGAGTGTTACGTACATCTGTGACTTCTCACGCTGCTCGAGTGTAGGATTGATAATTGTCTTACCGTCAATGAGACCGAGAACAACGCCGCCGACAGGTCCTTTCCACGGGATATCAGAGATAGCGATAGCAATTGATGTACCGACCATTGCCGTTATCTCGGGGAGACAGTCAGGATCGACCGCCATTACCATATTGGATACGACTACATCGTTACGCAGATCCTTAGGGAAAAGAGGTCTGATAGGTCTGTCGATAACACGCGATGTAAGGATTGCCTTCTCACCGGGTCTTCCCTCCCTCTTAAGGAAACCGCCGGGGATCTTGCCTACAGCATACAGCTTCTCCTCATAATCTACTGACAGAGGGAAGAAGTCGATACCTTCCTTGGGCTGCTCGGAAGCAGTTACAGTTGACAAAACTACTGTCTCACCGTATCTGATCAGAACAGAACCGTTAGCAAACTGTGCGATCTTACCGGTCTCGACAACCAACGGTCTTCCGGCGATCTCGGTCTTGAAAATTCTTTCCATTTGAAATCTCCTTGAATTATTATTTGCCAAGGAGGTAGTCACTAGATTCATACTCCGACCGCGTATACATTCGGGATATCAATCTACTAACTACTCCCCATTTGGCATTGATCCCATCTATTATATAACAAAGAAGAAAAAAGACAAATGCTTAATTATCCGCTATGGCTCTCCCCGCCTGCTTAACGAGATATATTCCGTATACGATCCATGCCGCTACGGATGCGGCC
>DFIB01000093.1:7323-7960 GCA_002371375.1 Mageeibacillus sp. UBA3708 | reverse complement strand
TGATGTGCATCGTGGCGTTTGTTTATTGTTATATCCGCAAGAAGGATGTGTCTCATAATATCATCCTGTTGCAGACGATACCTTTCGTGGTGTCTTGTGCCGGATTCCTTGGAGGGAGGGCTATACTGGGGTATATTGAACCTATGCCGGTGTGTTACGTTTTCGCGCAGGTAATATACATCCTGATCTCTTATAAGCTTGGGCTTTATGACATCAATGATTCAGGTATAGATTCGCTCGTTATGAAGGGTGATACCGGATTTATCTCCATCGACTTCAAGCTGAGGTATCTGGGGTGCAATGAGACTGCGCAGAAGTTCTTTCCGCAGGTGAATGACCTGCGTGTGGACAAGCCGATCACTACCGATCCGTACATGCGTGAGACGGCGGTCAGGTGGATTGAGGATTTCAAGAAGAACGAGTCGGACAATGAGTTCCATTATGAGGTCGGTGACACCAATTATCAGGTCAATATCAACTATCTTTTTGACGGAAGAAGGAGGAGGGGATATCAGTTCTTCATCACCGATGATACGGCGGACCAGCAGTATATCAGCCTCCTTAACAAGTATAATTCTGCGCTGAACGAAGAAGTCAATATTAAGACGCAGCACATAGTCGCGATGCACGATAATCT
>DFIB01000093.1:0-7249 GCA_002371375.1 Mageeibacillus sp. UBA3708 | reverse complement strand
CCATGGTTGAGAGCCGCGACAATTCCACGGGCGGTCACATCAAGCGCACAAGTATGGGTGTAAGGATACTGATCGATGAGATGCGCAAGGATGAGAAACTTGATCTGAATGATGAGTTCTGCCGCGATGTGATCAAGGCAGCGCCAATGCACGATCTCGGCAAGATCGCGGTCGATGACGAGATACTGCGTAAGCCCGGCAGGTTCACAGATGAGGAATTCGCCAAGATGAAAGAGCATGCCGCAGAAGGTGCGAGGATAGTTCACTCCATTCTCGAGAGCACTGATGATGAGTCGTTCAAGGTTGTCGCGGAGAATGTGGCGCATTATCACCACGAGAGGTGGGACGGTTCCGGTTATCCCGAGGGTCTTAAGGGAGAACAGATCCCACTCGAAGCGAGGATCATGGCTATCGCCGATGTGTACGATGCTCTGGTCAGCAAGCGTGTTTACAAGGACAAGATGTCACTTGAGAAAGCCGATTCCATAATCATGGAAGGTATGGGCAAACATTTTGATAAAGGTCTTGAGAAGTACTATGTCGCGGCCAGGCCCAAACTCGAGAAGTACTATTCCGGGATCGACTGTTGAGAGGTGTTTATGAGCAGGACAAGGATTCTTTGTTACGGCGATTCGCTGACATGGGGATATGACCCGGTTACATATAACAGATTTGATGAAGAGACCAGATGGACGGGCGTGCTCGGCAGTCTTGCCGGCCCGGGGGCGGTAATAATCGAAGAGGGGCAGAACGGTAGGACGATTGCCACCGATGACCCTACGAAAGGCTGGAAGAACGGCCTTAACTACGTCATCCCCTGTGTTGAGAGCCATAAGCCTCTCGACATCATGATAATCATGCTCGGATCAAATGACCTGAAGAGCAAGTTCCGTTACTCTGCAGGCGATATCGCAGATGAGATGAAGCTCATGCTCGAGAGCGTGCTGTCCTATAACAGGTTCAGGATGGATGACAGGATGAAGATTCTGCTCGTCGCACCGCCGCGCATTACAAGCGGGATAGTGACTTCGAAGTTTGCTGATAAGTTCGACATTACGGCTGCCGAGATCGCAAAGGGGCTGGCGCCTGCATACAAGGCTCTTGCCGATTCATACAAGGTAATGTTTATGGATGCTGCCGACTATGTTGAAGTTAGCAGGGAAGACTCGCTACACCTTGACAGGGAAGGCCAGCGTAAGCTTGGTGAAGCAATATATAAGTATCTGACTGATAAAGGACTGTTGTGATATAATAGCTCCATAAGTTATTTATCCACGAGGTCCATATGGCTAAGAAACTCATTGCCGTTATAGATGTCGGTTCACTGACGGCACGACTTAAGATTTTTGAGATCAATACAAAGGGTGTTCCAAAGACAATAGAGACTGTCCGTAAGTTCACGACCATAGGTGCCAAGAGTGTTCACGGCATCATTCCCGCTGAGCAGGTAAATGAATTGTGTACCTGCCTGGATGCTTTCGATCTGAAGTGTAAGGAGTATAAAGTATCTCATGTCATCTGCGTTGCCACGAGCACGTTCAGGGATGCGGGCAACAGGGATGTCGTTCTCGAACAGATCAGGGCGAGGACCGGATTCAAGATCGAGATCCTCGATAATTCGATGGAATGCTATTACCAGAACCTTGCCGTCAGGGAGAGTTATCCTGACTTCGATAAGATGATAGCCGAAGGCACGATGCTGCTCGATATCGGATCGGGTTCGATGCAGGCGACCGTTTATGATAAGTCTGAATTCATCTTCAGTCAGAACATGGTCCTCGGGTCATTAAGGATCTCCGGGATGCTGTCGACACTGCAGAACAGGACGTCGCATTACGGTGATGTTCTTGAGGAATTCATCGCGCAGGATCTCAATGATTATCACGCAGTAGAGCCTAAGGGCATTACATATAAGCATCTTATCGCTTTCTCCGGAGAGATGAGCTTCATCAGGAAGCTGGCGGGATTCGATCCCTTTGCCGAATGTTCCCTCGCCAAGGAGCAGTTCATGAAGGTCTATCATTATCTTCTGAGGACAAGACCGTCGGATCTCACGCTTAATGATTCGATCCCTGCGCATGTGGCTCCCTTGCTCCTTCCCGTGACCATGATCATCAAGGATATGCTGGAGTACACAGGTGTCGATCATGTGTATCTGCCGCATGCGTCCCTGTCTGATGGAGTCATGTTCAGCTATTGCCATGAGAAGTTCGGACTGCACCTCGTTATGAAGCCTTCGCAGGATCTCATTTCCGGTGCGAGGAACCTTGCAAAGAGATACAGATGCGATAAAAAGCACATCGAATTCGTTGAGTCCGCGGCGCTTCAGATATTTGACTGCTGTCAGAAGATAGCAGGACTTGAGGGACGTGACAGACTGCTTTTGCAGCTTGCTGCAATACTCCATGAGATAGGCAAGTTCGTCAAGGCCAAGGATCATAATGAGGCAGCTTTCTCGCTGATCGAATATACTGATCTCATCGGACTCAATACGGATGAGCTTGATACGATCGCATACGTCGTCAGGCTCTATCCGCAGGATTCACCATACGATAATTATTACTACCGCAATCTTCCTTCACACAAGAAGGTAACGATATCCAAGCTGACTGCCATATTGAGGATCGCGGACAGCCTTGATGCTTCGCATACTGAGAAGATCAAGTCGATGTCAGTGGTGCTCCATCCCGACAGGCTTCACATATCATGTGAGGCGAAGAGCGATATGTCTTTCGAGGAGTGGGCATTCGAACACAGATGTGACCTCTTCGAGGATGTAATGGGAATCGGCACAAGACTCAGAATAAGGAGACAGGTATAACCGTGGCTACAAAAAAAGACAAGAAAACAGACGCAAAGAAGGCGGTATCCAAGAAGACGACAAAGAAGCCGGCAGCTAAGAAGCCGGCAGCGAAGAAACTTGCGGCTAAGAAGGAGGTTGCTTCCGCTTCGGATGCTGTCACGTATGATTCATTCCTGAGCGGCAATAACATGTTCTTTAACCGCGAACTGTCGTGGCTGGAATTCAATGACAGGATCCTTCACGAGGCAAGAGATACCAAAAATCCTCTCCTTGAGAGGATCAAATTCCTGGCGATCACATGCTCGAATCTTGATGAATTCTATATAGTAAGAGTTGCATCTCTCCGCGACATGCAGAGCGTGAACTTCGCGGAACGTGACATCGCAGGGTTTACCGTGAGCGAGCAGCTCAGAAGGATAGATGAGAAGACCAGATCATCAATGGCAATGATGTATTCCACATATAACAGATCGCTAGTTCCTTCACTTAAGAACGAGAAGATATTCCTGATGGAATACAGTGAGCTGGACGAAGCGTCCAAGGCTGTCGCTGACGAGTATTTCAAGACGGTGCTCTATCCGATCCTGACGCCGATGGCAGTTGACGCATCAAGGCCGTTCCCGCTGATATACAACAGAATGCTCAATCTCTGCGTAATGCTCGAGAATAATAACGAGCTGTCGGCCGAACACGGGATCGTCGATGCGGCCGGCAAGACTCAGGACAAGCCGGAGAATCGTGACGATATCGTGTTTGCCACACTGCAGATCCCGACGGTCGTTCCGAGAATGCTGAAGATCGAATCGTCTGAAGGTCTTGTGTTCGTGCCCATTGAGCAGATCATACAGGGCAATCTCGATTCTTTGTTCTTCGGCGAGACTGTCATCGCTTCAGGATGCTACAGGATCATGCGTAATGCCGATCTCGACATCGATGAGGATGAGGCGGAAGACCTGCTCAAGGAGATTGAAGAGCAGGTGAGAAGGAGAAGGTTCGGCGAGATCATCAGACTCGAGATACAGGACGATATGGAGCCTGCGATACTCGACTTCATCACGTCGGAGCTTAAGATAAGCAAGAAGGACATTTTCAGCGTTAACGGTCCCATCGACCTGACGTTCCTTTTTAAGATCTATTCGGCCTGTGAGGAGATTCATCCGGAGCTGTGCTACAAGAACCATGTTCCTGCCAGACCGGCGATGTTTGATGAGGACCTGAGCGATATTTTCGCGCAGATAAGAGCGAAAGACAGGCTCGTCCATCACCCGTATGAGAGCTTCGATCCCGTGCTGGAATTCGTAAGGCAGGCGTCGGTGGATCCGAACGTTCTTGCCATCAAGCAGACTCTGTACAGAGTATCTTCCAAGTCTCCGATCATCGCATCTCTCCTGGAGGCTGCCAGGAACGGCAAGCAGGTTATGGTACTCGTTGAGCTCAAGGCCAGGTTCGATGAGGAGAACAATATCAACTGGGCAAGGATGCTCGAGAAGGCGGGATGTCACGTAATCTACGGTCTCGTGGGACTCAAGACCCACAGCAAGATAACGCTTGTTGTAAGACGTGAGGAGGACGGCATCAGGAGATATCTGCACCTGGGTACAGGCAACTATAACGATATCACTGCCAAGATCTACACGGATGTGGGACTTTTTACAGCGTCAGAGAGCTTCGGCGAGGACGCATCTGAGTTCTTCAACATGCTGTCGGGCTATTCGATCCCTCAGACATGGCGCAGACTTATTCCGGCACCGTTGTGGATGAAGGATTACTTCATCAAGAAGATACGCCGCGAGAGTGATAATGCCAAGGCCGGCAAGAAGGCGCGTATCATTGCAAAGATAAATTCACTGGTAGACGGTGTGATAATCAAGGAACTCTATAACGCTTCCAAGGCAGGTGTCAAGATCGACCTGATCGTCCGCGGGATCTGCTGCCTCAGGGCAGGCATTCCCGGAATGAGCGACAATATTACAGTTAGATCTATTACGGGAAGATTCCTCGAGCATTCAAGGATATTCTATTTCTACAACGAAGGGCATGAGGATCTGTATATGGCTTCTGCCGACTGGATGCCCAGGAATCTCAACAGGCGTGTGGAATTGATGTTCCCGGTGGAGGATCCCGACTGCAGGAAGCGTGTAATGGAGATAATCGAGGTCGAACTTGAGGATACCGTCAGGGCTCATATTCTTGATATTGACGGAACATATCACAAACTTGACCTTCGTGGTAAGATAAAACTCGACAGTCAGGAGGAGCTTATCAGGCTTGCCGATGAGGCGGCGGAGATCAAGTTCAGAGAGATGGTGGACAATACCGCTTTCGTTCCGGCTGAGCACAGTGAGAATTAATAACGTCTGGAGATCAATACAATGTCAGTAACCAAAGAATCTTATCCTTCCAAATCCAATCCTTCCGGGTATGAGGATCTGTCATATAAATTTGTCATTAAGTCCTCGGACGGGAAGGAAGTATCTGTCATTACTTACGGTGCAAGGATAGAGACGCTGTCAGTTCCCGACAGTAAAGGTAATATGGCTGATATCATGCTTGGCATGAGAGGGCTTGACGAATATATGCGCGACGGCGGCAATCACGGCGCAGTCGTGGGCCGTTCCGCCAACAGGATCAGACATGCCAGATTCTCCATTGACGGTATTGAGTACAAGGTTACTCAGAACGACGGTGAGAATAATCTGCACAGCGGCAATCCCGCTTTCCAGAACATGTTCTGGAAAGGAGAGATCATTAGCAAGGATGAGA
This sequence comes from Mageeibacillus sp. UBA3708, assembly GCA_002371375.1. GTDB lineage: Bacteria > Bacillota > Clostridia > Saccharofermentanales > Saccharofermentanaceae > Saccharofermentans. The sequence goes on along the minus strand of DFIB01000093.1, from coordinate 1,683 downwards.
CTGACAACTGCATAGAGGCAAGCGGAATTGCAGGAATCCCTGAAGCTGACGGTGAATCGGTAGAGCTGACATGTCTGTCAGAAGACGGTGCATGCGGATTCCCGGGCAACCTCGAAGCCACCGTTATCTATTCGTGGCTTGTTGACGGAACACTTCTGATCCTGTACAGAGCAGTGTCCGATAAGGCTACCGTCTTTGCACCGACACACCATGCTTATTTCAACCTTGGCGGCCATAACAGCGGTTCGGTTGAGACTGATCTTATCATGATCAACAGTGACAGGGTGACGCTCAAGGATGAGACGAACTGCAATTGTGAGAAGTACATGGATGTCGAGGGAACTGATTTTGACGTCAGAAAGGATACGTTCATATCGCAGCTGACAACATCAGATGACCCGCAGATGGTCATGTCCCGCGGCATTGATCAGAATTACTGCATTAACGGGTATAACGGGAGTTATAATTTCGCGGCGTGCGTCACGGACCCTGACAGCGGCAGGGTGATGGAGGTATATACCGATATGCCGGGCATCCATATCTATGCAGGCAATCACTTGGGCGGCACAGATCAGAAGGGTGACATACCGTACAAGCCTTACGATGCGATATGCCTCGAAGCGCAGATGTACCCGAACAGCGTGAATATCCCGGAGTTCGTATCTCCCGTTATCCGCGCCGGCGAAGTCAAATACCATGCATGCGGTTATAAGTTCGGCATTGTATAAATATAATGACAAATCCTGCAAATAAGACTATAATCTTTACATTATATTTTTAAGAAAAGAAGGTGTTTTCTTATGAAAAAAGACATTGATTGGTCTAATCTGACATTCAGTTACACGAAGACCGACAAGCGTTACGTTGCTAATTACACGAACGGTGCATGGGACAAGGGCGGCCTCATTGATGACGACATGATCGTCATGAGCGAGGACGCAGGCGTTCTCCAGTATGCACAGACCGTTTTTGAAGGCCTTAAGGCTTATACAACAAAGGACGGCAGGATCGTTACTTTCAGACCTGACCTCAACGCTGACAGACTTATCGATTCAGCAAAGAGACTGGAGATCCCGCCGCTTCCCAAGGAGCAGTTCCTTGATTCCATCAAGCAGGTAGTTGCTGCAAATGCAGACTGGGTACCTCCTTACGGTACAGGCGCTTCTCTGTATCTCAGACCTTATATCTTCGGTATCAACCCCGTTATCGGCGTTAAGCCCGCTGATGACTATCAGTACAGAGTATTCGCTACACCCGTAGGCCCTTACTTCAAGGGCGGCGTTAAGCCTATCAGGGTTAAGATCTCTGATTTCGACAGGGCAGCACCGAGAGGAACAGGCCATATCAAGGCTGGCCTTAACTATGCAATGAGCCTCCATGCTATCGTTACTGCTCACAACGAGGGATTTGCAGAGAATATCTACCTTGATCCCGCTACGAGAACAAAGATCGAGGAGACAGGCGGCGCTAACATCCTGCTCGTTGATCAGGACGGCAACCTCGTTGTTCCGAAGTCCGGTTCTATTCTGCCTTCGATCACAAGAAGAAGCCTCGTTTACGTAGGCGAGCATTATCTCGGCCTCAAGGTTACAGAGAGAGAAGTTCTCCTCAGCGAGATCTTCGAGGGCAAGTTCAAGGAATGCGGTCTCTGCGGTACAGCTGCAGTTATCTCTCCTGTCGGCA
>DFIB01000110.1 GCA_002371375.1 Mageeibacillus sp. UBA3708 | reverse complement strand
AATCCCAAGGAAAACGTGAAGAACCCATTTTTTATAAAAACGAACACTTTTGTTAAGCAGAATGGGGAAGTTTCCGGAACCACGCCGGCAGGGTAAAACAGGATTTATGTTAGACATAGATAACCGATGCTGACCGAAGACACATCAGTCTGACCGCAACGGCGAGATCAGCGTTTCCGCAGAAAAACGGCAATCCTTCCGCATAAACTGCGGAAGAAGAGATCAATTTCTGCGGATTCCGCAATAATCAGCAATCTTTCCGCAATTTCTGCGGAAAGATCTTAAATTCTTGCGGAAACATCATCCTCAGCCCTGCTGTCATCTGTCGTTCTAGCCACCGATCATCAAGCCTGCAGATTACATTATTCACAGAATCATTCCGGGACAGCGGCTTTGAGCTTATTGTTTAGTTTGCACAACACCCGGAAACTATTTTTGTACAATCAGTTTCCACACAAAACATCCGGAGATGCTATTATATAGTCATGGAAACGCAAACAACAATTTGAGTTTCCGAGAACCTGAATTAGCCAACCAACCCAAACCCACCTAATGAGGCATATCACCATGGGAACCGGATTAAATGAGGAATTGAGACTAAAGATTCTCCTTTCGACCATAGAAGTCTTTAATACTCACGGAATGCGGTTCACCATGGATGATATTGCTTCATATATGCGTATCAGCAAGAAGACTATCTACACAGTCTACAGGAGCAAGGATGAGCTGATGCTCGATATGGTGGATTATATTTTCGATAATATAGCAATCTCCAAAGGGGCAACTATTGAGAATTGTCAGGAGTCGCTGTCAGATAAGATAAAAGCTCATCTGACAGCGATGCCTGATGCCTTTGAACAGATTAATTTCACGGAACTGTTCCTGCTCAGGGACAAGTATCCGGTGGTTTTTGATAAGGTCAAGCTGCGTCTTGATTCAGGGTGGGACCCTACGATGGAACTCTTGAAGGAAGGCCAGGAGAAGGGTGTGATCAAGAGTGACGCCAATCTTTATGTGTTCAAGATGATGATGGAGACATCACTGTCGTCATTCTTTGCAAGTGACATCCTTAAGAAGCAGGGTCTTACCTACAGAGAAGGCCTTGATCTTGTTGTAGATATCTTACTCGACGGAATCAAAGTATAAGGAGACGCATATATGACCGATAAGAGCAGTGTCATCTTCGGTAATAAGATGACTGATTCAACTATAAAAAAAGCGGCCCGTTCCAAGAAGAAATTCATTAAGAAGTTCGGCGATGACAGCAACGCCGATTATAAAGCGTGGACTGAGAAGAATCCGGTTATCGGAGACAGTCTCGGCGTTTATAACGTGTATCTGTCGGAAGACGGCAGGCCTGCAGGCGGCGAGGGCGGATTCGACACACAAAAAGGCATTATCGTCGGCAATATACGCATGGGGTTCGGTCATTACAGAATATCGATGGCCATCGCGTCATGTGCCAAAGCTCTCGGGTATGTTCCGTACTGGATGGATCTGAACAGTTATCCGCATACGACATGCACTAAGGTGATATCGTCGCAGAACGATCTCTATTCGATGGGATCAAGGCTGTCGACCAAGATCGGGCTGTTCAATAAACTGTACTGGGAGCCGCTGAATTACGAGGGGTTCAGACAGCTGTCTTTCAACTCATCAGATCAGAAAAATGCAGAACTGATGGCTCCCGTGTACAGGAATGTGCCCAAGGAAATTCCCGTGGTCGGGACGCATGTGTGGCCTGCACAGGCGGCGATCCACGCGGGAATGAGGTATGTTGTCAACGCTATTCCCGACAACTGGCCGATGGCGCTTCATTTCGCCGAGGGGTCAGTGCATACGGTTCAGACTCAGAACGCATATCAGGGGTACAGGATCTGTAACGGCATGTCCAAGAAGAAGGTGAATAATCCGATGACTCCCGGTTCGCTCGTTTATACGGGGCACTATGTGGATCATGAACTGGTGAACAATATAGAAGTTGACTGCAATGCCAGAATAGCCCGCAAAAGGGACGGGAAGCCTGTCCGTTTTCTGCTGACTATAGGCGGTGCGGGCGCACAGAAAGAGGTGTTTGCGGCGATCATAAGAGAGCTCCTTCCCGACATAAAGGCACACAGGGCCGTATTGTATGTGAACATCGGCGATTATAAGAACGTCTACGAGGATCTTCTGGCGCTTTGTCCCGGTATGGAAGAGGTCACGAATACCCATTTCGACAACTGGGAGGATACGGTGGATTTTGCTGCAAAGGCGGCTGATCCCGGGACGGATGTAAGAGGGATACAGCTGTTCTGTCACAGCAATATTTTCGAGGCGGTGTATTGCACTAATCTGCTCATGAGAAGTTGTGATGTGCTGGTTACAAAGCCGTCAGAACTCAGCTTCTACCCGGTTCCGAAGATATTCATCAGGAGGATAGGAGGTCACGAGAGGTGGGGTGCGATCCACTCGGCGGAGATCGGAGACGGCACTCTGGAATGTGAGGATATACCTCATACACTTCAGATGATAAGGCTGTTCAGGGATGAGGATGCGCCTCTCACAGATATGTGCCGGAACATAATTAACAACAAGAAAGCAGGTCTCTACGACGGTGCATATAAAGTGGTTGAACTTGCAATGACACTTAAGGAGAAGGGGGACAGTTGACATGGGAGAACGTAAGCGTTTATCGGGTTTAGAGAAATTTGCATATGGCATAGGAGCCGTGGGTAAGGACATGGTGTATATGCTGTCTGCTTCATACGTCCTGTATTATTTCCAGGACATTATGGGTGTGTCCGCCATCGCAATGGGTATCATACTTCTTGTCGCACGTGTTTTTGATGCCTTCAACGATCCGATCATGGGCGTCATAGTGGCAAAGACCAAGACAAGATGGGGCAAATTCCGCCCATGGCTGCTTATCGGTACTGTCACGAATGCCGTAATCCTTGTCGTTATGTTCTCGGCACCTCCGTCACTCGACGGCAAGGGACTTGTTGCATATGCGGCAGTTACATATATTCTCTGGGGTATCACATATACCATGATGGATATTCCTTACTGGTCGATGGTTCCTGCATTTACCGAATCAGGCAAAGAACGTGAGAATCTCTCCGCACTGGCGAGGTCATGTGCAGGTGTCGGCTCGGCAATTGTCACGATAATTACTGTCATGGCAGTATCATTCCTCGGCAATGCACTTGCAGGCAAGGCGACGAATACAACCACCGTCTCGTACAACACAAAGGATAACGGTATCAAGGCTTATGTGGTAGAACTTGATGATGAAGGCAATCCTACATCAAACGTATGGGAATTCAATACAGAGAGAACTGCCCTTACAGTCAACATCACCGGAACGGATAAGGTTTTCGAAGGTGTGGATGTGGAAGATACGGAGAGCGGAGAGGTCCGTGAAGGCATCATCAATGTCAATTCCTCCAATGCGAAGATTAGCTACTCGGTATTCGGCATTACCAGAGAGGACGGGAACGTATCATTTGTGATCGACAGCAGGGACGGCAAGGAGTCAGTTATAGTCTTCTATATGAACTCTGAGGATTATCTCATGATGGGGGCAGCCCAGGTCCTTGAGGGAACCGTAACGATGAATTCCACCCTCGAAGTGGAGCGAGTCGGCTTCAAGTATTTCACGATCATAATCGCAGCACTGTTCATCATCTTTACTGTCATCACTTGCGTTGTGATCAAGGAGAAGTCGTCTGTCGAGATGCAGACAGCGTCAGTCGGGCAGATGTTCAAGGCGCTTATCCAGAACGATCAGGCGATGGCAATAGTGGAGACTATAGTGCTCGTTAATGTTGCGGTCTACATAACGTCCAATCTTCTGATCTACTTTTTCAAGTACGACCTCGGCGGTTCGAACTGGCAGGGGAATTATACTCTGTTCAATATGTTTATCGGAGGCATACAGATAATCGCCATGATGGTATTCTTCCCGCTTCTCAGGAAGTTCCTCAAGATCATGAAGCTGTTCTACTACAGCTGCTATTCGGCAGTGGCAGGTTATCTGATACTTCTCGGAATGGCGCTTGCAGGCGTGCGGAGCGTATACGTATTCTTCATTCCGGGTTTCTTCATCATGGCAGCTGTCGGACTGATAAACGTCATCGTAACCGTGTTCCTTGCTAATACCGTTGATTACGGTGAACTCAAGAACAACAGAAGAGACGAGTCCGTCATATTCTCGATGCAGACCTTTGTCGTCAAGCTTGCATCAGGTATTGCAGCTCTTGTGGCTTCCGTATGTCTGTCAATATTCCACATTCAGGCAGATTCGGCAGGTGCCCAGACAGTTGCAATGGCAGTCAGCAAGATGACATCGCTCGTTACGGGCGAAGGAACAACGATCGACTCCTCCTCTGTTACGGGTCTTAGGCTCGTAATGACACTTACGCCGGTGATCGTGCTTGCTGTCGGAATGTACATCCACAGAACAAGATACATCCTGACGGATAAGAAGCTGGAGGAGATCACGGCAGAGTTGAATAAGAGGCACTCGTCATGATCAGGGTAATTACGGAAGATACACCGTTATTCAAACTGGATACGGACAATACCACCTATATGTTCAAGGTGACCGCCACAGGTCACCTCGAGCATCTGTATTACGGCTCGAAGATCGATGCGGATTCTTCAGACGGACTTGTGGAACAGCATGAGTTTGCCGAGGGAAATACCAACTCCGTCGATAACGGGCATAAGAATTTCTCGCTTGAGAATATCAGGCTCGAGATGAGTTCCTACGGCAAGGGAGACATCAGGGAGCCGATGCTTGTCCTGACAAATCCCGACGGCAGCTCAACCAGCGATTTCAGGTATGATTCATACGGTATTTCACGGGGCAGGAAGGAGCCGGAGGATTTCCCCGGATCATACGGTTCAGAAGAAGAGGTCGATGTGCTGGAGATTGTCCTGAAGGATGAGGAGAACAGTCTCACTCTCAAGATGTATTACTGCGTCTACAGCCGGTGTAATGTAATAACAAGATATGCAAGGCTCATTAATGAGGGAAGCGGGAACGTGAAGATAGAGCGTCTTCTCAGCATGCTCATCGACTTTGATAACGGTGATTATACGATGCATACTTTCACCGGGGCATGGGCGAGGGAGATGCACCTGTCAGACATCCCTGTAAAGGCCGGCAGAAATATAGTGTCCTCATACACGGGAACATCCTCCTCCAGAACTAATCCTCTCGTGATGATCTCGGAGGGGATGGTCAACGAGGAATACGGCAGGGTGTACGGATTCAATCTGATATACAGCGGCAATCATTATGAATGCTGTGAGATGAGTCCGTACGGCAAAGTGAGGTTTGCGGCAGGGATCAACCCGGAGGGCTTTTGCTGGACGCTGGCGCCGGGAGAATCTTTTGATGCACCGGAGGAAGTGATGACTTTCTCACGTCACGGGTTCGGAGAAATGAGCCGCAATATGCACGATTTTGTTAACACTCACATCGTAAGAGGTGAGTGGAAGGAGCGTCTTCGGCCCATACTGCTGAACTCGTGGGAAGCGGCTTATTTCAAGTTCGATCAGAGGATATTACTGAAACTCGCGCGCAAGGCCAAAATGGTGGGCGTGGAGCTTTTCGTCATGGATGACGGGTGGTTTGGGGAGCGTAATGACGACACTTCGTCGCTCGGAGACTGGTATCCGGATATGAAGAAGCTTCCGCAAGGCGTCAAGGGTCTCTGCGACAGGATTAATAAAATGGGTATGGACTTCGGCATCTGGGTGGAGCCGGAGATGGTAAGTGAGAACAGTAATCTCTACCGTGCGCATCCCGACTGGGCAATAAGGATTCCCGGCAAGAAGCACTCTGAAGGACGCAATCAGATGATACTCGATCTGACCCGCGTTGACGTGCAGCAATACATAATAGATTCCATGAGCGAACTGTTCTCATCGTGCAATATCGCATACGTCAAATGGGACATGAACAGGACATTCACGGATGTGTTCTCGCAGGCGGTTCCGTCTGACAGGCAGGGCGAGGTAATACACCGTTATTATATGGGTCTTTATCATGTGATGAATGTGCTGACGAGGAGGTTCCCGAAGATCCTTTTCGAAGGGTGTGCAGCGGGCGGCAACAGGTTCGATCTGGGAATTCTTTGTTATTATCCGCAGATATGGGCAAGTGACGACACCGACCCCGCAGTAAGGGCGGAGATACAGACATCCTACAGTTACGGGTATCCACCGTCTGTTATATCCTGCCATCTGTCGGATTCGCCCAATCACCAGACACTCCGAAAGACGCTCATCGAGACCAGGTTCAATGTGGCATCGTTCGGCGTTCTGGGGTATGAATGCAACCTCTGTGACATGGAGAAATACAGGTTCGAGAAGATAAAGAAGCAGATCGCATTCTACAAGGAATGGAGACAGGTCATGCAGTTCGGAAGATTCTACCGGATAGTAACCTATAAAGACACACTGTCATCTAATCCTTCCGTGATATGGCCTACCACAGGCAAGCATCTGGAATGGTGCATGGCAAGCCGAGACAGATTATCGGCAGTATCCATGATCATGCAGCTTACCGTGATCCCGAATTCCCAGGGGGCGGTGATACATCCTGCAGGGCTGATTCCCGATTGCCTTTACGATATTAGCGGGTACGAGACAAAGCATAATATCCTTGCTTTCGGAAGTCTTGTGAATACAGGTTCACCCATACACATCAAAGAGGGGAAACACCTTCACAATATACTTGCAAGGCACATCTTCATAACCGGCGAGAAAGAAAGTCACACTATGTACGGGAATGCTATAATGGAAGCCGGGGTCCATCTCCGCTCGGCATTTGCGGCTGTAGGAATGAATGATAATGTTCGCTATTATCAGGATTACGGATCCAGGATCTATACGATAAAGAGGCATATTAAGTGATAAGAGCATACGAAGAACGCGACGTCAAAGATATGACGGATATTTGGAATGAGGTTGTGTCTGAAGGCAACGCTTTTCCGCAAGAGGATGAACTTAACTACGGGGAAGCATCTTCTTTTTTTGCTTCCCAGACCTATTGCGGAGTCTGCGAGATCAGCGGCGCCGTCAAAGGACTGTATATCCTTCATCCCAACAATGTGGGAAGGTGCGGTCATATAGGTAATGCAAGTTTTGCCGTAAGCAGGCAGAGCAGAGGACTTCACATAGGCGCCGGGCTCGTTAAGGACTGTCTTTTGCAGGCCGGCAGAGCAGGCTTTAAGATACTGCAGTTCAATGCCGTAGTCGAAGATAATATCCGCGCAAGACATCTGTATGAGAGACTTGGTTTTAAGAGCCTCGGAGTCATAGAGAAGGGCTTCAGGATGCCGGACGGAACATACACAAATATCTGCCCGTACTACAGGGAGACAGGAGATATAGATGGCAACGATCAATAAAGTGACAAAGCTGACGGATAAGAGATTCGTCAACCTCTATCAGGCTGACGGGATCAACGCGAAAGGATACGAATCGCACTACCTCATCGCCTCCAGATCCGAGACTGTCGAAGGACTCAAGATGAACAGCTGCGTAACGCGGGCAGACGCCGTTAATGTCTATGCTCTCTGCGAAGGCAAAGTAGTGCTCGTCAGGCAGTACAGATACCCCGTCAACAGCTGGATCTATGAGCTGCCCGCCGGTCTCATCGAGAACGGTGAGGACTATCACGATACGGCCATCCGCGAGATGAAGGAGGAGACGGGTCTTGACCTGTCTGTGATAAAAGTGGATCCGATGATCGAGAAGGGCTGCTTCACGTCTGTCGGAATGACTGACGAATCTGCCGCCACAGTATACGGATATGCCACAGGAACAGTGTCCGATCAGTTTGAAGAGGCAAGTGAGGAGATAGAAGTTGTCCTTGCGGATAAGGAAGAGTGCAGAAGGATCCTCAGGGAGGAGAATGTATCGCTTAACTGCCAGTATCAGCTAATGCATTTCATAAGTGATCCCGAGCCGTTCGCTTTCCTTGATTCATTTTTGCAGTGAGGCTATTTCGTCAGACCTCTGATGAGCCTCATAATGCTTTGTTTATCGTATTCCCCGAGCTTGCGGTACGATTCTATCACGATGAATTCCTCGTCGCTTATGCCGTGATCTGATGCCTTACCGAGAGATTCATGAGCTATCAGCAGGTCGACAGACACCTCAAGAGCATCTGCTATTCTCTTGAGCCCTTCGATATCCGGTTCGATCTTGTTCGTCTCATACTGCTGAACAGCTTGCTGGGTGACACCGATCTTCTCGGCGAGCTTCTTCTGACTCATCTTCTTTGCTCTACGCAGATCTCTTAAGTTTGGAACCATCTGGCATCTCCTTTGCGAAATCCTATACTCTATTTTCACAAAGCTTCATCAGCCAAAGAGACAAGCGTCACTTGTATGCGACAAGAGATGCTTGTTATCTGCCGGCAGGGCTACATCGCATAAGCGATATTATTTGCGGATATGTGATATCAGGTTGGATAAAAATCAATAAAAACGGGGCTTTTGAGCCTTTTTTTGTAAAAATTGTGCACAAGACAAGCATACTCCCCGATGATAAAATGTAACCAGTAAGTTTATACCATTGATAGAATTTTGCAAGAGTTTTTTACAATTTATTTTTGAGTGAGGTTAACGATATGGGATTTGCAGTAGGCGATGCTATCGTATATGGCGGCAACGGAGTTTGCGAGATCGAGGATATCAGGGACATAAGTTTCTACCGTGAGCGCCCCTCCAAATACTATGTTCTTAAGCCAATGTTTACACCCCAGTCATCTGTCGTTTATGTTCCGTATTCCAATGAGGAACAGGTATCCAAGTTCCACCATGTCATTTCAAAGGAAGAGGCGATGGCCATCATCAGCAGGATACCCATTAAGAGTGTCAAGTGGGTGGATGACAGGAACGAGCGCAAGGAGACCTTCAGCGGCATTGTAAGCGACGGAAGCAGGGAGGATATAGTCAGTCTGATCTCACTGATCGAGAAGCAGAAGGACAAGCTCGCCTGTGAAGGCAAGAAGCTCAATGCGCAGGATGAGCGCATATTATATGATGCACTCAAGAGGATCAATTCGGAATTCGCCGTTGCTCTCGGAATGGATAATCCCGACTCGGTTGACAGGTATATCAGGAACAGGGAGCATGCTGCCGCAGAGTGAGCAGAGTTGAAGTGATCGTAAGAGACAGGATTCGGGAGACCGGGGCGCGCAAGTCCCGGTCTCTGTTTAATTGGTGCCTGCAGCTTTACCCATCTGCCGGTCACATACAACTCGATGACATAGACGTTTCCGAAGAAAAGAGACATTTCTTCCGAAGAAATTTAGGAAAAAACAAATTACCGGAACAGAGTTACTGCGCACGCAGCCAATTAAATCAACTTTTCCTTAACTTAACGACATCGTGCTGTTCCTTTGGGAACAATCCCACGAATTCCGTGAAGAACCAAAAATCTTAAGATCTTGCGTAAACAGGTTTGTCATGTTGTCTGTCACTCCAGCCACCACCTGTAAAAGCGGGACAGCGGCGTTGAGCTTTACATTTGCCAGCAAGTCCCTTTAGTTATATAATATATGCTTGTTTTGATTATAATTAACGCGTACGCGGGAGGATATATGAGCGATTTTGACTTTCTGATAGTTGGTGCGGGACTTTACGGTGCCGCTTTCGCCAGGATCGCAGCCGACGCAGGGAAGAAGTGTCTGGTCATCGACAGGAGAGATAATATCGGCGGCAATGTTTATACCGAAGAGGTTCATGGCATAAATGTGCATAAGTACGGAGCGCATATCTTTCACACAGATAATGACGAGGTGTGGAGATTCGCGCAGAGATTCGCGGAATTCAACAGGTACACGAATACTGTTATTGCCAATTACAAGGGTGAGATATATTCGCTGCCGTTCAACATGTATACGTTCAACAAGATGTGGGGCGTCATCACACCTGAAGAGGCGAGAGCGAAGCTCGACGAGCAGATAGCCGAGTGCCGTACTGATGACCCGAAGAATCTGGAGGAGCAGGCAATGTCCCTGATCGGCAGGGATATCTACTCCAAGCTCGTTAAGGGATATACCGAGAAGCAGTGGGGAAGGCCGGCGACCGAGCTCCCCGGATTCATCATCAAGAGGCTTCCGGTAAGACTTACTTACAACAACAACTACTTCAACGACAAGTATCAGGGAATACCTGTCGGCGGCTACACCAAATGGATCGGCAACATGCTTGAAGGTATCGAAGTCAGGACCGGCGTGGATTTCCTTAAGAACAGGGCTGATTACGAAGGACTGGCAGACAGGATCATCTATACGGGAATGATCGATGAGTACTATGATTACAAACTCGGCAATCTTGAATACAGGAGCTTGAGATTCGAGACTGAGTACCTGGCTGACAGGGAGGATTATCAGGGCAATGCGGTGGTGAACTATACGGATGCCGAGACACCTTACACCAGGATAATCGAACACAAGCATTTCGAGTTTGGCAAGGGTGAGGGAACGGTAATAACGAGAGAGTATCCCGCTGACTGGAAGATAGGTGATGAGCCGTATTATCCGCTCAACAATGAGAAGAACAATAACCTCTATGCCGAGTACAGGAAGCTGGCGGATGACAGCGGAGTATTCTTCGGCGGAAGGCTCGGCAAATATAAATACTACGACATGGATGACACGATTGCCGCAGCGATGGAAGACTATTCGCAGATCTGCGGTGAAGGATAAGGCGAAAGATAAGGAGAACGACACAAATGAAGACAAAAAGAATAATGGCAGTTATACTCGCAGCCGGAATGGCGGTATCTTATCTGGCAGGATGCTCAGCTTCTGCGGAGACGTCCGCCGTAACAGGAATGGAGACAACGGCGGCTGCCGAGAACACCGATACGAGCACGATCAACATCGATGCTCCCACAGATGCTTCTTCCGGTGAGACAACGGCGGCTACGTCATCGAGCGAGACCAAATTGGACCTGACGACACTTACATTCGACAAGGTGTACGGAAGCCAGCTGAAGAACTACATCGACCATCAGTACAAGTTCAACGGCACGGATGTTCCGCTGGCTGAATCCAACTTCTACATCATCAACGCATATGTGGAGATTACCCAATATTACGGCGGTTATTTCAGCACGCCCGAGGGATTCCTCGACCTGTCGGCACCTTACGTTGACACGACAAAGTTTGCTACTTTCGGCGATTTCCTTATCTCCTACGCAGAGAAGACTATACAGAGCAGCCAGATAATCTGTGACAAAGCCAGAGCGGAAGGACTTACCCTCTCCGATGACACAAAGAAGCAGATAGATGAGATGATAGGCAACATCAGCAGCGCTGCAACAGAAGGTAATGTTACGCTCGATCAGTACCTCAAGCTGTACTACGGCGATCATTGTGATGAGCAGATATTCAGGGCTACCCTTGAGAATTATTACCTTACGGATCTGTACTCACAGAAATACTGTCAATCCCATATAACTGATGAGATGCGCAAGGCTCCCAATATAAGGTACGCACTCTTCGAGGCACCGGAGGCCACTTCTGATGAGCAGGCAAAATCCACATCGGAAGGACTTGCGCAGGATCTTGTGAAGGCCGCCGGAGGAAGTCTTGACAAGCTCAAGACAGAAGCTGAGAACAGCTATTCGCAGGGAGTGTGCAAGGAGACAAATGATATTGTCGTCAAGAAAGGTCAGACAGTATCAGCCTTTGAGAACTGGGCATACGATGCTTCCCGTAAAGAGGGAGATATCGATGTTATATATGCACCGGAGTTCGGATACTTTGTAGTGGGATATATCGGAATTGCCGAACTTCAGGATGCTGATCTCGAATCTGATCTCATTGCCATGCTGTCAGAAGAGATCAACGCTGAGATCGCATCAGGCAAATATCAGTTCGGAACGGATATGCCATACGAACCGGCTAAGCCCATATCACCGACACCTACTCCGGAGGGATATGTTGAGCCTACAACTCCCGGTATTACAACAACACCCGATATTACGGCTGCGCCGGACGGAGGGGTGATAACGCCTGCTCCGGAAGGTGGAGACAGCGGCAATGCAGTGCGTTCAACAGCTGCGATCATCGCAATGTCTGTCGGTGGTGTGGCTCTCATAGCAGCGATAATAATCATAACTGCCACGGTGCTCAAGAAGATGCACGGAGGCAATGACCGATACAGATATCACGAAGAATTAAACGATGACGACGAAGAAGACAGATCTGAGCCGCCAATTGAATCGGAGGATAAATAATGGAGATTACATCTGACCTGATCAAGTATCTGGAGAAGCTGGGACGGATCAGCCTTACTCCCGATGAGGAACAAAGAACACAAGCGGAGCTGGCGAGCATACTCGGTTATATCGATAAGCTGGGTGAGCTCGATACGGCAGGTGTTGAGCCGCTGAGCCATGCTTTCGGAAGGACTAATGTGACGAGAGAGGATGTTGTCACTAACGGTGATATGCAGGATCTGATCCTCGCTAATGCAGCTGAGACAAAGGACGGAGCGATCCTCGTTCCGAAGACGGTGGAGTAATAATATGACGAACGAAGAGATTTTAAGATCCGATGCACTGACTCTCGCAGGACTCATCAAGGCCGGTGATGTCACATCGGAGCAGGTAACAAAAGTGTACATCGACGCCATCAGGGCGGAAGACGGCAAGTACAATTCATATATCACCGTATCAGACGATGCCGTTGAACAGGCAAGGCTGATCGATGAGAAGATAAAGAGCGGTGAGCTCACAGGAGCACTTGCAGGCGTTCCCGTTGCAGTCAAGGACAACATCTGCACCAAGGGAACACTAACGTCATGCGGCTCAAAGATGCTGAGTAATTTCGTCCCGCCCTACGATGCGACAGTCGTAAAGAAGCTGAAGGCGGAGGGAATGGTCATTCTCGGCAAGACTAATATGGACGAGTTCGCGATGGGTTCCACGACTGAGACATCTTTCTACGGTCCCACTGTTAATCCTCACGGAACGAACAGGGTGCCCGGAGGCTCTTCGGGCGGATCGGCGGCGTGTGTTGCGGCCAATCTGGCTCCTGTATCCCTCGGTTCCGATACCGGCGGATCCATCAGACAGCCGGCATCTTTCTGCGGAGTCACGGGACTTAAGCCCACATACGGCACTGTATCAAGATACGGCCTTGTTGCCTTCGCTTCGTCTCTTGACCAGATCGGTCCCATAGGCAGAACGGCTGTTGATTGTGCGGCTCTCTTCAATGTTATCAGCGGTGTCGATGACCGTGATCAGTCTTCGACAATTTCTGAGAAGGTTGATGTAGACAAGGCTGCTTCCTTCGATGTCAGAGGCAGGAAGATAGGCCTTCCCGAAGAGTATTTCGGTGAGGGGATCGATGAGGATGTCAAGGCGCGCGTAATGGAGGCCGTCAGGTATTACGAGGATAACGGAGCGACGGTTGAGAAGTTCAGCATGCCGATCATAGAATATGCGATCCCGACCTACTACATAATCGCCTGCGCTGAGGCGTGCTCCAACCTGTCAAGGTATGACGGTGTCAAGTACGGCTTCAGGCCGGAGGGCGTCGACAATCTGATGGATCTCTACGTCAGGTCGAGAAGCGAAGGCTTCGGAATGGAAGTCAAGAGGAGGATCATGCTCGGGAATTTCGTGCTGTCCTCAGGATATTACGATGCTTACTACAACAAGGCGCTTCAGGCCAAAGCACTTATAAAGAAGGCTTTCGATGAGGCCTTTGAGAAATATGATGTGGTTATCGGCCCCGTCGCGCCCACGACCGCACTTAAGGCAGGGGAGAGCCTGTCAGATCCGCTCAAGATGTATCTTGGAGACATCTGCACGGTTCTCATCAATATCGTAGGTCTTCCCGCCATATCGGTACCCTGCGGCATCGATAATGAAGGAATGCCCGTGGGAATGCAGATCATAGGCAGACATTACGATGAGCAGACGATCCTGGGCTTTGCCGCAAACTACCAGAGAGGAGTAAGAACATGACAGATTACGAGATGGTTATAGGCCTTGAGGTTCACTGCGAACTGTCAACGGCATCGAAGATCTTCTGCTCCTGCTCGACAAAGTTCGGAGGAGCTCCCAACACGCACGTGTGCGAGGTGTGCTCCGGTATGCCCGGCACGCTTCCGACGCTCAACAAACAGGTTGTTGAATTCGCGGTCAAGGCCGGCCTGGCGCTGAACTGCGACATCACAAGGCGCAATAAGTTCGACCGTAAGAACTACTTCTATCCCGACCTCCCGAAAGCATACCAGATATCACAGCTCTACTATCCGATATGCCGCAACGGCCATGTTGATATCAAGACATCAGCAGGATCCAAATCGATCGGTATCCACGAGATCCACATGGAGGAGGATGCCGGCAAGCTCGTTCACGATCCTCTGTCCGGCAAGACAATGGTTGATTTCAACCGCTGCGGCGTTCCCCTCATAGAGATCGTATCCGAGCCTGATTTCAGGTCCGCCGATGAAGTAATCGCATATCTTGAGAAGCTCAGGGACACTCTGCAGTATCTCGGCGTGTCTGACTGTAAGATGCAGGAAGGCTCCATGCGTGCCGATGTCAATCTCTCCGTAAGACCCAGAGGTCAGAAGGAATTCGGAACAAGAACGGAGATGAAGAATATCGCATCTCTCAAGGCTATCGCAAGAGCGATAGATTATGAGTGTGAGCGTCAGATAGACGTTATCGAGGCGGGAGGTAAGGTTGTCCAGGAGACGAGAAGATGGGACGACGAGAAGGAGTACACGTATGCAATGAGATCCAAGGAGGATGCTCAGGATTACAAGTATTTCCCCGATCCCGATCTCATGCCCATTGAGATCAGCGAAGAATACATCAGGCAGATCAAGGAGGCTCTCCCCGAGCTTGCGGATGCCAAGAGAACGAGATATGTCGAGCAGCTCGGTCTCCCTGAATACGATGCGGAGATCATTACAGGTTCTACGACACTCGTGAAGGTCTTTGAGACAACTTGCAGTATCTGTAACGCCCCTAAGGATGCTTCCAACTGGGTCATGACTGATCTCCTGAAGCTCTGCAATGATAACCACATCACACCCGAGGAGATGAACTTCAGATTTGAGTCTCTGGGTGAGATCATCAAGATGGTAAATGACGGCAAGATCAACCGTAAGACAGGACGTGAGGTCTTTGCGAAGGTATTTGCGGAGAATGTCGATCCCGAACAATATGTAAAGGATAACGGACTTGCCCAGGTGTCAGACCTGTCGGCGATCGAGCCTGTTATCAAGGAGGTTATAGCCAACAATGAGAAGGCTGTATCCGAGTATCTTGCAGGCTCCGAGAAGAACTTCCAGTTCCTTGTCGGACAGTCTATGAGGTCACTCAAGGGCAAGGCAGATCCGCAGGCCGTAAGGACTACGCTCCAGAAACTTCTGGATGAGATGAGGTAATCAAGAGATATGCCGACGGTAATAGCGCTGCTTCTGGTTGTTTTCCTTATTTTTGTCAACGCATTCTTCTCGGGAACGGAGATGGCTGTCATTACGCTCAATGATGCTAAGATCCGCAAGATGGCTGAGGATGGTCATAAGAAGGCAAAGAAGATACTCAGGTTCCTCGATAAGCCGTCCGGATTTCTTGCGACGATACAGGTTGGAGTAACCTTTGCAGGTTTCCTGTCTTCAGCATTCGCGGCAGGGAGTTTTGCGGATAAGGCTGCACTTCTCATCGACCCGGAGAGCAAGTATTCCTGGATGAGCACACTGTGCACGATCGTAATTACGCTGATATTGTCGTATTTCTCACTGATCTTCGGCGAACTTGTTCCCAAACGCATTGCGCAGAAGTACCCCGAGAAATGGGCTTTTGCCTCAGCCGGCATTGTCAGGTTCTTCGGCGTCATTGCAAAACCTTTCATAGCATTTCTTACATTATCCACCAATGCAGTATTGAAGATACTCAGAATCGATCCTGACAGTACCGATAAAGAAGTCACGGAAGAAGAGATAATGATGATGGTCGATGTGGGATCTGAGACAGGCAACATCGAGGATTCCGAGAAGGAGATGATCGAGAATATCTTCGAGTTCAACGACAAGGAAGTGTCTGAGATAATGACACACAGGAAGAAGATCGTGTCGCTTTCAGTCGACGCTCCTTTCGATGAGGTAATGAGAGTCGCAAGGGAAGAGAGATATACGAGGATCCCGGTGTACGGCGAGAACATTGATGACATAGAGGGAATACTTCACATTAAGGATCTCATCGGGATAGAGCCTCCCGCGGAGGGGAAGCCTTTCGAACTTCGAAAGCTTATCAGAGAGCCGCTGATAGTTCACGAGACACGTAAGATATCATCACTTTTTGCCGAGATGAAGACATGCGGCATGCAGATGGCGGTCATTGTTGATGAGTACGGCGGAACGATGGGAATATGCACGATAGAGGATATGCTGGAAGAGATCGTCGGCAACATTACCGATGAGTTCGATGATGAAGAGCAGAACCTGATCAAGCTGTCGAACGGTGACTATATCGTGGCAGGTGATACGACATTGTCCGATCTTGAAGATATCCTTGACATGGAGCTCGACGCTGAGGAATACGATACGATCGCAGGTCTCGTCATCCAGCTTCTCGACAGGGTCCCTGAAGAGCGCGAGCATCCGACGGTATCTTATAAGAATATTAATATTAAAGTATTACGCGTGGAAGACAGGTGGATATCCAAGGTCATGATCCATAAAGAGGCGCCGGCCGTGACCGAATCCGGAAACGGAGACGCCGATGAGCAGTAAGTACGATGCGGTGCTTTATGACCTGGACGGGACGCTTACGGATTCGATCCCTCTGATAATGAGATGCTTTCACCTGGCTTATGAAGATGTCCTGGGCGGGTGTTCCAGAAGCGATGAGGACATGATGTCATATATCGGCAAGCCGCTGATGGACACATTTGCCGATAATCATGACCCGGAGACTGCACGGAAGCTTTTTGACGCATATCTGAGGATCAACGAGGAGATGCTTCGTAACGACGAACTTGAACTGTTTCCCGGAGTAATGGATTCTCTTATAAGACTTCACGATGCGGGAGTAAGGCAGGGTATCGTCACATCCAAAAGACGCACGTCTCTGGCCATTACTATCGAATGTAAAAGGATGGGTTATCTGTTCGAACAGCAGACGGTTCTCGAAGATACAAAGGAGCACAAGCCCGCTCCTTCTCCGCTTCTATACAGCGCAGAGAAGATGGGGATAACCGATATGTCCCGGATAATCTATGTGGGAGACGCGTTAGTCGACTATCAGTGCGCACTGAATGCAGGTGCTGATTTTGCCCTCGTGGACTGGACGCGAATGAACAGAAAGGATTTTGAGACGCCGGGAATGCCCCGTGTCATCAAAAGTCTGGATGAACTTCTGTAATTCTTGCAATATTAATAAACCTCTACTATAATGTTCGGGTATTATGCCAATTTGCGCGTAAATTGTAATAAAGGCAGGGATAAACACATGGCATCAGGTAAGGTGAAGAGGACTTCAGCCAAAAAATCCAAGGCAAATCTTGTGCTTGGTCTGGTCATCGCATTGATAGTGATCTGCGTTGCAGGATTCTTTGTATATGCATCGGGCCTGCTCCAGAGAACTCTCACGGGAATCAAGGTTATAGAGACTGCAGCCGACGGTACATCAACGACGGTAAAGAATTATTCCGTTCAGGAAGCAAATTATCATTTCAACGAGATGTTCAGCATGTACTCTATGTACGGAATGATCGACAGAGAAAGACTTGACGAGAAGGTCAGCGACCAGTCGGAAGAGACATGGAGAGAGACGCTCTACAAGGCAGCGGCTGATGAGATGATGGAGACAGCTCTCGTATTAAGGGCTTATGAGAATGACACAAACAAGCCTGAATTAGGCGCTGCAAGATATGCCGAGATGCAGCTTGAGGTAATGAAGGATCAGGCAAAGAAGTATAATTATGATTCCCTCAACCAGTACATGCAGGCTATGTACGGTACGGGCTTCAATGCTTTTGACTTCAAGAAGATCACACAGAACGAGATCACCGCAAGAGAGTACGAGAACTACAAGAAGCAGTTCGTATGTGTTCCAAGCGATGCCGAGATACAGACAGCTTTTGATAACGATCCCAATGCTTATCAGAAAGCTGATTTCAACTATTACTTCTTTGCAGCCAAGATGGACGATCAGGGCAACATGACGAACCTTGACCAGACAAAGACGGATGCAAAGGAGGTAATGGATGCCGTTAACGGCGGCAAGTCATTCAAGGAAGCAGTCAAGACGGTCCTCGAGAAGGATAAGACAGCCAACGAGACAGCACTTGCTTCTTTCACAGATGATAATGTCGATCCCACATTCATCACAGGCTACTCCAAGGATACTGCAGAGTATGTATATTCCAAGGCAGAAGGCGTTATCAATGCCATCTTCGGAGCTGATTCCGTGAAAGGCAAGGCAGTTACGGTCGAGGCCGAGAACGGAACATACGTTGTATGTCCTGTTGCAATGAATCTTGATGAGACCGCGACTGTAACATACAGGACTCTTACGATCGACAACCCTGATTACACAGGCGTTGATACACCGGCAGACGTCCTTGCTTCAGGTCTTGCCAAGGCACGTGCACAGGCTGAACAGATCATTGCAACTCCCATGGATCCTGCAGCATTTGCAGCAGCAGTCCGTAAGAATACCACAGATACTAACGAGATCGTAAGTGCCGGTTATGTATCAGGTGATACACCTTCCAAGTACGAGGCATCAGATGATCCGGAGGCTGAGCAGAGCGCTTCTGACAAGGCTCTCGGCGAGTGGCTCTTTGCAGCAAACAGGAAGGCAGGAGATACAATGATCCTCAATTCCGATGACAGCACAAAGGTTACGATATATTATTTCGAGAGTTCAATGCCCGCATGGAGAGCTTCCGTAAGGAATAATATCGCTGACACTCTCCTTGAGAGCTGGAAGTCCGAGCTTAAGGCAGGCAACCCCAGCACAGTTATCAACGTCGGGCTCAACAAGTTCCTGCTCTACTGATAACTGAACACTTTACAAAAATTCCACAGAGGGTATCATGGTGATGCCCTCTGTGCTTTTGTAACGCGGAGTTTGCCTACAGACCGGCACATCGTAATTCATCATGCAATGAGGGATATTACACCGTCAAATAAATTTAATATTGACAAAACTTGAAACGATGCCTATAATTTTTTATTGCGTCGTATTGTGTTAAGGGGTACTATGCCCATCGCACTTGACGATGCTGGCTTTTTGTGGTATGTCATAAAGCCATTTTGAGAATTAAGCCGCAAGAGACGCAAGTCTCGAAGCATCATGAGAGGTGATTTGATAATGGTTCATCCCATCAAACAGGGCAAGACTGTGAGACAGTCTTATTCTCGTATTAACGAGGTCATCGAGGTACCTAATCTCATCGATATCCAGAGGAATTCCTATGAATGGTTTATCAATGAGGGAATGCAGCAGATACTGGACGAGATGTCGCCGGTAACTGATTCCCAGGGTATGTACGAGATTTACTTCCTTGGCAAGAAGTTCGATCCGGCTCAGGCAGTTGATCCTGAGAAGTCTGCATCAGACAAGAAAGCAGGCGAGATATCGGATCTGTCGCCGGAAGACGTCATCGACAAGTGCAAGAAGAATGACGCTAACTATGCAGCTCCTCTGTACTTTACTCTTCGTTTCCGTAATAAGGAGAAGGGTACGATTCAGGACCAGGATGCATACGCAGGTGATTTCCCCATCATGACTGAACATGGTACATTTATCATCAACGGTGCCGAGAGAGTCGTTATCAGCCAGATCGTAAGATCTCCGGGAGCTTATTTCAGCCAGACCAAGGGCAAGCTCGGTGAGAGACTTTTTACATCACAGATCATCCCTAACAGAGGCGCGTGGTTTGAATTGGAAGAAGATGAGCAGGGCGTTGTTTACGTTAAGGTTGACCGTTCACGTAAGTTCCCTCTCACAGTTATACTCAGGGCTCTTGGTCTTGAGTCAAATGAGGATATCATCGCTACTTTCGGTGATGAGGAGCCTATTCAGAGAACATTTGAGAGAGATGACATCACAACTAAGAATGCAGCTCTTGAGGAATTCTACAGGAAGGTCCGTCCGGGTGAGCCTGTAAGTGCTGAGGCAGCATCTACACACCTTAACAACCTTTTCTTCGATCCCAGAAGATATGATCTTGCAAAGGTCGGTATCTATAAGCTCAACAAGAAGCTCGCCCTGTCCGCAAGAATCGCAGGACATAAGGCGGCCGAGAATGTAGTAACACCTGACGGTGAGGTTCTTATCGCCGAAGGTGAGATCATCTCACAGCAGAAGGCACTCGAGGTCGAGGAGGCAGGTATCTCAAGCTGCCTTATCTACCCGATCAGCAAGGTCGGTGATACAGTTACTATCTCTGAGATCCCCCACAAGGTAATCGGCAACGGCAGAGTTGACTGCGATAAGTTTATCCGTGCCAGCTTCGCCGCCAAGGATCTCAAGGGATTTGACATCAATGCGACGACAGTTAATGAGCGCGTAAGAGCTGATGTTCTCCGCGGCATCATTGAAGATATCAGAGCTAACCACAAGAAGTCCGAATATGCGACAGAACTCAAGTATGCCCTCGAGGAGAAGAAGGCTGAGCTCATGCCCAGACACCTCGTTGTTGATGATATTTATGCATTCATCTCTTATTACATCGGTCTGAGACACGGTGTAGGAAGCCTTGATAATATCGACCACCTGGGCAACAGACGTATCCGTTCCGTAGGCGAGCTCCTTCAGAACCAGATGCGTCAGGGTATGGCGCGTGTCGAGAAGAATATCCGTGAGAAAATCGGAGGCATCAACCCTAATGAGGATGATAAGGTAACGGCAGTCCAGCTCGTTAATACGAGACCTCTGACAGCTTCTTTCAGAGAGTTCTTCGGATCTTCACAGCTCTCCGCTTTCGGTGATCAGCAGAATCCTCTTGCAGAGCTTACTCACAAGAGAAGACTCTCTGCACTTGGTCCCGGCGGTATCTCAAGAGACAGAGCTTCTTTCGAGGTTCGTGATATCAACCCTACACACTACGGAAGAATGTGCCCTATCGAGACTCCTGAAGGTCAGAACATCGGTCTTATCACCTCACTTGCCACTTATGCAAGAGTTAATGAGTACGGCTTCATTGAGACTCCTTACAGAAGATTCGATAAGGAGAACGGTGTCGTTACTGAAGAAGTAAGATACATGACAGCTGATGAGGAAGATAACTACAACATCGCCCAGGCTAACGAGCCTCTCGATGAGAAGGGTCATTTTGTGAACGACAGGATCGTCTGCCGTCACCTCGACCAGTTCCTGCAGTTGGAGCACAAGGACGTTGATTACATGGATGTATCTCCTAAGCAGCTCGTATCCGTATCAACGTCACTCATCCCGTTCCTCGGCAACGACGACGCTAACCGTGCCCTCATGGGTTCCAACATGCAGCGTCAGGCAGTACCTCTCATCAAGCCGGAAGCACCTATCATCGGTACCGGTATGGAGTACCGCGCAGCCAAAGACTCCGGTGTATGTGCCGTAGCAAGGAAAGACGGTGTCGTAAGCTTCGTAGCTTCCAACAGGATCGAGATCACATCCAAGGACGGATCTGTCGAGACTTATACATTGTCCAAGTACAAGAGATCCAACCAGAGCACATGTATCAACCAGAGACCTATCGTA
>DFIB01000149.1:21804-23289 GCA_002371375.1 Mageeibacillus sp. UBA3708 | reverse complement strand
TGGACAGGAGAACATTTGAAGCAGCAGCAGAGATACTGGCAGACGATATTGCCGATATCGTTATCATTGGCACACCCGAAGAGATTGCAAAGAACAGTGAGGGCCTGGATATATCCAAGGCAACTGTTGTTGATCCTTTCACAAACAGTAAGACAGAAGAGTATATTAACGGATTCTATGAACTCCGCAAGGCTAAGGGAATGACACCTGAGCAGGCAAAGGAGACACTGCTCGGCGACTATATGTATTATGCGTGCATGATGGTCAAGATGGGTGACGGTGACGGTATCGTATCCGGGGCATGCCACTCAACTGCCAACACATTGAGGCCCTCTCTTCAGATCATCAAGACAAAGCCCGGTACAAAGCTTGTATCAGCTTTCTTCGTAATGGTTGTTCCTGACTGCAAATTCGGTGAGGAAGGCACATTCGTATTCGGTGACTGCGGACTTAACCAGAATCCCAACCCTGAGGAGCTGGCTGCTATCGCAGGTTCCTCGGCCGAGTCTTTCGAGCTTCTCGTAGGCAAGAAGGCGCAGGTTGCTATGCTGTCACACTCTTCTATGGGGTCGGCAAAGCATGATGACGTTACAAAGGTTGTTGAGGCAACTAAGCTTGCCAAGGAGCAGTATCCTCAGTTCGCGATCGACGGCGAGCTCCAGGCAGATGCTGCTATGGTTCCTTCCATCGGCGAGTCCAAGGCTCCCGGTTCTTCTGTTGCAGGTCATGCGAATGTTCTTATCTTCCCTGACCTTGATGCAGGCAACATCGGATATAAGCTCGTACAGAGACTTGCAAAGGCAGAAGCTTACGGACCTATGTGCCAGGGTATTGCAAAGCCTGTTAATGACCTGTCCAGAGGATGCTCATATAAGGATATCGTCGGTGTAATCGCTATCACAGCCGTACAGGCTCAGGCAATGGCATAACAGGAGGTACTCTAATGAACATTTTGGTAATCAACTGCGGAAGCTCATCATGTAAATTCCAGCTCTTCGATATTGATAATGGAACTGTCCTTGCAAAAGGCAATGCCGACAGGATCGGCATCGACGGCAAGCTCTCATATAAGACAAGCAGCGCAGACCTCAATAAGGATGTCGCACTTCCCAATCACAAGGCGGCAGTCAAGCTCGTTCTCGCTCAGCTTACAGATCCCGAGACAGGCGTTATCGGTGATGTATCCGAGATTGCAGCCGTAGGACACAGGGTACTCCACGCAGGTAAGTACTATAGCGAGTCAGTTATCGTAAACGATGATGTTAAGCGCGTTATCCGCGAGTGCTTCCCCCTGGGACCTCTGCATAACCCTGCAAACCTCATCGGTATCGAGGCATGCGAGGCTGCTTTGCCTGCAGGTACTCCCCAGGTTGCAGTATTTGACACTGCTTTCCACCAGACAATGCCCCCGAAGGCATTTATGTATGCACTCCCTTACGAGTATTATGAGAAGTACTCCATCAGAAGATACGGCTTCCACGGCAC
>DFIB01000149.1:0-21630 GCA_002371375.1 Mageeibacillus sp. UBA3708 | reverse complement strand
GCGTAGATACATCAATGGGTCTTACGCCTCTTGCAGGTATTTGCATGGGAACAAGAACAGGTGATATCGATCCTGCCATCGTTCCTTTCATCATGCAGAAGGAAGGATTGTCTCCCGAAGAGATGGATACGCTCCTTAACAAGAAGAGCGGTGTTCTCGGAATCTCCGGTGTCGGCTCCGATTTCCGTGACCTTGAGAAAGCTTCAAATGAGGGCAATGAGAGAGCAAAGCTCGCACTCGAGATGTTCGTATATCAGGGACAGAAGATTATCGGTTCCTATGCAGCTGCTATGGGCGGTGTTGACGTAATCGTCTTCACGGCCGGTATCGGTGAGAACACATGGAAGATCCGTGAAGAGATGATCGCTCCTCTGGAGTTCATGGGTGCCAAGATTGATCCTGCCAAGAATACAGGCATCAGGAGCGAGGCTGTCATAAGTGCTGATGACTCAAAGGTTAAGGTTGTAGTCATCCCTACAAATGAGGAACTTGCGATCGCTCAGGAGACACAGGCGCTTATCGGCTGATAATTATAAGAGAATTGAATTGAGGGACTGGAGGGAGTGATATCTCTTCAGTCTCTTTTTATTGGGGACTCATAAGTGTTTCCGGGATTTTTGTTTGCGTACCCGGCCAGAAGAACACCCCAAAGGAACACCCCGGGTGCACCTTTTACGTGTTCTTTTGCTCAAATCCGGCCAGAAGAACACCCCTTAGGGGCACCCCGGGTGTTCCTTTGGGGTGTCATTAGGTTAAGATGATTGCCTGTAAGATCATTTCAGAGCAGAAAGATAAAGACATTCAATTGGTGGCCGGATCGACCTTCAAACCGGTTTCCGCAAGATTCTGAGATTTTTTCCGAAGAAAATTCGGAAAAAATCTTAAATCCTTCGGATTCCGCAAGAATCAGTAATTTTTCCGCGATTTCTTCGGAAGGAATGCCTGTTTTCTTCGGAAACGCATATGCCGGGTATGGTGAGTGAGAATAGATGCGGAACCTGCAACCGAAGACATTCGGGTAATGAGAACACCAGCCGGAAAAAAGGCATGTTGTCCGTGGCTAACAGTCTGAGAACAGACGCGGAAATCCAGACGCCGGTTGGATCGACTTGTTACATCAATTTACTGACTAAATGTATCCGTAAACCCGCACGGGAAGCCAGTCGGTGCAGAAAAACGGATACATATCGGCTCTGCCATTGAGTGGTCCCGGCGCTCGAAGCACCGATAATCAGTACAGCATCATCCTGTCTTCTGTGGTATACTATATTACAATCATGTTACAGGAGCCTGCGGATGAAGAGACTCATACACAAGTTATTCCCGTTATTGACGATGATCATTGTGGTGTCTGTCTGTATTGCCGTGCCTGTAAATGCTAATACTGATTCTGAAGAGCGCAGTACCTGGGAAGAGGTGGAAGAGTATTGCAGGGAATATATCGGCGGATTTGTTGCGCCGACATGCGCAGATTATGTCAGTATGATCATGCGTGACTGTGCATATTATCCCGGAGAGTTTACTCAGCACCCCCGCGCCAAGATGATGCGTCAGATGCTCAAAGACAATAACTATAATCTCGTTGCATCGAACATTACTTACAGGATGTCTGTAGGGATCGACAAGAAGACAGCGATCAAGCTCGGTGACTGGGTAGCCGAGAATGCAAAACCGGGGGATATACTCATTTGGGTAAGGAACACTTCGCGTGATGTGGAGAACACGGGCTGCAGCCATGTGAGCATCTACTGCGGAGTGAAGGATAACATGAAGTCATATGACGGTAAGACGAGCTGGCCGGCTCATTACTCGGATTATGGCGAGGGCGGTGTCGTCACATGTCAGGCTCTCTGGGAATACATTAATAAGGGAACGACATCCGGCAGAGGCTACGGAATATACATCTACAGACGTCCCGGAGATGCAATTAACCGCAGGAAGTACGGTACGTGGCAGGAGACTGATAACGGCTACGAGTTCTATGATACGACGGGGACGAAGAAGGTCAGCGAATTTGCCGAGATCAGCGGCAGGACATACTACTTTGATGAGAACGGTATCATGGCGACGGGCCTTCAATATATAGGTGAGAAGCTCTATTACTTCGAAGAGGACGGATCGATGTTCGTCGGCTGGAAGGAATGCGGCACCAACTGGTATCTGTTCGGCAACAGCGGGGCTGCCAGGACCGGATGGATCAAGATAAAGAATGATGATTTCTATATAGACGATACCTTCAGGATGCGTACCGGAATCCTGATACTTGATGATAAATACTTTTATCTGGACAGTACGGGCAGACTTAAGAAGACCTGGGTCAAGTATGCAGGTCAGTGGCTCTATCTCGATGGGTCCGGCAATGTGCTCAGGACGATAAGAAGAGATGGCGGCTCGTTTGTCTGTACTGACAGTGAGGGCAAACCGCTTCCCGGCTGGCAGAAGGTCGGAGGAGACCTGTTCTGCTTCGATGCAGAAGGCAGGAGCTTGAGCGGATGGCAGACGATCGATAAGAAGATGTACTATTTCGGTGATGATCAGGCTATGATGTCAGGACTTGTCAGAATAGACGGCAAGATCTACTATCTCGGCGATAAGGGTGCGGCCGTCACCGGATGGAAGAAGATCGGCGATGCGTGGTACTGCTTCGGCGATGACGGCGCGGCAGCACGCAGTGAATGGATCACAAACAAAGGCAATACTTATTATTTTGATTCCTATGGCAAAATGGTAAGCGGTCTGAGGAGGATAGGACTTAAGTATTATTACTTTGACGGTAAGGGCATCGAAGTCAAAGGCTGGAAGACTGTCGACGGCAGCGTATTCTACTTTGATGAAGACGGAAGCGCGGCAACAGGCTGGAAGAAGATCAGGAATAAATGGTATTATTTCAACACTTCCGGCATAATGCTGTCTTCAACCTCTGCCGTTATTGACGGGCGTACATACGATTTTGACGGATCAGGAGTATGCAGTAACCGTTGATGTGTGTCATTAAAGGGACGTGCATAGTGGTATAATATTCCAATAATTATCTTTTGCTTTTGGAGAGTGTAATTTTGTCTGATTATAACAGTGATTTTTTTGATGAATTACAGCAGATCTATGACAACTCAGGTGATTCGGCCGGTACGGACGGAAGTGAGCTGCTTGATGAGCTTAATGAGGAGCAGATGCAGGCTGTGACGCATCTTGACGGTCCGCTGCTTATCCTTGCAGGGGCCGGTTCCGGCAAGACCCGCGTCATCACGTACAGGATAGCCTACATGATGAAGCACCACAATGTGAGGCCGTCTCAGATTCTGGCTATCACATTTACCAACAAGGCTGCCAATGAGATGAGGGAGAGGATAACTTCACTTGTCGGAGACAGTTCGAGGTATATATGGTGCGGAACATTCCACAGTATTTTCGCCAGGATCCTGAGGAAGCATGCCGAACTCCTGCATTACTCCGATAATTTTACGATAGTAGATACAGACGACCAGACCAAGCTCATTAAGGATGCGATGAAGGAGCTTGATATAGATGAGAAGAAGTTCAAGCCAAGATCGGTCCAGTATGAGATATCTTCAGCCAAGAATAAGATGATAACGGCCGATGATTATCTGGCGGAATCTGCCGGTGACTATGTCAAAGGGATCCAGGGCAAGATCTATAAGAGATATTCCGAGAAGCTCCTTCAGAACAATGCTATGGACTTCGACGATATACTCATCAATATGACAAGGCTCCTGGATGAGCACCCTGACATTCTCGAGCTGTATCAGAATAAGTTCAGATATATAATGGTCGATGAATATCAGGACACTAACCTTCCGCAGTACAGAGCCGTCATGCTTCTGGCGAAGGGACATGGCAACATATGTGTCGTGGGCGATGACGACCAGTCGATCTATTCTTTCCGCGGTGCGGATGTGAGGATGATACTGAATTTTGAGAAGGATTTCCCGGGCTGCAAGGTGATAAAGCTTGTTCAGAATTACAGATCCACGGGAAGCATACTGGAAGCTGCCAACCAGGTCATAGCCAACAACAGGAAGCGTAAGAAGAAGGAGCTCCGCACAACTAACGGTGAAGGCGATAAGATCGTCGTGGTCAATACCGACAGCCAGATGGGGGAGGCGGATTTTGTCGCATCGACAATTAAGAAATTCGTTGACAAAGGCAAGTTCAAATTCTCTGATTGTGCTGTTCTTTACAGAATGAATGCCCTGTCGCGTTCGATAGAGAGTTCACTCAGGCAGAGGGAGATCCCTTTCAGAGTATACGGGGGACTGAGGTTCTACGACCGCAAGGAGATCAAAGACCTTTTGTCATACCTGAGGATAATAAACGACACTAATGATAATCTTGCTTTCGAGCGCATAATCAATGTCCCGAGAAGGGGGATAGGCGATACGACGATAGACAGGATGAAGATGATATCTTCCACAACCGGCAGGAGTCTGTTCGATATTGCATGTCATGCCGCTGAGTTTGAGGAATTGTCCAGAGCTTCCTATAAGCTTAGGGAGTTTACGGATACAGTGGATGAGATGCGTTCCAAGCTTATGGAGGATGAATTGAACTTCGCCGGGTACGTCGAGTATGTTCAGGACAAGTCAGGACTTATAAGCGAGATAATCGCTCAACGCGAGAAGAAGGGTGAGATAGTTGACAGGGTCGAGAACCTCAAGGAGCTCCTTACAGAAGCAGCCGAATTTGATAACGCTCACAGAGCCGAAGCAGGAGACGGCAGTATCGATGAATTGATGGCGGAGCAGGGTTTTGCGACTGCATCAACTACCGAAGGAATACTGGCGCTTTATGTGGCCAATGCAGCACTATATACGGATGAGGAACGTGATGATGAGTCTGATGACTACGTAAGGCTCATGTCCATACACAGCGCCAAGGGGCTGGAATTCGGTGCCGTTTTCCTTGTAGGTGCCGAAGAGACTATCTTCCCGAGTTACAGGTCGATACAGACCGAGGATGATCTTGAGGAAGAACGCAGACTGATGTATGTAGCGATTACAAGAGCAAAAAAGAACCTGTTCGTTATGATGACGAGACAGAGAATGCTCTTCGGACAGACGCAGAGTAACATGCCTTCCAGATTTATCAAGGAGATCAGCAGCGATCTTCTCTACAAGATGGGCACAAAGCGCCACGATGCGCCTGCCGGTGCAGAGCAGATATCTCCGAGGAGAGATGAAGCCAGGAGAGCTATCAGCACAGCATTATCCACAAAGTTTACCGGAGTGTCAGGCAATAAGAACAGTGTCAAAGCCGGCAGCCTCATGCCTGATGAACTGGTCGTCGGGATGAAGGTAAGACATGACAGATTCGGTACCGGTGAAGTTCTCAAAGTAGAACCTGTCGGAGGCGATGCTCTCATAACCGTTGATTTCGACGGGATGAGGAAGAATATGCTGGCGAAGGCTGCAGGCCTTCATCGTGCCTGATGGGCCAATGGTTGCGATTATAAGGTATAATATCATCGGAGGTCGGTGAGATGAGTGATATTACAAGCCTGTTTGATCTGTATAGTGAAGCATTCAAGAGCATTAACATAAGCACGGGAGTAAGTGATACGAACCGTGATATCCTCGAGCTTGCAAAGATGGAGAAAGACAGCCTTCTCTCCTCGTTTGCAGCGCACATCTCAAAGAGCAGAGGGAGAGTAAGGGAAGAACATGATACGGATATAAGGAATCCGTACGAACGTGACGTGGGCAGGATCATCTTCTCCCAGTCATTCAGAAGGCTCAAGCACAAGACACAGGTCTTCTTCAACCCCACTAATGACCATATCTGCTCGAGGCTTGAACATGTTCTGTATGTTTACTATATATCATCGACGATCGGCAAGGCACTCAATCTCAATATAGATCTGATCCAGGCAATTGCCCTGGGTCATGACATCGGTCATGCTCCGTTCGGCCACAGCGGTGAGAGGATCTTAAATAAATGTCTGAAGCAGAAGGAACCTGACAGGTTCTTTGAACACGAGGCGCACGGGATAAGGGTGATCGATCTTCTGGAGAGCAGGAACGGCGAACCGGGGCTCAATCTGACTTTCGAAGTCAGGGACGGGATATTGTCGCATTGCGGAGAGATATACGATGAGAAGGTGCTGAGACCTGACAGAGACAAGCCCGAGTCGGAGGTATCATACCTCATACCCAAAGCTGAACGCAGGAATCCCGCTACGCTTGAAGGATGCGTTGTGAGATTTGCCGATAAGATAGCTTATGTCGGCAGAGATGTTGAGGATGCTCTTAGGACGGGAATAATCGAAGATATAAGCGATTTTGCTCCGGATGCCGCAGCCGTTCTCGGTCAGAACAATTCGCAGGTTATCAATACCCTCGTCGAAGATATAATTAATTGCAGCATTTCCAAAGACGAGATAAGGATGTCCGATATGGCATCTGATGCTCTCGCCAAATTCCTTAATACAAATGTTGTCCAGATATATAAGGCTCCTAAGGTACAGGTATATGAACAGACCGTTGACATAATGATCAGGGGACTTTTTGATGCATTCTATAATGCTGCATCCAACATAGACATGGCACTTGATTCCAAGAAGGAAGCAATCCGCAAGTTTGCCAGATTTGTCATCTCTCATCCTGAACCCGAATGCCCTTCCGCCGTTAAAGTAACAGATTATATAGCGGGTATGACTGACCAGTTCGCAACGGATTGCTTTAATGAACTTTATAAGAATTAAGATTGTGGAGATATGAATATGGGAAATGAACCAAATTACGGATTTTTTGCCATGCTTGACCGCATGCAGTATATTGCGAGATGGGGTCTGATGCGCAATTCAAAAAAAGAGAATATCAAGGAGCACAGCTTTGATGTGGCCGTTATCGCCCAGTGCCTTGCCCTGATGTATAACAGGAATAACAATAGTGAGGGGAGTCTTCAGGTAGATCCGTATAAGGTTGCATGCCTTGGTCTTTATCACGATTGCACCGAGATTTTGACAGGCGATCTTCCGACACCTATCAAATACCGCAACAAGGAGATAACCAGAGCCTATAAAGAAGTTGAATCCGAAGCCGCAAGAACACTTGTCAATCTATTGCCGGAAGAACTTAGTGATGAATACTTATCTCTCCTTGATCCGCAGTTCAAAGGCGAGGAGGGCGCAGTAACGAAGAGACTGGTAAAGGCAGCCGATAAGATTGCTGCCTACATTAAATGTATCAGGGAAGAATCATCAGGCAATAAGGAATTCCTGTCAGCCAAAGAGACGTTGAGGGAATCGATCACAGCCTTGGATGTTCCGGAAGCAGATGAGTTTATGAGAATATACGTACCGGCGTTCGGGTATAATCTTGATCAGCTGAACGGCAACGGATAAGGTGGTATCAGAGTCATATGAACGGTAAGAGACGTCCTGAATACCTGTATCTGTCACTCGGAACAGCATTATTTGGAATCGTATTAACGGTACTGGCTGTTATTACTATGAATTCGGCGGCATCCGCGTTCGGTTCGCATACGGGAAGCGGTGAGGAGCAGGTGATAATGAGAGCGCAGGCTCTTGCAGGCGGTGAAGGAAGCAGCTGTGCAAAGCAGAGGATCGAAGCGGATCTGTATTCTTTGGCTGACTATCTCATTACTGTCTTTGAATCTCCTGACTACCTGTTGTCATGTGCGGATGATGATCAGTTCGCAAGAGATCTGGCCGGCGTTGTATATGGCGACGCTGATGCAGGCAAGATAAACGATATTTCATCAATGGTGAAGAGTAATTCCAGAATGTATGCCGTGGACCTGGCTGTCAGAAGCTTGGGAAGAAGCAACAAATCAACAGGCAATATCATATCAGGCGGTCAGGGAACCGTGGCCGGAGCGACGGTTACGGATGATTTTAAGAACGACGGACGTACTCTGATGGGCATTAGTAAGGCATCAGGCACATTACAGTATGACGGTGATGACATAAGGGCAGACATGCTTGTGGACGGCTCGCTTTGTCACGGTTATCTCAACCTGGGGAGCAGCACTTCCGGTGCGAGAGACTATGAACTATCGTGGGATACTGCGGAATCGAGTCCGGGAGAACACGATATCAATATATTGTTCAGAACAGGTGAAGGCAGGAGTTTGATTATTCCCGGGGGCAAGGTTGATATACCGGAATTCGGAACCATATCTAATGACAGGGCATCTGATGGGGTGCTCAGTGCAGGAAGTGAATCTTCATGGTACAGATTCAATTGTGAGGATCGTGATGCATATGTGAATTTCGCCGGGATGACTGATGATATCAAGGTGTCTTTATATGATCTGTGCGGCAATCTGCTGGGCGAGAATGACCTTCCGGGGTTGTCTTACGAAGTGTTGAGAGGCAAGGCGCAGGATGTCGCAGCTGTGTCTGAGCAGACCGGGATTATGGGATTGTCGAACTGTTTTTATGTGAGGGTCAGCCGGGGAGCAGCATGTGAGTCGCCTAATGCGGATATCTGTTACATGATGGTTCAGAGTCCCGAGGCGGCAAGATACAACGGAACATATATGGCCGTTACGGGCAGGGAAGGGGATGTTGTAAGACTTGTAGACAAGGATCTCCAGATATATGAGGACGATATCTCGAAGGTTGATATACTGCCGCTGAACGGAACTCTTATTGATCTTACCGTCAAGGATCAGTCCGGGACAAAGATCAATATCTGGCCGGGATTTGACGCGAAGACGGAAGAATATGCATATTATATGAAGAATGTGTCGCGTATCAGTGTGTCAGCCGTTCCGCAGGAAGGGTATGCTTCCTCAGTGAATATCAGCATTGACGGCGATAAGGGATCCGGTAACGGCGGAGAGAAGACTTTCGAGCTTAAGAAAGGCATGAATCAGATGTCCTGTGAGGTCGGGTCTTTTACGGGAGAGAAGAAGATATATAAGATATACATATTATGCGGAGATGACGACGGTGCATTCTATGAGAACACACTGTCAAGATTTCCGGAATCATATTACAGCGGACTGATACTGCTTCATGCCCAGCACCCGCAGTATGTTTTTACACCATACAATACCGGAATTGACTTCGAGGAAGCCGTTAAGGTGGAGGATACGGGAGGTAGAAGCCTTGCCACGAACAGGTATAATCCCACATATGTCAAGCCTGACTCAAAGATATATGATGCTCCGGACTGGATGGCGGTAAAGCCTGAAGTCATAAGGTATTATCTCGATCCGCGTAATTTCCTCAGCATAGAACGTGTATTCATGTTCGAGAGGCAGTCATATAATCCCGACTACCATACAAAAGAAGGCGTCGCTTCGATGATCAAGGGGACATTCATGGATACCGGTGAATACAATTATGCGGATGCCATTCTTAATGCCGCGAAGACGTCTGGCGTATCACCCTATCTTCTGGCCAGCAGGATCCTGACGGAGATGGGATCGAACGGTCAGTCGAAGCTGGCTCAGGGGACTGTTGAAGGATATGAGGGATACTATAATTTCTACAATATAGGATCATACGGGTCCACGGGGGAAGGCGGTCCTGTTCTCAACGGCGCCAAGTTTTCCCGCTGGGGATATGAGCCCGATAAGCAGGAACTGACCGACAAGGAGAGAGCTTTCCTTCTGCCGTGGGATTCCAGGGACAAGGCTATTACAGGCGGTGCGCTGTGGATCGCTTCAGGCTATATAAATAACGGTCAGGATACTCTTTATTTCCAGAAATTCGATGTCGTTGACAACGGAACTGCTCTATATGATCATCAGTATGCAGGCAACATAATGATGGCATATTCTGAAGGTTACAGGTATTATAAGAGCTATCTGAGCACTGATCAGCTCGGCAATACTTTTGAATTTATCATTCCGGTATATAACAATATGCCTGACGGATACGGAGATAAGCCATGAGGAGAATTGCGGCATTCATATTGCTTTTGGCTATACATATGACGGTGCTGCTGCCGGTGCCTGTACAGGCTGATGACCTCATCAACCTGTCTGTTCGCGCCAATAACACTGAACCCGGAGTGGGAGACACGCTTCAGGTATCGATCATAGCGGATAACTTCCCCGGGATAGTCAGCTTCGGACCCATGAAGATACATTTTGACGCGTCGCTGGCGGAATATGTTTCCGTTGAATTGGGAAATGATATCTCCTCCTTTGTATATAACGTAACTAATGATGAGAGCTATGTGAACATCTCTGCGATCGACCAGTATTACCAGGAGACCGGCAATGAAGATGGACAGACCGAAGGTGCGCAGTCTGCTTTCAATACGGATACGTCAATGGTGCTCTGCACGATCTCGTTCAGAGTAAGGCAGGATGCTTCGGGACAGATACCTTTCTGGATCGAAGATCCGGGTGAGTTCATAGCGGCAGGCGGGACCTCCGTATCGACAGCCGTGGATAATTCGATAAGCGTAACCATAAGCAACAAGGCATCTAATGATGCTTCTCTTGTTGATCTCAGGCTGAATGAGGCTGAGCTGACTCCGCCATTCAGCAATGACATAACGGAATATACTGCGACTGTCGAGCGTTCTGTTACCGACGTCGGTGTTACCGCAACCCCGTCGAATCTGTGGGCAGGCGTCATCATAAACGGCAATAACAATCTTCAGATCGGTGATAACATGCTGACGATAATCGTCACGGCACAGGATAAGGTGACGCAGAATGAATATCACATCCGCCTGACGCGCAAAGAGAGCTATGTTCCGGAGAATGCTGTATTTGCGGACAGTGTCGGCAACTCCTTCACCTTCCTTGACTTCCCCAAGGACTTTGAAGCTCCTGAGGGATTTGTCCAGAAGATCAGGAATGTTAATGATTTCGCTGTTCCCGCATATGTCAGGGAAGGCTTTGTAAGTGTGCTCCTGTATCTTTACGACGGTGAGAATCCTCCGGGATTGTATCTGTATAATGATGAGCTTAAGACGGTTATTCCTTATAACAGTGAACTTGTCGTGATGCAGAAGAGCAACGTTTTTATTAGAACGGCCGTTCCGGAAGATGTTGTTATTCCAAAGGATTTCCGCGAGGATGTCAAGACGGTCGGCGGAGTGGAATATAAGGGATACCGCGATGCCGAAGACAGGTTCGTATGTTATCTGGCTGATGAATCCGGCAACGCAGGATTCTATTCGTATGATGATGTCGATAATATGTTTATCAGATATGTTCCGGTTGACAGGACGGCTCAAAAAGCCTATAGTGCCTTGTTGACAGTATTTATGATAATCACCGCCCTCGAAGCTTTGTTCCTGGTCGTCATTGTTATCATTGTCCACAGGGTTCTGTCACACCGTAAGAATCCGAAGCCGAGAAGAGTTTAATACAGAGTCAGAAGGGAATTAATATAAATGGGAATCATTAAGACAATGTTGTTCGGAGGAGATCATCTCTCCGAGAAGCAGGAGAAATGGCGCAAGATATTCATGTACCTCGTAAGCGGCGGGGTAACAACCGTAGTTAATTTCGCAGCATTCCTTATATTCGACCTTCTTGTAACAGCGAAGCTGAACGTGTCTGTCTTCGGATATGAATTCAATCTGATGACGCTTATCAATCAGATCATTGCATGGGTCATTGCTGTTCTGGTCGCTTATCTGACCAACAGGATCTTCGTGTTCAGGTCCTCAGGGAGCATTATCAAGGAGCTTCTCAGCTTCGCGGCGGCGAGAGTCGTGTCTTTTCTCGTGATCGAGCTCGGCATATTCTCCATTATGATCGCCATATGCGAGAACGGATTCAATACGCCTCAGGATTCCACATGGTTCACGATAGGCAGCTTTGCATTTACATATCTGCACCTTATCAAGATCCTCAATTCTGTATTCGTTGTCATTGCCAACTATGTTATGAGCAAGATCTTCGTTTTCAAGAAGGAAGACATGAAGTAATATGACACAAAAGACGCCTGATTTCCTAACTGATGCGGTCAAATTCGGCATTAATCCGGGGCTGGAGCGCATATCCGGGCTTTGTGAACTCCTCGGCCATCCCGAAAAGGATTTCCGCGTCATCCATATAGCAGGTACGAACGGGAAAGGCTCGGCAACCGCATTCATATCGTCAATGCTTGCTGCATCAGGTCTTAAGACAGGAGTTTTTACATCCCCTTTCCTTGAGAGGTTCACCGAGAGGATCAGGATCATTGACGGACGGGAAGGTCTGAACAGATATTCAGAGAACGATTCCTACGGCGAGATAGACGACGTCTCACTTGCCAGACTGACAGACAGAGTCAGGGAAGCATCGGAGAAGCTGATCGGGCAGGGGATCGAGCACCCCACGGAGTTTGAGCTTGTCACTGCAATATGCCTTCTGTACTTCTCGGAACAGAAGATCGATTGTGCAGTAATGGAGACGGGCCTGGGGGGCAGGCTGGATTCAACGAATATTTTCGATGAGCCCGTAGCATCGGTAATAACATCGATAGGAATGGATCATACGGCGGTTCTGGGAGATACGATCGATAAGATCGCCCGCGAGAAAGCCGGGATAATGAAGAAGGGGCGTCCTCTCTACTGTGTTGATCCTTCGTATATGATACTTACGGATGAGCAGGCCTCAACGGTCAGGGAGACATTGACGGAGGAAGCCGGTAAGCATGGCTGCAGACTTGTTTATGTAAAGCCTTTGAATGACACCATAAGATATACTGACGGTTACCGGATGGAGTTTTGTGTGGATAACATGATAGTCGATACGTCGCTGCTGGGAGATCATCAGTGCGGCAACTGTACGGTTGCTTATGCCGCCGTAAAGGAAGCTTCACACATATGGCCGTCGATAACAGAGGAGTCATGCCGTGAAGGAATAGCCGGGACAGTGTGGAAATGCCGCGCTGAAGTGCTAAGCACAGATCCTTTTGTAATACTTGACGGAGGTCATAATCCACAGGGGGCGAGAAGCTTTGCCGAGGTGTATGGCAAGCTTGACGAAGGCCGGCTGATCAAGAAATCCGTAAGACTCGTGATAGGCGTAATGGCAGATAAGGATATCGAAGGCGTGATAAGCGCATACAGGGACTGCGGTCTTCAGATAGGAGAGGTCTGGCCGGTTAAGGTAGCCAATTCAAGGACGGCAGAACCTGACCAGCTTTATAATATCATCAAAGAAGTGTATAATAAACCGATTAACAGAGGTGATACCGGTGACCCTGAAGAGGCTGTCGGTACCGCATACGGCTTATCCGCGAAGGATAAAGTACCGCTCGTTGTCACGGGGTCTTTATATCTTCTCGGACAGGTCAGAGGCAAACTGAAAGGAATCATCGGATGCACGACTATCTGAGTCTTTTGCTGGCTATCAATCCAATCGAGGAGAAGGATCTGATCCTCTTCGAAGTCAGTGTTGAGGAGAAGGCAAACATAATCAGGCAGTACAACAGAGCCCTGCTCAATGCGAAGGGTGACGGTACTGACGTGGCGCAGATATTTCTCAAGCCTCTCATTACAAAGTATCCTCAGTGGGGCGATACTGCACTGATATTCGGTCTTTGTCTTGCCAGAGAGGGACAGTTCAAGAGGGCAGTCCAGAGCCTGGAATTTGCGATCAATAACACTCTCGGCCACGAGCAGTATCTTGCAATAGCACAGGATGCCTTAAGGAAGTGTAAAGAGGATATCAATATTCCGGCTAATGAGCTTCCTCCCGTTGATTTTGCCGACAAGATGAAGAATGCCCAGATGGCTGAAGGAGCGTCTCCTTCAGAGCGCAGGAATTATCAGGCGCCTATACTCATGAAGGCGTCGAAAGGCGTCAATTCGTTTCAGATCGCTTCAGAGAAGGAGAGACGTGACATCATGATGCGCTCCGCATCAGGCGGCGATGAGCTGGCCAGCGATGACATAGACATAGAGAGCGTAATGACACCCGGAGACAAGGCAAGGCTCGGTGTCAAGATAGGGATCGGAGTCCTGATAGCCGGTGTGATCATTCTTCTTATATTCCTGGTGATAATACCGCTATCCACCAAGATCAAGCTTGCTGACGAGAATGATAAGAGAATAGATTTTATCATGAGTAAGTTCGAACAGTATAAGGACGATCCTGAAGTGGCACAGGTAATAAAAGAATATGCGGAGCAATTCGATATCGGAGGATAAGTATGAAGTATATCAGCACAAGAGGTTTTGAGAAGAAATACACGGCTGCGGAGGCCATCATCCTCGGGATCGCGCCTGACGGAGGTCTGTTCGTTCCCGAGGAGATCCCTACTTTATCCCGCGGTGATATCGAATCAATGAAGAACATGAAGTATTATCAGATATCCGCCAAGGTCCTGAGCAAGTTCCTGGACGGATTCTCCGAGCAGGAACTGCTTGAATATACTTCTGCCGCATATTCAGAGGAGAAATGGGGAGAGAATACCGTTCCTCTCGTTCAGATGAATCCCTATAACGACAGGGAGTATATCCTCGAGCTGTGGCACGGCCCCACGTGTGCATTTAAGGACGTGGCGCTGCAGCTTCTTCCTCATCTCATGACAGCTTCCATAGCAAAGACGGGAGCCAAAGATAAGATCTGTATCCTTACGGCAACTTCCGGCGATACCGGCAAGGCCGCTCTTGAAGGCTTCAAGGATCTTCCAGGAACGGAAATAATCGTCTTCTATCCTACCGGCGGTGTATCCGAGGCGCAGAAGCTCCAGATGGTAACGACGGGCGGAGAGAATACGCATGTCGTAGCTGTTAACGGATGCTTCGATGATGCGCAGACCGGCGTCAAGAAGATCTTCGGTGATGATGCTTTCGCGAAGGAACTGGAGTCCAGGGGCATAAGGCTGTCTTCGGCAAACTCCATCAACTGGGGCAGGCTCGTTCCGCAGATCGCTTATTACGTATATTCATACGTCGAGCTCCTCCGCATGGAGAAGATCGAAATGGGTGAAGCCATCAATATCGTTGTTCCGACGGGGAATTTCGGTAATATCCTGGCAGCGTGGTTTGCAAAGCAGATGGGTATCCCGATACATAAGCTCATCTGTGCATCCAACCGCAATAAGGTCCTCTGCGACTTCTTCAACAACGGCAAATATGACCGCAACAGAGAGTTCTACAAGACAACGTCACCTTCTATGGATATTCTCATCTCATCCAATCTTGAGAGACTCCTGTTTGAGGTGACCGAGTGCAATTCAGGCCTTGTGGTCGAGTGGATGAACGCCCTTTATTCAAGCGGAACATACACGGTAGACCCTACGACTCTTAAGGTCCTTCACCGCATGTTCGTCGGCGGGTTTGCAGACGAGAAAGGTGTATATAAGACTATTCTTGATGTCTATGACAGGACTGATCACGTGATCGATACCCACACGGCGGTAGGCTTCAATATCTACAACCGCTATCACCAGAGATCAGGCGACGAACATAAGACGGTATTTGCATCGACTGCTTCTCCGTTCAAGTTTGCTCCTGCAGTTATGGATGCAATAAGGGGCGAAGGCTACAGCACAGGAAGATCCGTAGAGACAGTTATCGCCGAATTGTCTGAGGAGAGCGGCCTTGAGATACCGGAGGGTATCAAGGACCTGTCCAAGAAAGAGATCAGACACAAGGATGTAATTGATAAGGAAGACATGGAAGACAAGGTCAGAGAGATTCTGATCGGAGGATAAGATGTCTGACAGGAAGAAGGTCCTTCGCATTGTTGTCACGGCAGGTATTCTGGCAGTATTATACATCCTGCTGATCATGGTTGCGCCGGGATTGTCCGTTTGGACTTCTTCGCATAAGATCAATTATTCCGGCAGGGCAGCCGACCATGAGATAAGTGCCGGTGATTCATATTCCACGGTTTTTGTAATGCCGTGTGATGTCTTAAGATCCGTTGACATACATCTGGACAGCAACGGTTCCCCGAATGTCGTAAGGACTGACATACTCGTCTCACTTCAGGACAATTCGGGTAATGTAGTCGCATCCGGGAATATAACATCAGCATATGATTCTATTCTTGATACCGGAAGACTAAGAGTACAGCAGGGTGGGAACTACGTTCTTAATGTAACAGTGAAGGATGCAGGCGGGGAAGGCAAAGCCGTTCGTGCACCCGTGGTGAAGACAGATGCCGGAACGGGCAACATATTGTTTGAAGTAAACGGGACAGGCACCGGTTCTTCTGCCAAGATGCTATTTGCAGCGGTATACGTGATATTCGGTGCTATGGTAATGCTGTATGTATATAACCTTGACAAGAGCTCGTTCGGTGAATGTGCCGTGTCAGACAGGGTGATCATAGGAGTGCTCGTATGTGCATCCGTATTCATGATCTGTCAATACTATGACCTGTTCATGATAATCAAGAGTGCCCTCAGGATGCTTGATTCATTTAAGGCGGGCAATTTTACCGATTATTACGGTTATTCTTATCTGAGTGAGCTTGGCAATCAGAGCAACAAGATGCTTTTTGCTTATGAGTACAACTTCTTCCAGATTTTCTTTACGCTGATACTCATTCTCCCGCTGTCACTGTTCATGGACGGGAATTTCTACGGCGGAGGCATAGAAGGATTGTTTGCGGTCATGTACCTGTCCGTTGTGATGACGGTCCTACTCTTTGTAGCCGTTAAGCTTATTGGAAGGATATTTAAGGCCTGCGGAATGAATGACGGATTTACAAGGGCATCAAAGCTGCTCTTTATATCTTCCCCAATGTTGCTGTACATATCAATCGGATACGGCCAGATAGATATAATGTACATGATCGTTATAATATGTGCACTCCCGTTCTATTATTCCGGGAGATATTACGCTTTCTCTGCCGTGATGTCACTGGCTGTAGCTATGAAGACACTCCCGCTGTTTATATTTTTCCCGCTCCTGCTCCTGGCTGTTAAGAAGGTTAAGGATATCTTAATCAACACTGTTATCGTTATGGTGCTTCCCGTACTGACTCATGTAATCTTTGAGAGAAGTGCTTATCACGGCGCGATCTCAAGGATTATTGAAGAAGATTATTCATATGTCAGCAGACTGGCAGATGTAAGGCTTGGTGATGTCGTGTCACTGTTCATAGCTTCGTTTGCAGCTGTATGTGTAATCTGTTACCTGCGTAAGACTGACACCGGTAACCGCATGAGGATGCTCTTTGAATCGCAGTTGGCAATCGCAGCAGTTTATGCGGCATTTATTATTTTTGTAAACTGGCACCTGCAGTGGATGATACCTCTGGTACTGTCGGTATCGATACTCATCCCTATGATAAAGGCTAATAAGAACATACTGATAATCGATATTGCAGCCGAATCCCTCTTCATCGCAACGGCATGTTTTATGGGAACATCCTCAAATCAGGTGAATTTCGGTTTGCTGCCGCTTATTACAGGTGAATACAGCGATGCGCCGGAAATAACGGTGATCATGAGAA
Source organism: Mageeibacillus sp. UBA3708 (assembly GCA_002371375.1). GTDB lineage: Bacteria > Bacillota > Clostridia > Saccharofermentanales > Saccharofermentanaceae > Saccharofermentans. Next base: position 4,272 of record DFIB01000149.1, on the reverse strand, counting down.
ATCTCTCACCGATTACAGCCATTGCCGTAAGATCCTGCCTTGCTGCTGTTCTGGTTACGCTCATTGTACTGATGTTCAGGAATAGGAACAGTATTTGTGATGGCACCGATCAGGAGGCAGCATCAGTTGACAGACGGTACGTTATTGGAAGGACAGGAGTACTGTATCTGCTGATACTGTTCTTCTGCTGGACATTCTTTTACATAGGGTGATAATATGGCACACTACTACGACGCACAGCCGGATACGGCATCAGACATCAGGATGATCGATTACAGGATAGACGGAAGTGATTTCAGCTTCGCGACGGACACCTCTGTGTTCTCGAGGAACGGCGTTGACTTCGGGACCGACCTCCTGCTCAGGGAGATCATTAAGGATGTCAGGCAGATGAGATCGGGAGGCGGCAATTTCCTTGATCTCGGATGCGGCGTGGGAGTTGTCGGGATCGTATTCAAGTACAAGTTTATGAAGTATGACTGCCGCGGTGTTGATGTCAATTCGCGTGCCGTGTCACTTGCCGTTGCCAATGCTGCCCGTAACGGCGTCAAAGTCGATTTTGTACAAAGTGACATTTTGGAAAATACGGATGATAGTGTAATATTTGACATAGTTGCAACAAATCCGCCTGTGAGAGCAGGCAAGGCTACTGTTTTCGGGTTTTATGAGCAGGCCTTTGAGAGAATGAACAAGGGCGGTGCGATCTATGTTGTTCTTCAGCGTAAGCAGGGTGCACCGTCCACGGAGAAGAAGCTTACGGAGTTGTTCGGCAACTGTGAGACGTTGGGGATAGACGGCGGATACAGGGTGATGAAGTCTGTCAAAGAATAAGAGAGGGGTTGGGTATGCTGATAACACAATGCACATTTCCGCAGATTGTATGCATGTTCTTTATCTACAGCTTTTTCGGTTGGATAATCGAAGTTATCTACTATGGTGTCACAGAGGGAAGGTTCATAAACAGAGGATTCCTCAACGGACCTTTGTGTCCCGTATACGGGTTCGGATTCCTTACGGCTGTTTACTTCCTTGAACCGATCAAGGACCAGTATGCCTTGATATTCTTCGGAACGGCAACGGCATGTACAATAGTAGAACTGATCGCGGGAATTATCCTGTATCAGCTTTTCCACATGAGATGGTGGGACTATTCCACATACAAACTGAACTTCAAGGGATATATCTGCTTCAGGTTTTTCCTTTATTGGGGTATAGCAGCCTCTCTCGGTCTGTATGTTCTTCACCCGGCCGTGCTTAAATTTGTGGGATTATTTCCTGAGCCGGTACTTATCGGCATCGACGGCTTGTTTGAACTCATATTTATATTCGACCTTGTGATGTCAGTTGCAACGATAATCGGTTTCTCCAACAAGCTCCAGACTTTCAGCAAGATATCGGCTACGGTTAAGACTGCGTCTGATTACATCGGCGGCAATATTTACGGAACGGTTGATACGATCATCACCGTGGAGTCACCGATCAAGGATTCATATGATGCATACAGGAAGCTGGTTAACGAGCATAAGGCTGAGGAGAATGAGCTTGCCAAGAAACACCGTCAGGAGGAGCAGGAGTATTTCAGGAAGTTCCTCAGTTCCGGCAAGGATGCCGCAGGCAAGACAAAGGATATTGCAAGCGAGAAGATGTTCTCGATCGTTAAGGGTTTCAACTATTATGAGAAGAAACTTCTCCGTAATATCAATATCAGCAGCATGAGCACTGCATATGACAAGGCTATCAGCATTATTAAGAACAACTATTTCAAGAGGACAAAGGACGATGATCCCCATAAGATGGTTGCTGAAGAACCTGAGCTGGCAGTTGAGGTGACAGAGAATGAAGATAATGGCAGCGTCTGATCTTCACGGGTCCGGCGGATGGACGTCAAGAGTAATAGATAAGTTCAGGGAGGAGAGAGCCGATAAGCTCCTCCTTCTGGGTGATCTCCTGTATCACGGACCTCGCAATGATCTTCCTGGCGATTACCGCCCCAAGGAAGTGATAGAGATGCTTAACGGTATTAGAGAATCGATAATTGCCGTCAGAGGGAACTGTGATACCGAGGTCGATCAGATGGTTCTTGAATTCCCTATTATGGCAGATTATGCATATATCGTATCAGGAGACATTGTAATATTTGCTACTCACGGGCACATCTACAATCCGGTGACACCTCCGGCATCTCTTCCTGAGGGCGGGATCCTGCTGTGCGGTCATACTCATGTGGCCGAAGACAGGATGATGGACGGTTACAGGTATATGAATCCGGGATCCCCGTCTATTCCCAAAAGCGGCTCAGTTCCCTCGTATATCATTATTGAGAACGGAACAGCCGAACTGAAGACCTTCTGATGATATGAGAACAAAGATAACGGCGGCATTTATCCTGATACTGTCATGCATGTGCTTATTGTCATCGTGCACCAGAACTGATCCTGCTTCTCCGGCGGCTTCGGAGAGTACGGTAGCGTCGGGCGGAATAGATGATTATCTCGGAGATTATGATTATGAATCATCCCTGGCGGCACTTGTGTACGAACCGGTTCCGGATGAGGACGAATATGGCATTCAGTGGCGGAGAGTGAAGGATCTGGACGGTATCCTTGGTACAGGCAGGACTGTTCTCCTTTACTTCTATAATTCGCTGTCTACTGACAGGTACGGGATTACCGCAGGCCTTGAGGATATTGCCCAGGCATGCTGGGGAGAGATGATCGTGATAATGATCGATACTCTTGAGTACGGTGACATTGAGGCGCGCTACGGAATAGAGAGACTGCCGGAATTCATAATCGTCAGGGATAATAAAGAGACCGCCAGATTTGAAGGTTTCAATTATGAGGTCTGGACGATGGACGATGTTGCCAAATGGATCACGGACAACGGGATCAGGTTCGATTATTCCAGACTTGAATTTCATGAGGAGGGATGATGGCATGAGTGAGTACTATATAACTACTATCGGTCAGGACAGCCACAGATTTGCTTTTGATGATGCGGGAACCGGATATATAAAGCTCGGAGGGACAGATATTCCGTCAGAACATCCTTTTGTTGCCAACAGTGACGGTGATGTGCTGCTTCATGCCCTGACCAATGCCATATCCGGATATACATGTGTGAATGTGCTTGGCGGTGCCGCTGACCGCATTTGCCTTGAGGAAGGGATAACCGACAGCTCGGCATATCTTAAGGAAGCTCTCAAGGATGTCCGCAATGCCGAGATACTGCATGTCTCAGCCACCATTGAATGTCTCCGTCCCAAGCTCATGCCGCATATACCCGCAATGCGTGAGAAGATATCTTCGCTCCTGGGAATACCTGAGTCATCCGTCGGAATAACTGCCACCACGGGGGAAGGACTGACGGGATTCGGGCGCGGTGAAGGAGTTCAGGTATTTGTTCTTGTCAGCTGGAGAGTATTTCCAGACTGAATACCTCTGCGGTTCCATGTGAATATACACCCCGCCTTTACGGTACACGGTCTGTCTCGTGATCAGAGTCCATCCGCGTCTGTCGTTGAGCAGGAATCCGCTCTCTGAATCGGCATAATAGTAGAGCATTATCCTGTGGGATATGTCCCGCTCGACTTTGCAGACGAACTCACCGAACGTCTCACGTTCCATCGGCCTGTACATGAACAGAACAGTATATTTATCCAGATCCAGCCCGAAAGCATCGCCTTCTATTATCTCTATATTTGAATAAGACGACGACCATCTGCGCGCTATTGATGCAACATCGGGATTGAGTTCGATTCCCGTCAGCCTGCATGGCACCTGGCGTTCTGTCAGATATGCGAGAACCCGCCCTTTGCCGCATCCTATATCGATGAACGAATCATCAGGTGTCAGCCTGACGTTCTCAAATATGTCTTCGAGTCCTTTATACGGGATCGACTGGCTGCCCGTGGCACCGTGTGATCCGGAGAAGGGAGTCGGCACAAAGCGCCCCAGTGACATCCCGCAGATCCGCCTGTCTCTCCAAAGATCAGAGAAACGCGACAATTTGACTGACAGATATACGAACGGATTAATCAAATACGCACTCCCAGTGTTCTGAATGTTTGGCCTCCAGGCACATATCGATCTGTGCCCTGTTGCATTTATGTTCGTTGAATTCAGGCAGATCGCTCAAAGCAAAAAATCTTGCCTCGGTCGTCTCGATATTCTCGATGAAGTTGCCGCCGTGAGGTTCACACAGGACAATGAACTTATATGAACAGAAGAATGATCCGGGATTGTTGTTGCGCTTGTGATCCAGCACAGCCAC
>DFIB01000152.1 GCA_002371375.1 Mageeibacillus sp. UBA3708 | reverse complement strand
TGCCTTCGCCCCTCTTGATCTCGCCTGCCAGCTTATCCTTCTCACCGGCAAGTCTCGCAAGTTCCTTCTCAATATCTATAAGATCCTCGAGAGGGATATATACCTCACCGCCGTCAAAGACTGCCGTGACAGCATTTGCAGGGATACCTTCCTTTGTTGCCTTTGTCTCGAGGCTGCTTACTGAGGCAAGTCTCTCGAGGAATGCACTTCCGTCCTCAAACATCTTGCAGATCTTGCTGCTCTGCGACACAACAATGATATGTGCCTTATGTGACGGCGGAACATTCATCTCTGTCCTGATATTACGGATAGAACGGATGGCACCCATGAGGGTGGTCATCATATCAGCCTCATCAGCGAATACAGGTATTGCGGAAGCATCCGGCCAGTCGGAAATCATGATCGAATCTGCCTTGTCATCAAGAACAAGATTGCCGTAAACCTCCTCAGTCAGGAACGGCATGAACGGATGCAGGAGCTTAACTGCAGTACCCAGACAGTAATTCAATATGTACTGTGCCTCAAGTCTCGTTTCACACTCCTTGTCGAACAGCCTGCTCTTGGCGATCTCTATATACCAGTCGCAATAATTCTCCCAGATGAAATCAACGATCTTGGAGAGCGCCACGCCGAAATCATAATTATCGATATTTGCCGTTGCCTCTTCTACAAGATTATGCAGATTTGTAAGTATCCACTTATCCTCAATCGTGAACTTGCTCCTGTCAACCTTGCCAAAGTCAACATCGTCCTCCATGTTCATGATGACGAATCTCATAGCATTCCAGATCTTGTTGGAGAGATTACGTCCCATGAGTATCTTGTCTTCCTGGAACCTCTGGTCGTTGCCGGGAGCATTACCGGTGCAGAGTGCAAATCTCAGTGAGTCTGCGCCGTACTTTGAGATGATCTCCAGCGGGTCGATACCGTTACCCAGAGACTTGCTCATCTTGCGTCCCTGTGAATCTCTTACGAGACCGTGGATGAGGACATCACGGAAAGGAACGTCGTTCATGTGAGCCATTCCGGCAACGATCATTCTGGATACCCAGAATGTTATGATATCATAACCTGTTACAAGTGTATCTGTAGGATAATACCTTGCCAGATCCTCTGTCTTCTCAGGCCATCCCATTGTCGAGAAAGGCCACAGTGCAGATGAGAACCATGTATCAAGCGTATCGGGATCCTGACGCATAGCCTTGCCGCACTTGGGGCAGACTGCCTTATCCTCCTTGGTAACAACGATCTCCCCGCAGTCATCGCAGTAGAATGCGGGAATCCTGTGACCCCACCAGAGCTGACGTGAGATACACCAGTCTCTGATATCGTTCATCCAGTTGAAGTAGTTCTTATCGAATCTCTCAGGTACGAATCTGATGCGGCCGTCCTTGACTGCCTCGATCGCAGGCTTAGCCAGTTCCTCCATCTTAACGAACCACTGGAGGGATACTCTCGGCTCGATCGTCGTACCGCAGCGGTAGCATGTACCGACGTTGTGGTTATAGTCCTCAACCTTGATCAGATATCCGCCTGCCTCAAGGTCTTCGACGATGAGCTTGCGTGCCTCATATCTGTCCATGCCAGCATACTTAGGATAATCATCCGTAATCTTAGCGTCAGGCGTAAGAACATTGATAACCTCAAGATTATGCCTCAATCCCACTTCGAAGTCGTTCGGATCATGTGCCGGTGTAATCTTAACAACACCTGTACCGAACTCGATGTCAACATAATCATCAGCAATGACCGGGATCCTTCTTCCGACGAGAGGAAGGATCAGCATCTTGCCTACCATGTCCTTATAGCGCTCATCCTTCGGATTGACTGCCACAGCCGTATCACCCAGCAAAGTCTCAGGTCTTGTCGTAGCGAGTTCAACGTAACCCGTGCCGTCCTCAAGAGGATATCTCAGGTGCCAGAAATGGCCTGCCTGATCCTCATATTCAACCTCGGCGTTAGATATTGAGGTAAGACAATGAGGACACCAGTTGATGATCCTCTCCCCTCTGTAGATAAGCCCCTGATCATAATACTTGACGAACACTTCCTTAACGGCATCCGAGCAACCCTCATCCATGGTAAAACGCTCTCTGGACCAGTCGCATGACGAACCCAGCTTCTTCAGTTGCTCAACGATCCTTCCGCCATACTGTTCCTTCCATGCCCATGCTCTCTCAAGGAACTTCTCTCTACCGATATCATCCTTATAGATGCCTTCCTTGCGCATGGCTTCAACAATCTTAGCCTCCGTAGCGATGGAAGCGTGATCCGTTCCCGGCAGCCACAATGTGCTGTAGCCCTTCATTCTCTTATATCTTGTAAGAATATCCTGCAGTGTATTGTCGAGAGCATGTCCCATGTGGAGCTGCCCCGTGATATTCGGCGGGGGCATAACGATCGAGAACGGCTTCTTGGCCTTATCTTCGTCAGGCTTAAAGTAGCCTTTGCCCATCCACTCCTCATAAAGCCTCGGCTCGGCCTCGTTCGGATCGAAAGCCTTACTAATACTGTCAATTCGCGCCATAAGAATAATGCACCTTCCTTAATATACGTGTAAACAACATATTATCACTCATAAATGGCGAAAATGCAATTATCTGAGGCAGGGCTGCCTGTTCACAGTTACTTGCACACGGAAAGATTTGAAATCCTGCAGATTCCGTGAAAGACCTGTTACTCCGAACTTCTTACGATCAGCGTAACAGCCGACAGATTCTTACCTGACAGCCAGTTAATGTCTGATATCCTCTTGACCATGTAGTTCATCCATTCCTGACAGCTCTCGGCAAAAAGACTGTCGGCAAGTATTTCCTCGTCAGCCAGAAAGGAGAAAAACTCTTCCGTGCCGCAGACTATCCTGTCTTCATCCTCCAGACCGAGTATACCGTTTGGAAGAACTTTGAGTTCACCGTTCTTGACTATCTTCCCGTACACTCCGCCGCGGCGCATACTGTCTATCCTGTCGTCGTTAATCTTGAAGACCATGTATTCGGTATTATCCGGCGTGAGTCTGTCGATCTCTGATGCCAGATCGGGTACTTTCCTGGATACAAGTTCAGAACTCATTATATCCTTGATTATCTTTGCTGCGACTGCAGCTGTATCACCGAGCTTCTCCGTTGCCGCAATGGCAATCGACAGTTCGGGACTTGCGACAGGCACGACGGCTTCATTATAGTTAGCCTGTCCTCCTTTGTGCTTGAAGGTATAGTACTCGATCATAACTCCTCCATTCAGAACAGATCGTATTCCATCCGGATTACGATCGCCGTGTAGTTATCCTGCGACGGACGTCTGCTGCTCTTCACGCTGAGCTTCAGGTGTTCTGCCGTGATCACCGAATGATTGGTCACGTAATCTGCTATCTTCTCCAGTGACATTGCATCAGTAAGTCCGTCTGATGCCACGATGACATAGTCACCGTCGAACAGGAGTATAGGTGAACATGTCCTGTTTACCCGCGAATATGAATTACCCATAAAATCCACAAGCGACTTTGCATCTTTATCCAGGTATGCACCTTTGGTTACCTCGCCGTTGGCAGCAAGTTTGTTTATCAGTATCGACAGATAATTCTGTTTGGGGTTGAGCATCATCGCCCTTCCCCTGCGCACCAGGATGATGTTGCTGTCACCGCAGCTGTAAATGTGCATGAGGTTATTGCGGATGTGCACCATGGCAAGAGTCGCCCCGCCCTCCAGCTTATAACGGTTATAGATATCGCGGGATATTCCCCTTAATATCGCGGAATTAATCTCGCTGTCTTCGAATCTGTACGGGAATCCCGACGATATCCTGTCCACGACTTTTTTCGATATCTCATCTCCGTATTTGAGGCCTCCGATACCGTCTGACACTACAGCGATTACGCCGTCCTCCTCACTGTTGGTCATGGGTGAGATATAGCAGGAATCCTCCTGCCTTTTTCGCTGGCCTCTCTCAGAGAAATAAGCGATGCGGCATCTGAGATTCCTGTCCTTTGTACCGAGATCCTTTACCATCTGCCTGTATGTATTCAAGTAATTATCGAGGAAATAAAAGAAAGCCACGATCCCCGCAAGAAAAAGCGGTAGCACAATGAACACCGCCAGTCCCAGACCGAAATCGATATCAAACAGGCTATTCATTCAGATCAGGGGTATCCTCCTCATCTTCTTCCTCTTTCGCCGGGGCAGGCATGTATTTATGTATCATTCCACCCGTGAAGAATGCGACAAGATACTGGATGAATGCGATCATCAGGAATCCGTAAAGAAACAGGAACAGTCCCAATGTCAGATAAGAGGTATTTATGATCAGCGCAAACGGTATGACAATCAGGAATATGATCTGAATGCCTATCATCCCGACGCAGGGGCCGAAGTTCAGTAGAAGGAACAGGAATGCATTGCGGTATATCTTCCGCAGAGGCATATCTCTCGATACCATAAGCTGATACACGATGTTCTGAACCAGCATGAAAGCAAAGAAGAACATAATGAAGAATCCGGCGATGAATGAACCTGCCTGTGTTCCGCTGTTAAGATAGAATCCTACCGCGATAAGATCGGCAAAAACGACAACGGCCGAGATCAGAGATGCAACGAGAGACTGCTTCCAGTTCTCCTTGATCCCTTCCTTCATATCAGGAAAAAAGTAGATACCCGACTGTCTCCTGCAGTTACGGTATATCTGTGAGAATCCCGCCTGTACAGGTCCGATGCACACGAGAGTTGAGCTTAAGAGGAAGACGACGCAGAACACAACAAGAAGGAAATACAGCTGTACTGCCGCATCCGCACCCGTTATCTCATTAAGAAGAGTATCGTTGCCCGTTATTCCGACATCTTCCATCAGCTGGATGAAGTTGTCCACCTGGAACATGCTGTTGAGTCTCGGAAGTATCATCAATGACATGAAGTAGGACAGTATCATGGCAGGAATATTTAATATGATGATGAGCACATTAACGGACATCAACTGGAGAATGTGAGTCCAGAAGCTGTAGAAGAAATTATATATAGGTCCGTGTTCTGTCTCCACGTAATCTATTTTATTGACTTTCATCTTAGAAGCCTTAGCTGCCATTATTTGTTCCTCATACTTTCTATTATATGCGCAAAACCATCGATCTTTGCAAGTGCCCGCTGTGCAAGCGCTTCATTTTTTTGCTTTTTCTTATCTTTGCCCTTGAATTTCATGGCAATGGGACTGACCAGCCCGAAATTAGCATTCATAGGGACAAAATTCTTAACTGAACTGTCAGAGATGTAATTAGCCATCGAACCGATCACGGTGTCACTGTCAGGCTCGTACACGTCCGTCACACCGAGTTCCCTCATGGCAGCATAATATCCTGCCAGGAATCCTGACGCAGTCGATTCGACATACCCTTCCACTCCGGTCATCTGGCCGGCAAAGAATACTCCGGGCTTTGAATTCATCTCATAGTGCGGATTCAGGAGCACCGGTGAATTGATATATGTATTGCGGTGCAT
>DFIB01000081.1 GCA_002371375.1 Mageeibacillus sp. UBA3708 | reverse complement strand
GTTCTTAACGAACTTCGGTTCAGGATTAGGTCATTCTATGGCAGTCGTATTTCTTTTGGTGTACAATAAACTGGATCCGTATTCTAAAGACTGTCCGGAATACCCAATATTAGATTACTAATGTTTTGGGAGGAATAACAATAATGATGGCGCACGTTGAAAAGAAGATCGCAATAGTGCTGATCACCGCAATATCGATGAGTTCGTTACTTTTTTGCGGATGCTCATTATTGGATATATTCAAACCGGGATCCTCAATTAGAAAATTCTCTGCAGACAAAGTTGTAGATTTGCTCGTAAAAGACTATGATGCAAAAGAATATGATGACTCATGTAATTATAATAGTTTAAATCACAGCTATATTGCTAATTTTGAATTTGATGACGGTTTTTATATAACAGGTAACGGTTACTATTCTGATCATGTTAATCTGCATTCTTTTGCAGGAAATAAATATGTCAATATGTTTGAGATCCGCATGATCGAGGATGCCATAGATGATACTAAGGCAGATTATGTAATGTATAGAAAAGGGGATTACGATAACCCTGATTACAATGTAATAGTTGTTTTCGTTGAATTCAGTGATTCTGATGATGCAATGGATTGTTTTAATCGAATCATGGAACATGAAGGTTCTGACAGAGCCTCAACATCTCAATCGTACTATGGTCCGTACTTTAACGAGAAAGGTATTAATTCTTACAAAAAAGCCTTGGATCAAAGGACGGAAACTATAAGCAAATATGCAGGTACTTGGATGGATAAGGCTCTTTCAAAGGGTGCTTCAGAAAAAGTGATTACATTGGATGATCTTGATGAAGAGAATTATGTATGCACATCTGCTCGTGCATATTTTGATTATAATCTGCATTGGGACCTTACCGTGTGGGGAGATAGAGCAATAGGGTATTTGGATAATCCCGACTATTTGTCATCTCCTTACTTTGTAAATAAAGATGCAGCGCAGGCCGGGGTTTTAGGACATAAGCTGATAATTGAAGATAATAAGCTGTTGCTGATCGAAGGATATGATCTAAGCTCTGAAGGAAATAAAGGAGTTGACAGAATAGCCCTTATAGATGATCTGTGTGAATCATTCGGCTTGAGTACCCCGTTTGATATAGATACGAGCTATGACTTAGAGAAATATCTGTTGTATGTTTTGAATTACTGGAAGCCGAGTTGTACCCGGGTTAATTCTGTTTACTAGGGCTTGGCAGTCTGCAACTGCGAAGGGGAGGATTTATTTATGTCAGTTGTTAAGTTCATAAGGAGAACAGGCGCGCTGTTAGTGTTTGCATCAATAACGACAGGAATGTGCGGTTGCAGCTGCAGAAGCAATAATCCTGAGGTAAGTGTTGAGACTGAGTTCTCAGTCGAGTATCCGGACGTTGAGAAGTACTTTCGGGAGAATTCCAGCATTAAATCTGTTGAGGCGGTGAAGGATTCCGGCAAGTCTCTGTCCGAGAAAGATGCAATAAAAGAACTGGCTTCACGCGGCTTTACGGATTATCCTGTTATGAGCAGTTTCTCAATCAGCGGAGAATACTATGAATCTTTTGAGGTCTCTGAGACATCAGATGAAATCCATCCGATGTATAACACGTATTATGTGAACAGCAGCGGGGAATTATGGTCGGTAATGATCGTTGAAGATACTGTTATGGCCAGCCCGGCTGCATTAGTCCTTCAGGATGATAACCCGCGACAGATACTTGTTACGGAGAGGGATACGATCGTCAGTTATGACAATAAGGATAACCGTTTTTACAGGACAGTTCCAAATGATGATGCATTGGAAGTTCATAACTGTGATAGAATTGATTCGGCACAATTGGATTCGTTGACACTGGAGGTGCTGTCTAATGGCTAGATGTAAACTGTTCCTAAGATCTTTTGCAGCAATGTTAACGGCCGTTATATGTGTAACGTGCATAATGCCGCTATGCTCTTTTGCAGATAAGAAAGAACACAAGAGGATTATCGTCTCCTTGGGAGATTCTTATTCTTCGGGGGAAGGATTGCTTCCGTTCTATGATGCGACAGCTCCTGTTCGCCAAAGGGTAAAGTCGCAGGACTGGCTGGCTCACAGGTCAGAGAATTCCTGGGCCGGAATGTTAACACTGCCGGGTGTGGTAGGCAGGATGAAGGATCATAAAGAAGATAACTGGTACTTTAGAGCGTCATCCGGTGCGACTACGAAGCATCTTTACAAGAACAAACAGGAAAAAACGTATACCCAGGGAGATATATCGGGCGTCGGATATATCAAAAAGCAGTTGGATGTCTTCAACGAATTCACCGGTATACCGGATTATGTCACTATGACTCTTGGAGGAAACGATGCAGGGTTTGTGTCAATAATTGCCAGTGCGTATATTATTCCCCAGTATGTAGGCCCGACTTTCATATATGCAGAATTGGCTTGGATATGGGATCGTTTTCAATGCCGGGGAGGAATTCGTGATAATCTGATTCATTGTTACAGCGAGATAGACAAATTAACTACTGACAGTGAGACAGGGGAGAAGGCAGCAATATTAGTTGCCGGTTATCCGCGTTTGCTTAGTATTGTCAATTCAGTTGCCTTTGACATAGATGAATGCACAGCAATTAATTATAGTGTTCATAGCTTCAATATTGCCATCAAGTCATTGGTGGATGATTGCCGGAAACAAGGTATGAATATCCACTTTGTTGATGTAGAGAATGAATTCAGAGGTCATGAGGCATATTCCGGTGGTATAGATAACGAATATATCAACAAAGTAGTACTTTTAGCAGGTTCACAGGATATAGATGATACATCGTTATTGAATTCCTGCTCAATGCATCCTAATTCTAAAGGTGCTGAGGTGTATAGAAAATGCGTTCAAAAAGCTATAAATAGTCTGGAGTGGACAAAGAACGCCGGTGCGTCTGCGGCAACGGTGCAGGCTTCATCAAACGATGAGATCCCTATCGATAAGGAACATTTCCCTGACAACGAATTCAGGAGATTCATCAATAATGAAGTAGACACGAATAAAGATGGGGTTTTATCCGATACGGAGATCAACAGTGTTTGGGAGATGGATTTTTATGATGAATCGGATCAGCCGGATGGCGGTGGAAATGGTCCATATATGTATGAAGTAGCGGATCTGACCGGGGTAGAATATTTTAATCATCTTATAAGAATTTACATTCCTTTCAATTGTTCTCTGGAATACCTTGATCTGACCAAGAATCCCAGATTGGAAATGGTTGAATTCTTTGATACCATCCCTCTAAAGGAAGCTATACTCAGTCCCGGTCAGTATATATGCTATGACACTATATCTTCAGTTAACGAGTTCCGGGAGGGATTTACAAATCCATACTTCAGGACTGACGGTAAGAAGACAGTGTCGATCGGATTATATGGTAATGAGAGCAGAAAGAGTTATGTTGCCGGTGAGTCAGAAGGCGATACTGTTGTAGATGTATATTATGGAATGATGGATGATTATGGTGTTATGACTGAATTGAAAGATTCTTCTTTCACTGTCAAAGTGAGATACTCATCGTCCGGCTCTTCGTCAGAGCAGGAAGTGAAGGTAACTGATGCGATCAACAAAACTTATAAAGACGATCCTGCCACCGGTTCTACAGGAACACACCGTTATAAAGTTCCCAAAGTAACAATAACCGGAAAGAATATGGAATCGATAAACAGCAAGATCCTGAAAGATGTTGAGAAATACAGCACTAAATATGAAGTTGGATACTCATATTATACCGATGGGGACATAGTATCGATCATAGTGCACGTTAATGAAACAGGGGAAGACAGCCCTGTCGGCTATAATCTCGTGTACAATATTTCGGTTAAGACCGGAGAATTGATGAGTGACAGTGAAGTTGTCAAGCTGTGGGGAAGCACGGAGAAAAAATTCTTCGATATAGTTAAGACTCTGTATAAGAATTTGGATAAACAATTCGGACAGAATTACATAGTGAATAATAACACGGTTTCCTATAAGTACATCGATCCATATATAGGTAAAAATGGCCATCTGTGCTTTACAAGCTTTCTGACCGGCATACCTCCGGATGCGAATTCTGTCATGTTTGATACGGAGACTAAGAAAATTCGATATAATTGTCGTGATAAAGATTTCTAGAATATGGTTACGGTGTGTAATTGTGAGAGAATAGACATGAGAAGACGGACACTTACAGTAATAATTGTATTTACCGTGCTGATCTCGGTTGTCTGTTCCTGTTCTTCGGGACAGACAGGATCAAATGAGAGCGGCGAGATCAATTACGTTATCCGGGATAATACACCCGTTTATTCGGCGTCTGATGATACCAGTCCGAAGCTTACGTTCCTTGATGAGGGCGATCATGTGATGGTTGTTTCTTCAGATGGTCAGTTCAGTAAGATCATGATCTCGGATCATCTGACGGGATATATCAACAACAGATTCTTATCTCCGGATGATCTCAGATCTTCTTCGTCGTCCGATGGACCGGGCAGGATTCCTGATAATGGCGGGAAGGAGACGACAGATGCGTCAGTGCCGGAGACCGTATCGAATCCCCAAAAGATTGAGTGCATATCTGTTTATGCATCTGATTATCACACAGACAGCCGGGATTTGACGGAATATGTCGGTGATCTGACAGTGGATGGCAAACTCGAGACTGCTTGGAACGTGAGAGGCGGTGATACTAACGATGATCCGAATACGAACGGAGTCGGCCAGTTTATCGATTTCCACTTCCCTGAGGGAACAAAACTCAGTTCCATTAAGATCTATCCGGGATACTGCAGTGATGCCGCTTCTTTTGACAATAATTATGTGCCGACCGCACTGACATTAGCATCCGGAGACAAGGAATACAAGTTGGAACTCGGTGAATATGCGAGGAATTATGGGAAAGCAGCAGAAGGATATGAATACTCTTTCGGAGAGGAATGGTTTGAACTCGAGGACGGTGTGCTTACCATAACTATTGATTCTGTCTGGAGTAAGAACAGGAAATGGCAGGATTGCTGCATCGCAGAAGTTGTTTTTTATGGAGAATCAGGCTCGTAATATATTGTCAGTTACGAGATATATTTCAGACCTTACAAAGGCGATACTCAGGTGAGTGACTCATATCTTACTTTTACTTATACCGCTTCGGGATTTGGTAAGATTGGCGTGTCTGGGGATTCCGCATCATACAAAAGCGGTTATGGTAATAAAGGAAAAAGCTACAGGATTAAATCCAACTCGAATTTTTACTCAAAAAGCCAGACAGTCTCGGCATCGTGGACCGCATAACATGATGGCAGTCAGTTAATTATCAAGTTATTCCCGGCGGATTCAAGGTGTTATGTGACAACTTGTACACATGTGGTTGTTAGAATCTAATTATTGATTGCAAATAGAATGGAGAAATTGATATGCGCAAGACAATAATTACATTGATTCTATTATTCTCAGTGGTGATCACATCCTGCAGCTCAGATCCTTTCGCTTCGCCTAAAGGAAGTTACAATAATGTCAGCTGGGATATAAGCAATGCTGAAGAAGTAACGGATAAAGTGGCTGTTTACAGCTTGGGTAAAAATGCTTGGGAGATAACAACTGAATCCAAGAAGATAATTGCCAAATCAGATAAATTGGATTTGAAGCCTCTTGTTGAGTTGCCGTTAGATGGCTTAGAGGGATACCTCACCAAAAGACACGATCTTGATGATAAGAATATTGAGACTGTTGATACCGCAGATTATATAAATAATACATCCGGTGTTTTTTACAACAAATCACATCTTTACACTATAAAAGATGATGCCTCGAAATACAGAGCTTCCAGGTTCCTGGTATTGGAACAGTCATTTATGGGTCTGCCCATATATAGAGTGCCTTACAACAACACTACTGAGTTAATTAAATGGGACGATCATGTTTACTGGATAAATCGAGGCTTAAGTCAATACTTTAAAGCAGATGATCTTATAATACTTTATGACGATAATTCATATCCATGGCAAAACGCTGAACCGGTTTCTGCTGAGTTTATTCCGATACAATCAGTGCAGGGGATCAAGACTGTAGTCAACGCTTTGGTAGATAAATATGGAGATAATTGATTCTTTCGCCGCTTGAGCACCACCAATTCACCACATGAGCACCAGCGCTATTCGCAATTCAGCCCCG
>DFIB01000224.1 GCA_002371375.1 Mageeibacillus sp. UBA3708 | reverse complement strand
GCTGCGCACGCAGTAACTTTGTGAACGAAACCGGCTTTACCGGAACATGTTTGCTGCATACTGCGTCCGTCGTACTACAACGGATCACCTTAACTTGTTGACATCAGTTGTGCCGTCAGGGTGTTCTTTTGGTCGTTATTCGAGCAGGAACGCAACAGGCCAGACTAACAGTCAGAAGTGCCAGGTCTTCTTGACTGTATCGAACAGGACCGGTGCTCCGCCGCCACCGCCAAAGTAGTTAACATATCCGGCAAAGCACAAATGTCCGTCAGGCCCTATGTAAGGATCTATATATTTGAACGACACACGCTTAAGATTTGGATTGTAGAAGCTTCTCACGTTAGGGTAATCTCTGTGCTCAGTTATCCCTTCCTTATTATATGCCTCATATATGGTCTTTACCGTCGCAAAAATTCCTTGTCGGTCAGTCCGCAGAGCTTGATGACTTCATCGTCATCCAACAGCTTCCCTGTCTTCAGGACAGATGAGAAATGCAACAGTTCAGAGTTTTTCAAAATTTTGCAAAAGTCTCAGTCATCACCATAGAATGACCCTGCAGTCGTTGCATCGAAAAGTATATACCCTTCGCCCCATGCGCCAGCAAAACTGACATATCCGGCAAAGCAAAGATGACCGTCCTTTGCAAAGAATGGCTTGATGTATTTATAAGATACACGCTTTAGATTCATCTTGATGCATTTCTTTGCTTCAGCGTCCGAAGCATAATCTCCGCCGCCGCCAAAATCCTTATATATCTTCTTTACGATCTCGAAGAACTCCTTATCAGACATACCGTATAGGGATACAATATCACTGCCGGATACCTCCTTGCCCGTAATAATCGATACAGTATATATTTTGTATTCCGAATAATCAGTATCGACATCAGATAATCTCGCTATGATAGACACGATATCTCCGTGGATATTGTATTCATAATCAGTGACACATTCCATGTAATTAATTACCTGACCTTTATATGTATTGGTCGCAGAGTCATATTTCCATACGCGCTTCAGGTCTTTCTCCATCTTCCTGTTGACTTCACTCGTATCGACCCCGTCTATGATTATTCTCGGATAACGGTTTACCATCTCAGTGTCGAACTCATTTCGAATGGTCTCATAACGTGCGTCTTCCACATGTACTCTGGGATCTGTCACAGTCTCAGTAACCGAAGTCTCGGTCGTTCCGTTATTTACAGGATAATCGCTGATCCATATAGCCGGGCGAACACCTACATTAGGGAAGGTAACCCAGTCGCCGTATCCGGAGATATAACCGTCGCTTCCGACTTGAGCGGCATACTTATTGTTATTTCCCGGCGTTCTGAGCCACCAGAAGATATAACCGTCAAAGATGAATGATCCATCCTGCGGGAGATAATCACACGGCTGTGCTCTGCGCGCTTCATCCGAACCCAGATATTTATTTGCCTCATCCATGCTCAAAATGAACACACGATCATTAGTGTCGCTGCCACCACGGGCACGGGTGTCTGCATTATCGCTGTTTACAACGTTAGTCTCGATAATCCTGCTCTGTTCTTCGGGACTGAAAGCCGCATAGTAGAAATCGTTATTAATCCACCCTCTTAATGTGCAGTTCTCCCATGTTATCTCGACGTCTGATTCATTATAAGGTTTTGTGTCTATAACATTCTTAGAGAGCAAAAGAACTCCGCTGTCATTCTCATCAAGAACTATCCATTCAATGTCTTTGCCTGAATAATTCCCGAACGTGATCTCGTCACCGATATTAAGATCTACGGGCTGCACAGGATCAGCACCTCCTGTACCGTCAGTCCCGGAAGCGGAAGCATCAGCTCCCGAACCGGAAGCATCAGAGGCAGTCGTAACAGCAGCACCGGTCTCTTCGGGCTTATCCTTCTTTGCCAGATTGACGGCAATAACAGCCGCCGTTCCGATAAGTGTAAGCGCTATAGCTCCGACCGCGATCTTACCTGCAATTGTCGAGAGGAATCCCGCTTTCGCGGCGGCCCCTGCTGCCGTTCCCGTACCGCTCCCAGCCGCAGCCCCCGCCGCTGTTCCCGCGCCCGCGCCCGACGGTGCAGCAAGGCCCGGAATGCCGAGACTTGCTATGTCCGGAATATTGACACGCGGAGAACTTGCGTTAAAGAATCTTGTAAGGAAAGGCGTTGCGGCGAGTACAAGCTTATTATCGTCAACATATTTCTCAAGGGATTTCCTGAACTTCTCCTTAGCATGCATCAGCCTCGTCTTGACAGTCCCCTCAGGGCACTCCATCGACTCTGCGATCGACGACAGCGGCATCTCGCTGAAATAGTACATGAAGATCGTCTGATACTGTACTTCACTCAAAGAGTCCCTCAGCACCTTATTTATTATCTCCCTCTTCTCCTCTTCCTCAATGAACGAGTCCGGAAGCGAATCAAACATCTCCCAGTCGGAAGCCATAAGATCAAGGTCGGCGTCTTCCTCTGCATTATATGTGTGACTGTTGCGCCTTATAAAATCAAGTGACATGTTCGATGCCACCAGCTTCATCCACTTGCCGTATGCCGTGGGATTCTTGAGCGTATCTATCTTCTCATATATCCTTACAAAAACATCCTGAGCGACATCCCTTGCATCTTCCTCATTCTTCAGGATTCCGTAGCACGTCGTGTATACCAGTTTATAGCACCCTTCATAAATATCCCCAAATGCCTCAACCGAACCTTTGCGGTACCTCTCTATCGCTTCAATGATCTTCTGTGAATCGTTATCCATATCTTCCGCCTCTGCCTTTCTGTCCTATGGACTATTATAACCTTATGACGCAAAGGCATGGGCAAAAGTTCAATAGGTTGGAAAAAGATTTTGTCTTCACGTAATTCGTTGCATGGGGTGACAGGTGACCTGTTTCCCGGGGTAATATCAATCTGGGGATTCTAGGTTTTTTGCAAAAACGAACGTTCTGAGGAGGTCAAACCTAGAATATCTGTTAGTCACAGATAACAGATGAGACCGGACACTGCTACTAATCGCACGGGATTCCGCGACGAACAAAAACTTCCCCATTGAACTGAAAATCTTGCCTGATTTTTATGAAGATTAGGGAATCCCAGGCATTATTCCCCATTTTTGTTAAAAACGAACACTTTTGTTAAGCAGAATGGGGAAGTTT
>DFIB01000099.1 GCA_002371375.1 Mageeibacillus sp. UBA3708 | reverse complement strand
CCGCATGGACAGGGATCGTTTCTTCCGATATTCGTTGCGTGAGCAATATTGGCGTCACGATACTCCCTTGTGATCTCCGCGATTGTCGACTCGGAGAGAATGCTCTTCCAGGCAGGAAGCTTGAACAGCCACTGAGCCTTTGCATCCCTCATGTTGTAATAGAGCTTCTCATAATCGATATCGAGAGACAGTTCGGTATCATCATCAACTGCTTCAAGATCAAGTGCATCGCCGTTCTTCAGCGAGGACTTGATGCCGTCGAGGAAGCCGACGAAGATATCCATTGTATCCTTATCGAATCCGAGCTTGCGTGACAATTCGGAAGTCTTGCCGTTAAGATATTCGGAATTGTCGGGATAGCTTCCGAGGATAAGCTCGTAAGCCCTCTTCTCCATTGCATAGTAGGTATTGATGTACTGAACGTAGATCTGCTGGTTAACAGCATTCTCAGATCTGTCGATCCATGTCTTGTAATAACTCATAATCATTTACTCCTTTACTGTCCGGTGAATAATCAGATACGTGATGCGACTGCCTTGAGGAATTCCTCGGTAGTCACAACGTGCTTATCGGGTACATCCAGGAGACTGTTAAGGTCTCCGGTTATTGTGCCGCTCTCGATGGTGTCGATCGACGCTCTCTCCAGCTTATCGGCAAACTCTTCAAGATCGGTGAGCCCGTCGAGCTGAGCTCTCTTCCTTAAGGCGCCGGTCCATGCGAACAATGTAGCCATGGGGTTCGTAGATGTCTGCTCACCCTTGAGATATCTGTAGTAATGTCTCGTAACTGTCCCGTGAGCAGCTTCATACTCATACTTGCCGTCAGGTGATACGAGAACGGATGTCATCATGGCAAGAGAGCCGCATGCAGATGCAAGCATATCGCTCATAACATCTCCGTCGTAATTCTTCAGAGCCCATACAAATCCGCCCTCAGAGCGCATGACACGCGCAACGGCATCGTCGATCAGAGTATAGAAATACTCGATTCCTGACGCCTCGAACTTGTCCTTATACTCGTTATCGTATATCTCCTGAAAAATATCCTTGAATCTGTGATCGTAAGTCTTGGAGATAGTATCCTTGGTAGCAAACCAGAGGGACTGCTTAACATCAAGAGCATAATTGAAGCAGGATCTCGCGAAGGCACTGATAGACTTATCGGTATTGTAGAGTCCTTCCACGATGCCGCCGTCCTCGAACTCGAATATAGTCTGCTTCTCAGATCTTCCGTCCTTATATGTGATCACGAGCTCAGCCCTTGCAGGCTCTTCAACTCTGTATTCGGTATCCCTGTATACATCGCCGTATGCATGCCTTGCAATTGTAATGGGCTTCTTCCAGCATGATACAAAAGGACTGATACCCTTGACCATGATGGGAGCGCGAAATACCGTTCCGTCGAGCATTGCCCTTATCGTACCGTTAGGGCTCTTCCACATCTGTGTAAGGTTATACTCTGTCATTCTCTGAGCATTTGGTGTTATCGTGGCACACTTAACAGCTACCCCGAGCTCTTTTGTCCTGACAGCGGAATCTTTTGTGACCTGATCTCCCGTCTTGTCTCTGTTAACAAGTCCTAAGTCAAAGTATTCAGTCTTCAGATCTACGAAAGGCAATATACAGATATCCTTGATCTGCTGCCAGATGATCCTTGTCATCTCATCGCCGTCCATCTCGACAAGCGGTGTCTTCATCGCAATCTTTGCCATTAATTGCTTCCTCCATTGAATAATAACTAAATAATTCTAAAGCAGAACAAAAAATCAGTCAATCACAAAAGAACAACTGCCGAGGAAACGCCTTATTTAAAGGACGCTCTGACTATCAGAGTCTCCAGCGATGTCCTCTCATCCATAATCCCGTGCCTTACGTCCGATTCTGACTTGACCGCCTTATCCAGCAGGTCAATAAGTCTGTCGATCGTAAATCTCGACGACTGTTTGATGAGATTTGCCGCATAATAGGGCGAGCACTTAAGTTCCGATGCGAGTTTGCCCTTATCTCCGGTATCTTTGGCTATCACCAGCCTCTTCAGATGCGTTATGAGCGTAGCCCTGAGCCTTTGGATCGGCTCCTTGCGTAGCAGAAGCGAATTAAGCGTCTTCAGGGCACTGTCACACTTGCCCGTTCCGAAGCAGTCTGTAATCGTGAATATGCTTGCATTGAGATCAGGCGGACACATGTTCTCCAGATCATCGAAAGTAATGCTGTCCTTTCCGCTTCCTGCGCAGTAAAGCCTCATCTTCTCTATCTCCGACGAGATCTGTCTCATTTTTGATTCGCATCTTGATACGAGGGACGCTGCGACATCATGATCGATCGTTATCTTATTCCTTCCGAGGCTGTCCCTGATTATCTTTATCAGTTCTTCTTCCGGAAACAAATTAATCTCGGCTGCCACCCCGTTCTTGGCGATGAATTTTGTGATCTTGCGGTTCTTCTCAGCCTTCTCCGGCGCGAAAACAACAAGGCACGATTCGGGGATACTCTTCAGTACACTCTCTTCTCTGTCACCGAACTCAGAGGAATACAGTGCCTGGCTCCTGCAGATGACAACACGCTTACGGCTCATCCACGGCGGCATCTGGATATAGCCCTCCAGATCCTCAAATCCTGCCTTGGAATCCTGCGGTATGACATTAAGATCCATATCTTCACTGCCCGGCGCAAGATATGACCTCTTTAGTGCCTTAATACAGTTATCGATATAGAACTCCTCAGTGCCGAACAGCAACACAAGCCGGAGGTCTGTAACAGCCTCGTTGATTACCTTCATGAACTCCTTGCCGTCAAGATACTTATCAGCCATTGTCATACCTTCCCGGATACATTACATTGAGATCCACATCGCCGTTGATTCCGTCGATCCTGCCTACATTACTTGCCTGCCACATGAAATAATCACCCGAATAATCCGTCTCCTTCGAATAGTGGGCAAGCCACACGGGACGGCCCTTGGCGTCCCACACCGTCTCAAGCTTGTTCTTGCTGTTGTAGAGCATTCCGGAATATCCGTGCTGCTCGAGCTGCTCGCAGAACGAATAGAACAGCTCATTCAGCTCAATGAGACTTATCTTGTACTGCTGGAACCTGTCCCACTGCTCCATATCATAAGCAACAGGCAGATCCAGTGTACGTCCTGCGAGTGCTTCGCAGATCTTGTCGGCATTATCCCTTATCACCTCTTCGCTCGTAACCGGCGTATAGAAATAACCTCCGACCTTAAGTCCCGCAGCCTTTGCATTAGTCAGGTTCTCTTCGAACTTCGCATCGATGACGAATTCACCTTTGTGGTACGTGCCTATCTTGACGATGACAAATGTGCAGCCTGCAGCCTTGACCGCACCGTAATCCACATCCCCCTGCCACTTAGACACATCTATTCCGAATTCAACTGACGGATCTGAAGCAAATCTCGACTTGAACTCATCGAAAGACAATGTCTCCGGTACCGGCGTAGGCGTCGGAGAAGGAGTCGGAGTAGGCGTAAATCCTTCGGGAGTCGGCGTGGGAGATGACTTTGACTCATCCTCTCCCACAACTCTGACTGTAAGAGATTTCCTTGTCCGGTTGCCTGAGGCATCGGTAACGATTATCGCAGTCTCATAAGTACCTGCGACAGTCGTATCAACCTCGGTCTCCAAAGAGAGCTTCGGTGAACTGTCGTAATCATCGATATAGCTGATGTACTCGTTGGCATCGAATATATCACCGACATTTAGCCTCACCGAATTCCTTGCTGACAGGAGAACAGGCGCCGTCGTATCATTGACTTGCTCAGTTGTCGCCATGGACTCGGTATATACAGTCAGTTCCGTCTCCGTGCCACTGATATCAGATATATCGGCAGAAGTGTCTGGAGTATCTGATATATCTGAAGTATCCGCCGTATTATTCCTGCAAGCCGATAATGTCAATGCGAACAGAAGCATAACGGACACTATCTTTGTCTTATTCATTACTCTTTCCTTTCTTTACCATGATCTATCCCCCTTGGCGTATATTCTACTAATAAGTCGTTTTGATTTCAAATCTGACGGCTCCCTCCAGGTCTGTCCGCCTTATATCGACACCGTGCAAAGCCAGTCTTTCGAGGGTCTCCCGTGACGGATGGCCATAGGAATTATGCCGCCCGCAGGATATGACCGCGATCTCAGGTGATGCACGGCTGATGAACATATCACCCGAGGAGAACCTGCTGCCGTGATGGGACACTTTGAGAATGTCACAATCCCCGATAGCGCCGGAATTCACGAGCTTTTCTTCCGTCTCAGCTCCGATGTCTCCTGTAAAGAGGCACTTCAATCCCCCGCAATCAAGCTCCATCACAAGCGAATCTTCATTTCTGCCGTCAGTCACGGAATACGGCCACAACACGTTAATCCTGGCCTTCTCCGACAGATCTATCACCGTTCCGGCGCTGATGCCGACAGTATCTTCTATATGACCGTCGTCATCCGGCCCAAGCACACAGCTGCAGGGACATAACACCTTCCCTATCCGGCCGTTGCCGTAAAGATAAGCTATGCCGCCGCAATGATCCCCGTCCCAGTGAGTTACAACAGCCGCATCAACCCGTCTTATGCCGTACCAGTCAAGAACCTGCGCTATGACCTCCCCTTTCTCATATGTCCCGCCGTCAATCAGCAACGACGAGTCCGGCGTAATAAGCAGGCAGCAGTCCCCCTGCCCAACATCGATGAACAGCAATTCCATTTCCGGCTTCGCCCCAAGCGTGACAACTATCATACCGGCACATATCGCCGCCACGGCAAATAAAGGCTTGAAGAGCGCCTTGCGTATCACTCCCGGAGGAAATCTTAAGATAACCGCGAGCAGAAAAATGCCGGTAAAGAGATACGATCCCGCCCTTCCGCAGTTGACCGCACCGCCTGACATGTCTGCACAGGCGCCTGTTACCCCGGTCAGCAATTCCGCCAGCGTCTCCGTCAGAGAAGAAGCGAACGTAATGCCTGCAAGCCTTAAGACCAGTACCGGCATGAAGACAATACATATAATGCTTACGATCACACCGCCTGCCATCTGGCACACTAATCCCGCCACTGACAGCCTGATACCGGCAACTCCTGCGAGAGGCAACAATCCCAGGTGTGCTGCGATCACTGCCGATACCGCTGTTGCTATCTTCTCAGGAATATTACGGATTATCATGAATCTGCTTATTTCCTTGCCCCAGCAGATTATCCCGAAGCAAGCCGCCATACTCATCAGAAGACCTGACTGCATGACAGCAAAAGGGTCGGACGTCATCATTACGAGCAGAGCGATACACATTCCTGACAATCTGTCCCGAGCAAATATGAGGCAAACGGACATGATGAGCGCACGTGTAACAGAATCATTGAATCCGGTCATTACGGCAGTTGCCAGGCAGAATAAGACGAGGACTGCTTTGTGTTTTCCCTTTCGGTCAAATAAGTCAAGAACGGCAAGGATAAATGCCATAAAGCCGGAGAAATGTGTTCCTGATACGGCAAGCAGATGCGAACATGAAGTAAGCGTAAAACTGCTCCTGACATTTCTGTCAATAAGCGAATCATCACCGAGCCACAGTGCCGTCATCATTGCCTTGCTGCCGTCATCAAGGTCTGAGATCAGCAATTCATACAGCCACGATCTGAATCTGAAGACGGCAGAATCGATCATCCCTGCAGCCCGTGACAGCAGCGTCTGTTCACATGGCACGATATCTTCGGCTGCTATGGAATACCTGACACCTTTGGTCATCAGATACTTCCTGTAGTCGAACTCTCCCGGATTCGTGGCTTTGGAAGGCAGAGAGAGCCTTCCGGTGACAGCGATTTTGCTGCCCGGAGATATAAAGATGTCATCATTATCGATATTGATAACAGCCGCCGCACCTGAAGGCAGCGCGGCTGTATAGGATGACCTTCCGTTCAGCTTGTGCTGCGCCGAGACGATATAGACCTCACAGTCTGTCATCCCTGTATCTTCATAAGAGTTAAGCCTTCCGGCCATCCGCAGCGACAACAGCATGGAGAACACCGCCGTTAAGAGTATAAAGGTCACATACTGCCTGCAGTATGAACGTTCTTTGATAACCATGACCAGCACTGCCGCCGTGACAGCAAAAGATACAAGATAAGACCCGGTTGCAAAGGTCAGCGCGAGGACACACGCCATATACACAGCCGCCGGTATTGCCGGCCGCGCAAAGATCTTATTCCACAATATCTCCCTTGCCTGTCTCATGGATTGAATATATCAGCAAATGCCTGCCAAAAAGCTCCGAATCAATACGAAAATATAACAATTTGTCGATTTTCGTTTCGCGCGGCAAAGTGTAGAATCATTTACATGGAGATAAATTACCGTAAAACAAAATTCCTCAAGGTAGCTGCGACAATCAGCCAATGCCCGGAGACAGATCTTCCGGAGATCGTTCTGTCCGGCAAATCCAACGTCGGCAAGTCATCCCTGATCAATGCCATAGCAGACAACAGTAAGCTTGCCAGAGTGTCATCAGAGCCCGGCAAGACGCGAGAGGTCATATATTTCGAGACGGACGGTCGGCTTCTTTTTGCAGATCTGCCGGGCTATGGCTATGCCAAAGCGTCCAAAGAGGTCAAGGAACGCTTCAGCAAGCTGTGTGACGACTATTTCAGGAGCGGAAGGAAGATATCGCTTGTCCTTCACCTGATCGATATCAGACACGAGCCTTCAGCTGCCGACAGGTCAATGATCGAATTCCTCAACAGCGCCTCACTTCCTTACTTCATCGTATTCACCAAATGCGACAAATTATCTAAGATGCAGGTCAGGAATCACATTGCGATGATGTCAAAACACCTTGATTTCAGTGAGGATGCGGCTGTTTTTGCCATTTCTTCCGACAAGAAGGAAGGAATCGGAGAACTGACCGATGCCATAACAGAATTCGTTTTCTAAACATATTTTTTTGAGTGCCGCGCATTCTTTTCGTGCAAATTTACATTGAATAAAATAATTATTTGTTTGATACTTATATTAGTTTTGTCAACGGGGTGATTTATGTCTGCTTCTTATAACGGTATTAAGCTTGAACCCATCGGTCCTATCGGTATCATCGGACATACGGCAAATAGTGAATTTGTCGAGAATGTCAGCAGAGTATTGGCAGAGAAGCGCCTTAAGAGATATAACGATCACGCTTCACCTTATGTGAACAGACCCGGTTATCTCCGCTCAGATTATCTTATCGATACCAACCTTGTCAGATTTCAAACAGGCGAAGGCAAATTATCAATGGGCGAGAGCGTCCGCGGACACGATATATTCATCATTACCGACTGTGTATCACCTAATCTCAGGATCAGACTGACCGATGGCGAGCATATCATGTCTCCCGACGATCATTACAGGGATCTTCTGAGGATAGTATCCACTTGCGTAGGCAAAGCCAGAAGGATCAACGTCATCATGCCGTTCGTATATGAAGGCAGGACCGAGACAAGAGGAGGTCTTCGCGCTTCCCTCGACTGTGCGGCAATGCTCAGGCAGTTATATGAACTCGGTGTAAGCAACTTCATCTGCTTTGATCCTCACGACGAGAGAATACAGAATGCAGTTCCGCTTATGGGCATTGAGATGCCCAAATCACAGTACAAGCTGACCTCCGCACTTCTCAGCCACTTCGGTTCCATCAAGATCGACAAGGATTCGACCATGGTCGTAAGCCCGGATGAGATGGGCGTATCAAGAGCTATCTTCTATTCTTCCTCACTGTCGCTTCCCCTCGGTATATTCTACAGAGACAGAGATTACACGACGAAGGTTGACGGCGAGCACCCGATCAAGTCATACAGATTTCTCGGAGATGATGTAACAGGCAAGGATATCATACTGATCGATGACATGATCAACTCCGGCAGCACGATGCTCAGGACTGCCGGCAAGCTCAAGGCTATGGGCGCCAAAGATATCTACTGCATATCGCCTTTCGGGCTGTTCACGGATGGGCTTAAGAGATTTGACGAAGCGTATGCAGAGGGCATTATCAAGGCTGTTGTCTGCACCAACCTGATATACAGGAGTGACGATGTCAAGTCGAGGGAATGGTATCTGGATGCCGATATGGTTCCTTATGTTGCGAGGATCATCGACGGTCTTAACGTTGATGAATCGATATATGATCTGGTCAACTCGAATTCGAGATTGTCCGAATTTGTTAAGCAGATAAGGATCGGCGAGATCTTTGATGAATTTAATAACTGATTTTATATAAGAAAGGTTTGGTACAAACATGACAAGTGCAGCTGATGAGAAATCCTATTCCCGTTACAACCAGTACGGCGAGAACCCCATGGATCCCGTGGGTCCTATCGGTCTTATCGCACTCAAAGGAAGCACAGAATTTACTGAGAAAGTAAATTACTACCTCAACAAGAGACGTTCAGAGTATCAGGAAGAGGAATTCGTCGCAAGATATCCCGGCTTCTACCGCGAAGACTACCGTATTAACGTTGACAATACGAGATTCTCATCAGGCGAAGGCAAGGCAGTTATCAAGAATACTGTCAGAGGTCATGACCTTTATATTGTAAGTGATGTAATGAACAGCTCATGCACATACAAGATGTACGGACAGGATAACAGAATGAGCCCTGACGATCACTATCAGGATCTGAAGAGAGTTATCCTCGCCTGCTCCGGTAAGTCCAGAAGGATCAACGTCATCATGCCGTTCCTTTATGAGAGCCGTCAGCACAAGAGGAATTCAAGAGAATCGCTCGACTGCGCTTTCGCGCTTGAAGAGCTCTACAATCTCGGCGTTGCCAACATCATCACATTCGACGCACACGACGAGCGAGTTGCAAATGCAATTCCGCTCTCAGGATTCGAGAGTCTCAACCCCACATATCAGATCATCAAGGAGATGTACAAGCAGATCCCCGATCTGAGCTTCACTCACGGCAAGTTCATGGTAGTATCACCCGATGAAGGCGGTATTCCCAGAGCAATGTACTTTGCATCCATCCTTGGTGTCCCTCTGGGAACCTTCTATAAGAGAAGAGACTATACAACAGTAGTAAACGGCCGTAATCCCATCATCGCCCACGAGTTCCTCGGCGATTCCGTTGAAGGAATGGATATCCTCATCGTTGACGACATGATCTCGTCCGGCGACTCAATGCTTGATATCGCCAGAGAGATGAAGGCCCGCGGTGCAAGGAACGTATACTGCGCTGTTACTTTCGCACTGTTCACGGAAGGCATCGACAGATTTGACAAAGCATATGAGGAAGGCATCATCAACAAAGTATTTGCCACCAACCTCATCTACAGAAGACCCGAACTTCTCAAGGCTCCCTGGTTCGCAGATGTCAATATGGCAAAGTTCGTTGCGCTTCTTATCGATGCTATCAACCACGATGCATCACTGTCCAACCTCATCAACCCTACAGAGAAGATCCAGAAGCTCCTCAGAGAGAAGGAGAAGTTAGACAACTGATGGCGCAGGCGAGGAAGACTACATCATCAACCAACCGCAACAAAAACTCCCGCAGCACTTCAAGAAGCGGGAGTTCTTCCAATAAGCGCACTTCCGCTGCAAGCCCGAGGCAGCAGACCGGATCAGCTTCAAGATCTTCCACTAACACCTCCGCGCACAGGAAGAAGACAACGAAGCAACAGCCTTCAGCGCGAAGCAAGGATGACATAGTGGAGGTAGGTATCGGAGACTACTGGCATGCCTTTACCAAGACAAAGGTATTCGTCCCCGTCATGACGATCCTTGTAACGGCCGTCCTCGTAGGAATCGACTTGCTTATTGCATGGAATACATATCAGCGTTTCTTCGTGCTGCTGGGCATAGAACTTATAATCGCCGCTGCCGCATGGCTCTTCATAATGATCTATTCCATCGGCTCATCCAAAAAGACTTCAGCTGACAAAAAAGACGGGGTATAACACTTGGCTGTTGACGGCATAACACTGGGGCTCCTGACTGACGAACTTGCTTCGGCTGTAACAGGGTGCCGTATCGACAAGATATTCCAGCCTGACAAACACACGGTAATACTTCATTTGAGAGGTTATTCGGTTATCAAGAAGCTCCTTATATCCATCCTCCCTTCCGATCCGCACATTAACCTTAGCGAGAATGTACGCGACAATCCGCAGATGCCGCCTTCCTTCTGCATGCTCCTGCGCAAATATATAGCCGGGTCTAAAATAGCATCCGTTACTAATCCAGGATATGAGCGTCTGATAGAATTCACACTGTCCAATACGGATGAACTGCATGACAGCAGGACTTTCAAGCTTATAGTAGAACTCATGGGGCGTTTTGCCAACATAATCCTCGTTAACGAATCCGGCAAGATCCTTGACTCCGCCGTCCATGTTGACTTCCAGGTCAGCAGAGTAAGAGAAGTAATGCCTGCCAGGATCTACGAATACCCGCAGACACAAAATAAACTCCTCCCTTCCGAATGTCTCGCTATGCTGGCCGAAGGAGAACTCCCGGTGCTTCCCGAAGAATCCGGAAGGCCTGTTACAAAGGCACTTCTCAATTCAATCAGGGGTATGTCGCCCAATCTCGCTCGCGGGATATGCATTAACTGCGACATAGATGAACGCGCCTGCATAAGGGATATTGACAGTGACAGTCTGGGCAGGCTAATAAACGAACTGACACGCTTCTTCAGATCGATCACCGGTCACACTTTCAAAGCTTACCTCTACTCCGATGTTAACGGTGATGCCCAGGAATTCTCCATACTCAAATACCCGGGATACCCTCAGATCAGGGAATTTGATTCACTGTCAGACTGCATCGAACAGTACTACAGCGTCAAGGAAAAGAACATCAACCTGGACATGAGACGCCACAGGCTTCTTCAGATAGTAAACAACGCATTGTCAAGACTGATGCGCAAATACGAGATCCACAGAAGTGATTATGAGGATGCCGGTCAGTCAGATAAATACAAGCTCTACGGTGATCTGCTGTTGAGCTACGGCTATATGGCAAAACCTAAGGACACGAGCATTACTTGCCTCAATTATTATTCCGAACCTCAGGAAGAGATCACGATCCCTCTTGATCCTTCCCTCAGCGCTTCAGCCAACGCACAGGATTACTATAAGCGCTGGAGGAAAGCAAAGCGCAAGATGGAAGTGTCTGAAGGATACATCAAGGAAGATGAACTGGCGATCAGCTACCTCCGCTCACTTAAGAATGCAGTAACTTCTGCCTCCTCTGCCGAAGACATAATGGCGTGCGAAGAAGAGGTAAATTCTGAACTGATGCGCGATACAGGCAAAAAACGCGAAGTCAGGCCAAGCAGCGGCGACCCCAACAAGATGGTAGGAAGAGCCAAATCAGGCAAAGCAGCTTCACGCGCGCTGCGCAATGCCGCCAAGATCGCACAGGCTAAGAAGAACGGCACAACGAGGAGCAAGGACAAGCACAGGAGCGAGGAATCATTAAGTTACAGACGGTTCACGACATCGGACGGCTATACATGCCTGTCAGGACGCAACAACATTCAGAATGATCAGCTGACATTCGGGATCGCCGACAAGAACGACTGGTGGTTCCACATCAAAGACCTTCCCGGCACACATGTGATCCTCAGAGCAAAGCCGGGCGAGGAGATGCCGTCTGACACGGCGGTTATCGAGGCTGCACAGGCTGCTGCTTACTACTCCAGGAGCACGATCCTGGAAGAGCACTCCAACACTGTAAGCGACGAATCCGGATCACTCAAGGTCGAGATAGATTACTGCCCTGTATCACACGTTAAGAAGATCCCGCATTCCAAGCCGGGTATGGTAATATATGAACAGCATTATTCGATAATAGTCGATGCGGTTAAGCCGGAAGAACGGAATTGATTGAAGAAGTCACCTCAAATGATTGCAGAGTTTTGGAAGAATTATTCGGTTCTTCACGGAATCCGTGGGATTGTTCCCAAAGGAACAGCACGATGTCGTTAAGTTAAGGAAAAGTTGATTTAATTGGCTGCGTACGCAGTAAACTTGTGAATCTGAATCAATTTAGTGGAACATTTAGTCTGCGTGCGCAGTAATTCTGTTCCG
>DFIB01000218.1 GCA_002371375.1 Mageeibacillus sp. UBA3708 | reverse complement strand
ATAACTCCACTGCTCCCTCATCTTGAACAGAACGTTGATGTCCGGCGACATGATCTTCTGATACTCATGATAGAGTGTGTCATGCAAACGCCTGAATTTGCCGGGATCGGTGACACTCGCAAATCCTTTGAGCTTATCCGCCAGCGACGGATCTGATATCAGACCTCTTCCCAGCATTACTGTACCGGGGCAGCTTCCGAACTGACCGGCTAACTCCCGGTAGTCATCGACAGTAAAAATATTCCCGTTATACACGAGAGGCATTGCCGAATGCTCCAGTGCATACGCGTAATACTCCCTGCGGGGTTCCCCCTTATAATAATCAGTCCTTATCCTGGGGTGTACGATCAGTTCGCTTACAGGATATTCATTGAAGATATCCACAAGATCGTAGAACTCATCAGGATCATAGTATCCGAGCCTCGTCTTGATCGATATCTTCATGCCGGCGCTCTCTGCGTATGAATAGATGTCATCCAGGAACTTCTTAAGCGCGATAGTCTCGGGCAGGAATCCCGCACCCTTGCCCTTTGCGCAGACCGTTCCGGAAGGACACCCGAGATTGAGATTGATCTCCCAGTAACCCATCGCATGAAGCTCTTCAGCCGCCTCGATGAAGCAGTCAGATCTGCACGTGAGTATCTGCGGAACGAGGCATATCCCGCGGTTGTTCCCGGGCGTGATATCCTTTCGCTCACGCGGCGTCAGCGGACACTTCTCCGACGGCGATATAAACGGCGCGAAATACTTGTCGATGTGGCCATAAATGCCATCGTAGGCATTGCGGAATATGTAACCTGTAATGCCCTCAAGCGGCGCGAAATATATCTTCATCAGATCCGGCATCTCCATTATGTATCATTGCCGGAATCAACGGGTGAATAGAATAATGATATGTCATATGATTTCGCATAATAATAAGTATACCTGTACTCTCCGCCGGTTCCGTTGTCATGAGGACTTGCTCTTCCTATATGGACCTCAGGAAATGTTTCATCGGGGCTGTTGCTGCAAAGCAACCTGTTGTCAGGAACATAAATATAGGAATCATACGCCAGACAGAATTCAGCCCTTTCGATCCTGTATGTCTTCATTCCGTCTCCAAAGTCTGCAGTAAATTCTTTCCGGAACAACGGCGTTACATCCTTAACATATTGTGCAGATGATAGCTGTCCGCCTTGAGGGCCGGCAGATTCGATAGCATCGACCCTGCCATTTCGGCAGTCTTCGTAGAATACATCCAGCTGTTCGACAAAGAAAGAATTCAATCTTTGTCTTGTGGAGTCGTCAAACACACTATTGACCACGCCATCAATAATATTCCCCTTCCCCTTGTAACGATCCGCAGTATCTCCCCCGATACCTATATCATAGTGATCAAGGTAATCTGGGACGTTCTTAAAACTTACACCAAATTCAAATACATCAGCACTACCCTGATCCGAAACAACGTCATTTGTCACCGTCACGTATTCCCCTGCCTTTACGTCATATGTCTTGCCGTCTCCATAGGCAACACTGACCATGCCTTTGTCACAGCTTACATGAGTGGAATTACGGTCAGGATCATAAGAAGTCGTGAAAGTCGTTCCCTTGATGCTTGTAGTCGCATTGGGCGTATTCACTTCGAAAGTGGATGATCCGCTGAGCTTATTCTTAACATCAAATACAGCCTTGCCGGACATAATATCAATAGTGACTTTCCCGTTGTCCTCAGACCCCGACGCATTTACTTCAAACACTGTATTAGGCGTAACGCTCATATACTTATCCGAATCAATGAGCAGCGTCATCATCGATTCATCTCCGGTCGAGGAAACATCACCGCCTATGAGCTGAAGACCTGCAAAAAGATCTATCGGACTTTTGTTTCTCTGAACCTCAACCTTGCCGTCGAATCGCTCGAGCTTGATGATCCTGTAAGACTTAAAAGTCTCATAAGTCTCATAAGTCTCATAAGTCTCATTGGAATTAAGAAAAACAAGTACGATGATACCTGCAATAATCAGTATGATCACCGGTACTGCGATCATCAGGACCTTTTTGTTGATATGTTTCTTTAGCCGTTCTGTCATTGTCTCATTAACCCTCCTCTTTCAGATACAACTCTTTGGCGATCGCCAGCAGTTCCTTATCCACTTTCCCGGCCTCGGCCTCTTCTTCAAGTATATCAAATGCAACCTTAACAGATTTGGGCTTTTTGTAAGGCCTGTCATCCGCTGTAAGCGAATCGTAGATATCAATGATAGTCAGGATCCTGGTCATAACATCAAGATCTTCAGCACCGACACCGCCAGGATATCCTTTACCGTTCAGAAGCTCATGATGATCGGATGCGATCCTGCAGACCTTGCTGAAGCTCTCACCGAAGCGCACATGTGACAGGATCTTATTCGTATATACAACATGGCTTTGCATTACTTTTCTCTCTTTATCGGACAGTGTCCCTGCCTTTATCAACAGATCTTCCAGTTCCTCCTGCGTAAGATATGGTATTTCCTTGCCTTCTTCACTGTTATATGTCATTCCGGAAAGCTGTTCTATCTCGGCCCGCTCCCCGTCAGACAAAGGCTTGCCGCAGTTATAAATTTCGAGATTCTCCGTGAAATGATCGATCAGCCGTATGAGGTCTTCACCTTCAGCCTGCCGGATCTTCCCTGACAATATATCATTTCGAAGGTGAAGCCTTATTATTTCCAGACGATCCTTCAGAGCCATCTCTTTATTGCCGAGTTTGGTCGACTTATCCATAACCTCCAGCGGAACATCCATCTTGCCGATATCATGAAGCATAGCCGCCAGATACATCTGATCAATATCGTTTTGGGTAAAGGAATAATCTGTCTTTCCCTCCCTGTGAAGCTTATTGATGTATTGCAGCATTTCTACACTTCTTTTGGCCACGTTCTTTGTATGATTGGCATTGTAAGGAGTTCTTCCTTCTATTGCTTCAGCCATTGAATCAGCTATCGAGAACAGTGTCTGCTTCATCTCAGAAGCAAGCCTCTTCTGATTCTCAACATATCGTACAACAAGAGATACGAGAAGGGTCAGCAGCATGCCAAGAGGTATGTACAACAGCTGCTGCTTGATCAGGAACGCTCTTGACAGGATAATGCATAAGACAATATAACCTGCCGCCATCACGGCTGCCCATATACAGCTTCTGCCTATAGGTCTTCTGTAAGCGAGAACCGACAGGATTCCGAGCAGACAGGCAAGTATGACAAGTGCCGTCCACACAGGCAGTCTTGTGAGCAGTCTGCCATTACGCAAAGCATCGACAGTATTTGCCTGGATCTCAACCCCGTACATCGGGTTGCCATGTCTGACAGGGACACGGTAAGAATCCATCATTCCATCTTCATAAGCGCCGACCAGAACGATTGAATCCGCGAAATGCTCCGGAGATACCTTCCCGTCCAGAACATCAGCTAATGATACAACCTCAAAGTCCCCCGGATTACCTGTATAAAAGATCTCCACGACTGACGGGATATCTGATATCGCTTCTCCCGTATTTTTAAGGATACTCATCGCAAAAGAATCATAGTTCGCACCATCAGAGGATACACTTGTATATACGCTTCGCAGATATCCGTCTTTATCGAGGATCGCATTAGTAAACCCTCTTTGAGACACGTTGCTTAACGCCTCGAAAGGAGTTGTTTCAGAAGAGACATAATACTCATATGTATTGGAAGCAAGATTACTTCGGGTGGTGATATTGAGCTTGGATGCAAGAACTACTTTACGGCCCTCTGCAGCACGGACCAACAACTCATCGCCCTCTTTATCTCCTTTCCCCGTGAATTCAACATCAATCCCAACTATCTTCGGCTCCTTATCTCCGGAATACAAAAGATCGATCAGTTTGGCAAAGACCGAACGGTTCCAGTTCGAATACGGGCCAAGCTTCTCAAGTGCAGTATCATCAATCGCGATTATCTTGATGTCAGATGGAACAGGTGCTCTTCTCTGATACATCATATCCTCATAATAACCTTCTATCGCCCCGAAGGCATCAAGATAAGAGAGGATACCGGTAAAAAGGATTATTATGACTGCTGTGATAATACGTGTTTTCTTAAACATAATTCTCCGTGTGTTCAGAATAGCAGGAAGATATCCTCATTATACCAATCAATACGGAATTGCATGCTGTTATTTGGCATTATTTTTATATATATATTATAAACTGTCCGCTTGTCCTGTCAGCCTGTGGGATTTCATCCGGCAAATTTATAAATGCATTAAGTCCCCGGGCGGGCCGCAAGCATCAGAAGATATGTGATCCCACCTGACAGGAGTATGACGATCAGATCAACAGGCGCCAGTACGATGCTGCCCAGGCCTTCAAAAAGGAACCCGGAACCGAACCGGTATAGGTGTCCGTGAAGGAGGATCATTTCGCCGATATACATGACAAGCGTAGTAAGAAGCGCTATTACCGGCGGTACGGTCAGGACAACACTCTTACGCTTCCTGAGCAGCAGGGATCCGGCAAAGATCCCTACCGTCACTCCAAGAAGGATAAAGAAGACCGACATGAGCACGGCAGACAGCGGCGAGACATTGATACTGCCGTCCCTCCAGAATGCCGTAAAGCAGGCAAGGATACAAAGCCCGAGGAATGTTGCGGCAGATACGGTCTGAAGTATCAGCGCAGTTCTCCTGCTCTTATCACCTGTCTTTATCATCCTTGCGAACCCATAGACACTGTTGATCACCGCCAGGATCAATACGACTGATATAAGATAGAAATGGAGCTTAAACGCAGGTGAATAATCTCCCATCAGTATCTCGACTGCAGTATGCGGCTTGTACTCCGTAACGGTCCGTGGCCTTGGTGCATAGCACATGAACATCTGCCAGTCCTCGAGCTTGACGGCTTCTTCCGCGGTCGTAACTATCACCTTATTCTCAAAAAGCGTCTCAAACGCAAAGAATGATGCCACGGACAGCGCTGCGCCGCCGAGGACCGCATACCTCTTCATCAGTTTGAGGAATAAAGGCATGAACAGCACGCCCGTGATGACCGCAAAAGCGATCGGAGTATACGGGATGATGTATTTGGGATAGTTCTCCTTAAGAACGGTTCCGTTAATGATCATATCCGTTATTACCCTTCCTCCCATCATGAGCGGGTAGAACGATATCAAAACAGTGCATGATAAAGCCAGCAGCCAGTACAGCTTCTCTTGGTTGTCAGTCATAATAAACCTTCTTTCAATTTGCGTTTGTCAACAGGATGTAAGCGATGGCGATCACCAGTATGGAAAGTCCCGCGGCTGATACCGCCGTCATCTTCCTGAACGATAAAATGTGTTCTATCCTTGTCCTGATCTTCGCGCCGCCGAAGGACGATGCGAATACAGTCCTGCTCTGACGGGCATCAAGGAGCGTATGCGCATACCGCTTCTTCCCGTCTTCTCCAAGTCTTGATAATACCGATTCATCACAGGCAAGTTCCACGTCTGCCAGATACAACTTAAGGAATACCCAGGAGAGCGGATTGAACCAGTGAACCGCTGCCGTGAAGAACGCGATAACCCTCCAGAGATTATCAAGCCTTCTTATATGGCACTGTTCATGGAGGATCACGAGATCAAGGTTCTCCATGTCCTTATATGTCACGGGAATGATGATCCTCGGCCTGAACACACCATAGACTGCAGGCGATAAGATCTTATCTGAACAATACACATTATCCTTAAGGTTTTTTGCATCCTTCAGTTCTCTTATGGTTGTCACATACAATACGGTCATGACGGCAACGATAACAGCAGCTGTCAGCGCCCAAATATACGAAGCGTATCTGAACACACCTGCCAGAAGATCAGTTCTATAAGTAACCGGAAAATAGCTGTCCGCAGCCTGAACGGAGTTCATCATCGATACCTTAAGCAGATCGCCTTCATAGACAGGCACGGTCTTCGTCGTGAACCCGGACAGCAAAGCCATCAGCCCGTACTTGCCGCCTATCCCAAAAGGAATGCAGAACCTGATAAAGGGAATGATCCATAACAGCACCGATACACGCCTCGGTATCCTCCTGATCAGCCGTATCAGCACGATCACGGTACCTGTGACCGCGGCTGCAATGCTCATGTTCAAAAGCCAGTAAAACAGCTCTCCCATAACCTTACCTGTTATCTATCAGATCCCTGAGTTCGCTTATCTCGTCATCTGTTAGCTCTTCATCTTCGAGAAGCGCCGAGAACAAAGCTTTCTTTGACCCCGCGAAAAGCTTATCCACAAGCCCTTTTGCCTCGCTCTTCTGCACCTCATCCTTACTTATCAGAGA
>DFIB01000053.1 GCA_002371375.1 Mageeibacillus sp. UBA3708 | reverse complement strand
CGCTCTATCCTGCTGAGCTACGCAATCATTTGAACCTAACGCATTATATCACATTTTTGGCAAGACATCACAAAAACTTCTAAACTATTATGCGAGTGGTCTCTTCCTGTGGTTAATAACCTTATATTCAGAGGACGTTGTCGTCGGGGAAATCAAAACAAAATAACAAGAAAGGACAGGCATCCCGGGATTCTTTTACGCTGATCCTACCGGAATGACACCCAAAAGGGGCACCCTGGGTGTTCCTTTTACGGGTTATTTTACGCTGATCCTGCCGGAATGACACCCAAAGGGGGCACCCCGGGTGTTCCTTTTGCGGGTTATTTTACGCTGATCCTGCCGGAATGACACCCAAAAGGGGCACCCCGGGTGTTCCTTTTACGGGTTATTTTACGCTGATCCTGCCGGAATGACACCCAAAAGGGGCACCCTGGGTGTTCCTTTTACGGGTTCTTTTACACTGATCCTACCGAAATGACACCCAAAATGGGCACCCCGGGTGTTCCTTTTGCGGGTTATTTTACGCTGATCCCCTTTTCCCGACTTACCTTTTCCTGCAGCCGCCAGCTGATTGTTATCCCGGCAGCGTCAGCCCCCCGGCATCAAGTATCATTTGACGTCAAAACTGCCAAGATTCCTGATACTCATGGAACTGTTCCCTGTTACACGTGCGAATGTATCCCCGGATATATAGGAACATTCGACAAGAAAGCTATACTGACCGAGCTGTGTCTTAAGAGGTCTGTCATGCACAGCGATCACGGTTACTCCCTGCTTCTTGAGTTCTGCGGCAAGCGCCGCCATATCATCTGCCGTCCCCTCGGCAATAAATGCAGTCCTTGCAGAGCCGTAGATACCTGCTTCACCGCTCTTCAGTACGTAGAAGCGCGTGACATTTTTGTCGTTGTTCTGTATGGCGGGTGCCAGGATCTCGAGGCCGTAGACATCAGCACATCCGGCGGAGGCTATGGCTGCACAGCTCCTGTCCTGCTCTTCGCTTACCCTGCGGGCACCCTCGGCAGTGCTGGACACCTCGATGACCTCTGCTTCAGGGAGGTTTACTGAGAGCCACTCATTGCCCTGGGCAATCCCCTGCTTGTGAGAATAGACCTTCCTGATATCGGACAGGACCGTACCGGGAAGAACAAGAAGATTCTGATTTATGGGAAGCTCTACTTCACCCGCTACAGAGACGCTCCTGTTAGAGATCAATGTATCAATATAATCCGTGACAGCGCCTCCGATCGTGTTCTCGACGGGGATCACTGCATATTTGCTGTCACCTTCGACAAGAGCTGTAACTGCATCCGGAACTGTCTCAAAAGGAACGAGTTCAGGACCATCACCGAAGAACCTCTCACAGGCTTCCTGCGTGTAGGTTCCGCGCGGACCGAGATAGCTTACTACGGCACCATCACGTTCTATTGCAGATGGCGCGGGTGCGACAGCCTCCCCGTTTCTTCCACACGAGATAACAGATAATGCCAATACAACTGCGAGAATTAATGATGCTGTCTTCCTGGCCATAGGTAGATTACCATCCTTATACTGCATTATACAGACAGCACTCCACCAGCATGATGAGCAGTGCGAACATGGTCATCATGAAGGGTGTTCCGTCGATGTATTTACTTCTCGATACGAAGATCTGACGGCGCCTGATAACGGCGAGCAGTGCGCTGCCTATTATGTCCGTCCCGTTCAGAAGAAGGAAAGCATACACAACCTTGGATATGGTGAGATCCTCACCGTATCTGATGTAGAACATGCTGATGAGAGCTGCGGCAATGAATGCTTCATAAACGAAATGCTTTGTTCCGAAGCTTGACGTGTGATCCTTGCCCGTGCGCGGGATTATATATACAAAAGGCAATGCGATGAGCATTGAAGCCGGGAGCATCAGATGATTTCGGAAGTCTGCGGCGGCAAAGTAATCAAGTGCATAGAGAGAAGCAAAGAGGAATGAGGTAGTCATGATGAACTTTGCTTTCGCCATGATGAATATCCTGGTCTGGCTGAATTCGGCAACGGGAATATCCCAGAATTCGGTGAGGCGCTTGGATGTGAAGAAAAAGCGGCTGCCTGATGACTTTGAGATAATGATCGAAGTAAGTATCAGGAACGATACGGATATGATTATCCCGATAAAGAGAAATCGCGACTCGAACAGGAGGCTTACATAGTAACCGGCCAGAGAAGCGCAGACTGCGAAGAACAGGGGAACTGTTATCTCTTTGAACGCATGAGGTCTGCTGCCGCTGTCATCGTCGGTTCCGGTCACTGAGAGCGACACGAGACCGAGAGAGAACACCGACAGGCTCGGCGCCAGATACAAGGAATCCAGATAATACCCCGCTGCGCATGCCGGAAGTGTCATGACAACAGCAACGACCGGTGCGATAACAGGAGTCTTAACGAATCTGAATGTCAAGCTCCAAATAAGTGTCAGGGCAACGGCACATCCGACAGGGATAAAAATGTTAAGATCCGTCATCAGTGCCATTCCCAGGCCGATAACAGCGAAAGCAAGGAACAAAGATGCCCGTGTAGTCATATACCTGGGAGGGCTAACATGCATTACGTGGGGCTTGTGTCCGTACAGCCCCGCGCCGCCTTCTGCATCAAATGGCAGATCCTTTACTTTCTGTTCTTCTATCATCTTTATACCAGCCAGTTAAGATAATCCTTCATAAATTTGTAGCATGTATTTATGCATGTCAATACGAGCTGCGAGCCCGGACCTGCACCCGGCACGGGATCGACATAGCTGGCGATCTCGCTCATCGGAAGGTCGTCAACGCTGTCTATAAGAGAATTGTCAGACTGGCTGTCCGGATCGATCACGCCGTCCTCTCCGCCGTCAACAAAGCCGCTTCCGTCACCGGCATCGGGCTTGGAGTCATTATCAGGAACCACGTCATCAGGCTTGTCCTTATCTCCGCTTCCCTGCTGATCTTTATCATCGCCGGAGGACTTGTAATGCGCCGCCAGATCATGTATTGACTTGAGTTCCACAACAACTCCGTCGCTGTTCTTCACCTCGAAAGGAGCAATATTCTTATCGAAGGAAACCACAATGAATCCATCGTCGTTCATCAGATGCAAAGACTCTGCCGTGCCTCTCATAAGCTTGCCGAGCACCACATCAAAATCTGCATAATAATCTGTTTTGCGGTACCCGGAATGAGCATATCCGATGCATTCTTCCGACAGCTTGATAAACTGTCTTATATCGCACGTCACGCCGTCGACCACTGCTGTGGTTCCGTCAGACTTCATGTTGAGGAGCTTGGGATCCTGAACTTCGATCAATGCATGGCAGATATTATAAGACTGGGTTGCCCAGTCAAGACCTGATACGCTGTATGCGCCTGACAGTGATGCCTTGCTCCTTATCTCAGTTGTGGGATCCATGTTCACGGCATCCCAGCGGACTTTGGTTATTCTCCCGCCTTCAACCTCTATCTCGACATAATCAATATATCCTGACGAATCCTTGGAGACTGACTGGGCATAATACACACCGTCATGAAGCCCGTTGATGACAACCTCATTGCGTGGTGCCGGGGAATCATCCTCTGATGTATTGCCGGTGAATGCCACCGGGATACGCTTATCGGCCAGAGACTCTTTGAGAGCTGTGAACTGCCCGTCAGATATAGGAACCGGTATATCCTCATCACTGATGCGTTTGATACCTGACAATGTTGCCGATTCATAATCGATCCCGACAAGGACATGCATCTGCTGTCCGTATTCATTCGCGCATTTGACGTCGACTATATAGCACTTGGGAACATTGTCCCGGTCATATCCTATATATACTTCCTCGATATCCTTATAGTTGTCGAGTATAGGTGTAGTCAGCTTCTCATATCTGTCACATCCGCTGACATCCGAGAACTTGCTGATATACAGTACCTGCTCCCTCTCGGCCTTGTGGAAGGAGGACAAATAGATACCGCCCGTCACGGCAAAAATACTTATTATGAATATCACCACGATCTCAGTTATCACTCTGCGGAGGCTTGAACCGTTCATTTGGTTATCTTCACCTCCCTTTGATTGAACTTGCCTCTCCTGGCAATCGTCTTTGTGAAGAAGTCTATCTCAAAAGACATAAAATTAGTTGCCATTACAGGCGCCAGTACTGCGCACATATCAGATACCCTTCCGTATAGCACGGCAGTCATTACCGCGCAGATCACACCCGCGAACACACCTCCCAAGATCCTCGACGGCATCGTCGTGAAATCGCCCAACATATAGACGGCGATGAACAAAGCCCCGGAAGACATAAGGAAGATACCGAGAGATTTGAACCCTTCGGAATTAAGCTCCAGCCCCTCTCTCATAAACGGATACAGCAGCGCCAGCATAACAAGATATGAAGCCGGTGCATACACTCTTACTGTGCCTTTGACAAGGAGATATATCCACGCACACAGAATGAGCAGGGCGCATCCGGTGCCGATATAACCGGCATAATTACCGGTGATTATCTCCACGATATGAAGACTCTGGGGATCGTCTCCACTGATAACTCCGTCCGTCCTGCCGATAAGCGACATTACGTCGAACCACGACGTCAGCGGCTCCTTGAAGCTGGACATCTGTGAAGGGAACAGAAGCTCAACGCACAATCTCGCTACACACGCCGGGTTGAGGATATTATTGCCTGCCCCTCCGAAAAACTGTTTCACCACAAAAGACCCGAACAATACTCCCGTCAAAGCAACAACAAGCGACGTTCCCGGCGGCAGCAGCAGCGCATATATAACACCTGCCTCTATCGAACTGAAATCAGTGTAATTACGGCTTATCCCGTCCCTTCTTACCATCCTTCCGAAAGCATTATCCAGCAGCATAAAAGCAACCGCACACCCGAAGATCAGTGTTATCGCTGATATCCCGTAGAATACGAAGCCTGCCGCAACACAAGGCATGAGCGCGGCGATATGAGTCAGATAGATATACGGCGCTGTCTTCTCAGTATGTATAAACGGCGAGAGATATCTGATATTGCTCATACTATCTTCCCCCCGTCGAAAGGCAATACGATAGCATCGGGATCATCCTGATTCTCTCCCTCCGGGATATCCGATACATAATCCTCGAGAAGAGACAGATCTCCTATCCCCTCTATGTCGTACGTGAATCTCGTATTATGCAGAAGTGAATTCTCACCGATGATCTTGCCCTCGGCAGCAAATTTGGCAATGCGCTGTGTAAGCCTGATCCCGGCAGGGCAGATATATGAACAGATCCCGCAGGATATACATGTTCTGGCGCCTTCCTCTTCAGCCTTCTTCGGCATTCCCTGCTTGAGCATCTCATATACGATATGAGGTGACAGTCCCATCGGACAGTTCTGCGCACATAGGCCGCAGTGAATGCACGGCGTCCTCGGCGTCTCCTGCTTGCGTATCACGGTTATGGCATTTGTAAGCTTGATGATAGGAGTATTCTCCGGGTCAGTTATTGCAATGCCCGTAAGCGCGTTGCCCCATACCAAAGGACCGGCCGTATCGCCGCCCCTTCCGCCGTCAGGCAGCACCTCGGATACCGGAGTACCTATGGGGACGATTATGTTATGCCCGTCTGTAAGGTCCCCCGTTACACTGACGACTCTGCTCATCAGCGGGATATTCTCGGACAAAGCCTCCCAGCATGCACACATCGTGGAACAGTTGAAAAGCACGGCTCCGCATCTCTTCTCAAGTGTCTCGTCAGGTCCTAAGACAACATCATAGAGGGCCTTGGCCACAAGCCTGTAATAGCCCTGGGGGAATCTCTCCCTGAACAGTCTGATCTCGAATTCAAGATCGGTAAAATCTTCCCGGGCATTCTCAATGGCATTGCTGATCACATCAATTAACACCTTACGGCGCTCAGACAGAAGGAACACGACCTTGTCTGCGCCGCACGCTCTGGCACAGGCGCCTGCCCCGTTGACAACATATCCCGGGTATTCTGACATTACCATCAGGTCAGATGTCGAATAAGGCTCACTCTGCAGCCCGTTGACCAGGAGTTCTCTTACGCCGCAGCTCCTTGCAC
This sequence comes from Mageeibacillus sp. UBA3708, assembly GCA_002371375.1. Classification (GTDB taxonomy): domain Bacteria; phylum Bacillota; class Clostridia; order Saccharofermentanales; family Saccharofermentanaceae; genus Saccharofermentans. Next base: position 429 of record DFIB01000053.1, on the reverse strand, counting down.
GGTCGATCTTGGCCGCAGTAGGGATGCCTTCTCCGCCGAGTCCGCAAATGCCCGCATTGCTTATTATGCCCATGACATCCTTGGAATCGAGCTTCATGCTTTCGCGATGGCGCATGGAATTAACGCGCTGCATCTTCATGTCATTAACGATGGTTATGGCCGGGCACTCTATTCCGTTAGGCATCCTGATGTTGCTGATTGAAGTAACCCTTCCGGATATCCCGCTGTGCACCGCCAGCGAGAACTTGCCCTTAGGCGGCATGGCTACGCACTGTCCCACCTTCACTTCGTCGCCGACATTGACAACGGGGATGGCACTGACACCGTAATGCTGCTTGCAGGGAAGGATTATCCTGGAAGGATTGACGCGCTCAAGCAAAATCTCCTTAATAAAAGATGAACGCTTTGAGAAATCCAAAGCGTTATCTG
>DFIB01000095.1 GCA_002371375.1 Mageeibacillus sp. UBA3708 | reverse complement strand
CTGCTTCATTAAAATTACCGGCATAAAATTATCCTCCTGTTCTTCTTCCGTACTGCCTACCTGCTCCGCGAAAATATAGTCAAAACAGGCACAAAAGGTGCAATACGTGATTTTTATGCTCGATAAGGATAACAGAAGAGTGTTGCAATGTCAATCTGAAGTAACAAAACAAAGGGTTGCCTCACCGCACAGCGAGACAACCCTTTAATAAATTTAAACTTCTTTTACTTACTCTACCTTGCCGCAGATTATCTCCGACAGCCAGTCACAAGAAGGATTAGAAGGCTCTGATGTAGCTATTACATCCTCACTCTCAAAATTCAAGATCTCAAGGTCAAGTTCCATATACTTATCTTTCATACATCGCACCTCCTTCAGCCTAAATAAGCTTTAGCTGCCTCACCATAGAGGTAAAGCGCCTTTGCAAGATTCTTCATATCAGGACCGACGCTGTCGGAGGCACATGCTGCCTGCATAAAATAGAGAGGCGAATAATCGTAATTATAATCGCTTCCGCCGCTGATCCTTATGACAAAGCAGTTTGTTTTGGCAGTGAGCTCTGCCGGGTTGATATCATCAATGTTGATGCTTATGAATCCGGGCGTAGAATTCTCTACCGGAGTAACCGTCCGACCCATCAGCTGGATAGTGTATTTTTTGTAATCAACGCCCTTCTTCACCTTGAAGTAGACCAGTGCAGATACCTTGGACTGCAGGTTAAGGCTTGATCCGTAGTAAGTGATCGGGGGATCATCAGGCATAAAATTAACGGGAACGCCGGTGTACTCGCCGGGGTCAGCATCTGCCACATTATCAGTAACATTGACATTTGCAAGGTTCTCCGTATCGATCCCGAAATATTTCTGGCTGTATGCACCATAGTTAAGCAAAGCAACAACAAGCGGGTCTGCCTCTTCATATCCTGAGATCTCGGGATGAGCGTGGATATATTCAGCGTAGGCCTGAACGGTAAAACTATCTCCCAGCAAAGTCTCTTCATCACCGGATTTGAGTGTTACGCTGATGGGACATGTCATTGTAGCAGCAGGAACCGTATATATGAATTTATAGCACGTAGTTTTCCCGACGGTCTCAGTCTGCGCGCCGGCAACAGTATATTCCTGCTTGGTAGCTGTCTTACCCGGTACAGTATTGCTGATAACAACAGATGCATTCTCATCTGCAAGGAGCGACTCCGGGATGGAGATGAAGAACTCAACACCGACCTCTCCTGTGAGCAGGAGCCTGTAGCCCTCAACAACAGCAAGATCCTGTTCGATCCACTTTGCATAAAGCTCAAGATCACCGGTAACGGGAGTTGCGAAATCATACAGACTCTCAGAAGAACAATTCTTATCTGTATACCATTCACCCGTAAAAACATGGTCTGTCCATGCTTCCTTGGGGGATGTCTCCTCGGTAGCATAGCCTCCCTTATCAACTATGGTCTCAACGCGGTTTCTGTATTCATCATCCCTGTCCATGTAGTGATATATCACATCGAACTTGCTGTATTCGATATTCTTGAAAACAGATGTCCAGTTACCTGTCCAGGAAGCCTGGGAAGCAGAACCGTCATAATAGAGAGTATCAATACTCCCGTCACTAAAGCTCCTAAAAGCCTCGGGATAAACAGTAGTCTCACTGCTTATTGTAACCTTCTCCAGACCTGTACAGTACTCAAACTGATCAGCATCAAGATAACCCACCGTATCAGGTATTACAATTTCTTTCAGCCTTGAACAATTACCGAAAGCCGATGCACCGATAGTCTCGATACCTTTGACCATGTTGAGCTTGTTCATGGAGCTGCAATTCTCAAAAGCTTTATCACCGATAACTTCGACACTTGCAGGAATACTAAGCTCCTCCAGTGAAGTACAACCACTGAAAGCACGATCATAGATATTCTTGACACCATTAGCCAGACTGAGCTTCTTCAGGCCGGAGCACTGGCAAAAAGCTTCAACCTGAATGTCTTTACACGAAGAAGGAATCTCAACTTCTTCAATTGAATTAATACCGTAGAAACTCCACTTTCCGATCCATTCAATACCCTCCTGGATAATGACTTTTTTTATTGTCATTCCTTTACCAAAGAAAGCACTATCATCTATTCCCCCTGTTCCGGATATAGTCAACACACCATCATCATCAAGGTTATAATAAGCGTCTCCTCCACAATCCCCTGATGCCTCTGCCAAGACACGGTCTTTGTCGATAATAAGCCCGGATACTGCTGAGAGTAGCATACCTGCTGCGAGCGCAAGTGCCTTGCATCGTCTCCTCATAACTGAGTTCATAGTTCCTCCTCCTCCTCAAAGCAATGTCTGATAGCAAACCATACTTTAGTCGGATTCTACATTCACGCGGATGCCTTTTCAACAACAAAAGGAAGAATAATATATATTCATTGCGATTTGACTCATATTTGTAAAACATCTATCACATTATTGATATCAGCTGAAGCGCAGAGCGTCTATCGGCTTCATCCTGGCTGCTTTATGGGCAGGATATAGTCCGAAGATTATCCCGACCCCGCTCGAGAATAAAGCCGAGACAATGATGACCGGAATAGACAGTCCAAAACTTACATCTCCGATAATATTGATGATCTGTATAGCCACCCACGACAGTCCGACGCCGATGAGACACCCGACGATGCTCAATGTCACCGCTTCAATAAGGAACTGAAGTCTGATGACGCCGGGACGTGCTCCTATTGCCTTGCGGATACCGATCTCTCTGGTCCTCTCCGTAACCGACACCAGCATGATGTTCATGATACCTATGCCGCCGACAAGAAGGGAGATTGCGGCAATCCCTCCGAGCAGCAGGGACAATGTGGATGTCACTTTATCCATTGCATCTGTTATCTCGCTTTGACTGAAGATGAAGAAAGACTCCTCGTCATAATGACGTGACAGTAACAGTTCCTTTATCTCCTGCTGAGCTTCTCTTCCCCGGCCGTGAACGGAATTAACACAAAAACTATCAATGTTTATGCTTGATACTCCCGGAAATCTGATGAAAGAATCATAAGGAACATATGCAGAATAGCCGGCACGCATAAGAAGTGCAAGCATATTTCCCTGCTTATCTCCGCTGTCCAGTACACCTTTTACTTCGAACCGCCGGCCTCCGAGGCTGATAATCTCCCCAACACAGTCTTCGCGGCCGAAGAATTCCATTGCAGTCTTGCTCTCAAGTACCACGACATTAGTACTGTTGATCAAGTCAGGCTCCATAATGAATCGCCCGTACTTGATCTTGAGTCCCTGTATTATCTGATAATCAGGTGTTGTTCCGTAAACAGACACAGCTCTTGAAGAAGTCTTCGACGAACCTGTCACGACCGAATTGACTTCGGGCGCTGCAATCTCGACATTCTGAAGGGTGTCAGGAAGTGATTCTATATCAGTGATCGTCATTCTGTTATTCGTTTTCTTAGCGTCAAAAACAGACACGTTAACCTTGTCGATTCCCATGCTGTTGATGGAATCAGTAATCGTAGTCGATGCCCCCGACACAAGGGATACGAGAACCACAAGGGAGAAGACGCCTATTATGATACCAAGCATCGTGAGGAAAGTTCTCAGTTTATTGGATCTCAGCGACTTGAGCGCCATCTTGATCGATTGAATGATCATTGACGTCTTTCCTCCCTTCCCTGTTTTCTCTGACTTTGCCGTCCATTATCTCAATGCTCCTGTCAGCCTGCTTTGCAACATGCTCATCATGAGTAATGAGAACGATTGTATTGCCCTGCTCATGGAGTTCTCTAAATATACCCATGATCTGCCTGCCTGTCGCCTGATCGAGATTACCGGTTGGCTCATCTGCAAGTATGATCGAAGGTCTGGCAGCCATTGCTCTTGCTATGGCGACCCTCTGCTGCTGTCCTCCGCTCATCTGATTGGGTGTATGCCTGCGTCTGCCGTACAGATCCACCTTCTCCAGCGCCTCAGCGACGCGTGCCTTACGTTCTGAAGAACTTACGCCCTGATATATGAGGGGCAGTTCCACATTCTCTTCTGCAGTCATTGTATTGATCAGATTGAAATTCTGGAAAACAAAACCGATCTTCTCATTGCGGATCATGGCCAGGGATTTCTCTGTGTACCGCTTGATCGACAACCCGTCAAGAAAATACTCGCCGGAATCAGCCGTATCAAGGCATCCGATTATATTCATGAGCGTCGATTTACCTGATCCGGACGGCCCTATGATGCTGACGAACTCACCTCTCCTGATGTGAATGCTGACACCGTCGAGGGCTCTGACAATCTCATCCCCCATATGGTATATCTTGAATATATTGTTAAGAACTATCACTGAGTTGCCTCTCCGCCTTCTGCCTCCGTCATATACTGCATCAAGGGATTGGATGAATTGTCAACAAAATAGACTACATCGCCCTCTTTGAGGCCCGATATTATCTCAACATTATTCGAATCAGACAGACCCGTAGTAACTAACTGTTCATCTTTGAGAACGCCGTTCTCATCACAGCTCCTGTATACAAATAACTGGTCTCCTTTCTGCTGAAGAGCCTTCATCGGAAGAAGGAGAATATTCTCTGCATTATTTATCACTATCGATGCATTCGCACTCATACCGATCCTCATCTGACTGTCCATCGGGATCAGGATGTCCACCTTGTAATTTGCCATACCTTCAGATGCCTCGGCTGTCTGGGCTACATTAGATATCGTGCCTTCAAATGTCCTGTCAGGAACTGCATCCAGTGTAATAGTTGCCGTCTGTCCTTCGCGCACCGAAAGGATATCCAACTCATTGACCATTATCGATATTTTGACATTATCGGTTCTGGCAATATTCATCACGACAGTATCAGTAAACGTTGTATTCGTCCCTACTCCGGCAACACCGTATGCAGATGCAATATCATCATAATTCAATCCTGAAGGCAGTCCGCCAATTGACGAGAAATTGCTCAGGTCAAAACCCGAACCGCCTTTATTGATCTTCTCGAGCATCTTAAGGTATTCCTCGTAATCAAAGCTGTCCGGATTGAATGAGGGAACGGCGGGCTGTGCTGTCGAGGTGGGGTCTGCCGTTGTTGTCGGTTCTGCGGGATCTGTCGGATCAGAGGGTGTCTCCCCGTCTGTCGCGGGATACACTACTCCGATCACCATCTTGCCATCGACGATAGTAATCTGCGCATCCCCTTCGATCCCGGTTATCACCGGAACATACTCTGTGCTGAATACATATCCTGCACCCGGCGTGAGTACGATCATTGCACTGTACTGTGTACCGGGGACGAATTCGGTAACTTCATCGGAAGATCCGTCACATGCCCACAAGATCTCACCGCTGTACATCTCGTTGCCTGTTATGGCTGTCTGCGGCGTATTACCTTTGACAGGCACTTCAACCGACAGATCTCCAAAATCCGTGATAACAGTATCACCGTCAGCCGCCTTAACGGGAGATGTGATCTTCAGCGGGGATCCCTGACCGTCACTTGACAGATACTTGGCATAATCACCGATATTAACCTTATCGGCCAGACTGCCTCCTGCCTGCTCTTCATTGGAATATACTATTCCGTCTTCCGGAGCCACTACGACAGGATTGTTATAATAGACCATCATCAATTCGATCCTGCTCTCCAGCGATGTCTTACGCGTCTCGAGTTCTTCGATCTGGAAGTCGGTCAGCTTGTCCTTCTTCTTATTCTTCAGGGACTGCTTGACCTGATCGAGTTCATTCTGGAGCTTTACTATCGCACTTGTGACAGAATCTTTGTTGACTGTTGCAACAATATCTCCCTTGTGGACTGTGTCACCGGCCTTGGCCAGCTTCTCACCGATCGTTATCTCCGAGGGTATCTTAAG
>DFIB01000021.1 GCA_002371375.1 Mageeibacillus sp. UBA3708 | reverse complement strand
ATGCATCATTGATCCACTTCTGTTCTTCTCCATGCATGGTGGGAGAAGCAAGCCATATCTTCTTCTCAAATGGTTTGATTCCGGCAAATCTTGGGTCTTTTGATATATTGATCATGTTATTGTCCCTTCAGTCTGAAGTATATGTTAGTAAATAACAGCTTAACGTATTCTTTGAAACTCATGTTCTTTATCCTTTATAATTTTATGCCTTTTATCTCCGACTTGATCATGTTTGCAGTTCCGGGCTGAAGATAGAACGGCATTAGTTTGCTTTTGCTGTATTTCATATATACACTGTCTTTGGTTGTCTCTGTCAGAAGCGCTGTAAAATACTGTTCCCACATAAAACAGTTATATTTCTCCGCAGAACGAAAGTGTACGAATTTGTAGTGTTCTTAATCGTAACTTTGACCGAACCGATCATGTATTATTCTCCCTGAGGTGCTTTACACCTGCATCAAGGAACTCTGTCATATTATTAACTACCTTGCCCGAGTTCATGACCTTTATCTTAAAGTCGCCTCTGCCAAAATCCATTATGTGATAAAGATTGATCGTAAAGTCCCTGTCTTCTGCAAGTCTTAAGATCCAGGGTGCACAGTTATCACCGCAATTGGAGGCATTAAATATTTTGCCGGGAAGGAACTTCATCAGGATCAGTGTCTTGACACCTCCGGACAGCTTCTCGGGTGGGATTATTCCCAGGATGGGACTGGATATACTTTGAGAATTGATAACTTCCGACTTATCAACATCAAGTATCATCTGCTTAACCTGATCATTCTCAAGCCATTTGGGATCATATCTGTTTTTAAAGAATACAGATGTGTTGTAGATAGCATTGTCTTTTTGTCCGAACCAGACCCTAAGCATCTCAATAATTCTCCGGTCTATACGTAGGCACTATATCCATGACATACTGCCTTATATTCTCATCGTCTTCCTTGCTATCATCATCAAGCTTAGCCAGCTTCTCCTTGAATGCTTCGTCATCCATTTCGATAGGTTTGCCGATGAAGATCAGCTTGTTATCTGTTGTCTGCATTCCCTCTTCTTCCATGAGTTTCTCCTCATAGAGCTTCTCTCCCGGTCTTAAGCCCGTATACTCGATCTTGATATCCACATCAGGACGAAGTCCCGACAGCTTGATGAGGTTCCTTGCCATATCGTCGATCTTGACCGGATCCCCCATATCCAGAACGAAGATCTCGCCTCCCTTGGCATAGTAGCTTGCCTGAAGAACGAGAGACACGGCCTCAGGGATGGTCATAAAGAATCTGATTATATCTTTATGCGTTACAGTAACAGGACCTCCTTCAGCAATCTGCTTCCTGAACAAAGGTATTACCGAACCGTTGGAGCCGAGCACGTTGCCAAATCTGACAGCTACATAACTGGTATCAGGCATCTGACGGTCCATCATCTGGATAATCATCTCGCAGATACGCTTGGTGGCACCCATGATATTGGTGGGGTTAACGGCTTTGTCCGTGGAGATCAGGACGAACTTCTTAACGCCTGCCTCTGCTGCCGCCCTGGCCGTCTTATATGTGCCCATTACGTTGTTCTTGACAGCTTCGTTAGGGCTGACTTCCATCAGGGGTACATGTTTATGCGCTGCCGCATGGAATACGATATCAGGCTTGTATTTCTTCATTACTGATGTGATCCTGTGCGTGTTGCGTACGGATCCGATAAGAGTGACAAGATTAAGGTTATCGTGATATTTGCGAATAAGCTCCTGCTGAATCTCATAGGCATTGTTCTCATAGATGTCGAATATTATAAGCTGTTTTGGGTGATGCTCTGCTATCTGCCGGCAGAGTTCAGAACCGATTGATCCGCCGCCACCCGTCACAAGGATCTTCTTGCCCTCGATCATTCCAAATACGGCATTGTTATCGACAGTGATAGGATCTCTTCCTAGAAGATCTGTCAGTTCAACATTACGAACCTTGGATATGCTGACATCTCCCGATGAGAGCTGGTAGATTCCGGGCAAGGTCCTTAATTTGCAGCCCGTCTCTTTGGCGATGTTGAAATATTCCTTACGAACAAGTCCGGAAGCCGAGGGAATTGCAAAAATTATTGTATCAATATCATATTCAGCTGATTTGGTTATTATATCTTTCTTGCCGCCCACTACAGGAACGCCATAGAGGGAACGACCTATCTTGGCCTCATTGTCATCAATGAGGCATACAGGGATCTGATTTATTCTGCTACTGTTCTTAAGTTCCTTAACGAGGATGCTTCCGGCATCACCTGCTCCGATGATCATGACGCGCTCCCCGTAATCGTTTGCCTTGCCGCTGTGAGACGAGAAAGTACTGCTTCTGTTGACTAATCTTCTCAAAAGTCTGTAGGAGAATCTGATAAAGATATGACCGAACATCGCAAACATAATACCAATCACATAGAATGATATCGGCTGTCTGCAGTTAAGGATCAGTGATGAGCCCACCTCAAGTATTGCCAGTATTATATAAACGCCAATTACACGAACAGCCTCCTCAATACTCACAAAGCTCCATATGCTGTGGTAGAGCTTGGCAATGTAGAATGCTACAAAGGTAAAAACACACCAGAGCGGCATCAGATATATGTAGTTGCTCAGATATCTCTCCGGAACCTGGGAATAACTGAAGTCAAATCTCAGGATAAGTGCGGCAAAGAAAGCAAACCAGACGATAAACATGTCTGCCAAGAATACCACAAAGGCATTACGGAGCCATATATTTCTTCTGTGTTTAGTTTGCAATTTTGTCTGTTCTGTGAGTGACATTATGTGTTACTATTGCCTGTCTCAGCGTATTATTGTTTTGTATATTTGTGCTTGCTTCCGCGCCGCTATATGCATCAGCTGCACTGCGGTAGTAAGTTATTAACCGTTTGAGTCTGATGTACCGCGCGCAATGGCGACGTGTATTAGACACAAACTAACACTCCTGCCTTTTGGCAAGTTCAAGATATTTTAA
>DFIB01000045.1:1731-13748 GCA_002371375.1 Mageeibacillus sp. UBA3708 | reverse complement strand
TCCAGCCGCTGAAGGTGTATGTATACTGTGCAGTAGCTGCCTTCGTAGGATCTGCTGGCTTCTCAATATCTTCTGCAACAGTTCCATAGTCATACATGGTCGCTTCTTTCAGTACTGTTTTTCCATCTTCGTCTACGAATGTCACGCTGTACTGGTTGATCGTCCATGTAGCTGTGTACTCACGATCGCCTGTACTTCCCTTAGCAATTGTTACTGTTGTCGTTGCTCCATCAAGTCCTGTCCCTGTCCAGCCGCTAAATGTGTATCCTGTCTTCGTAGGATTGATCAACATTATAGCATCTGACTCGATGGTGTAGCTTATCGGATTTGTTCCGTCAACTATTCCTCCTGCAAGTTCATAGCTGATTGTGTATTCTACAGGTGTCCATGTAGCGGTGTAGCTGCGGTTTCCTGCACTCCCATTTTCAACAGTTACTGTTACTGTAGCTTCAGTCAAACCTGTTCCGGTCCAGCCTGCGAAGGTATAGCCTTCTCTGGTAGGATTGTTAAGCATGAACGTCTCTGTCGTTACATTATATGATACAGGGTTCGTCACTCCTTCCGCGAGTACTCCGCCAGCCAAATCATATTCGATGGTGTATGCATCAGTCGTCCACTGTGCATAAAGCGTGATCACATCGCCATCTGTAGTTGTGATCTTGCTAACATCTGCCTTATCTGCATAAGGTGTACCGGTACCGTCATCTTTTGTATTCCATCCGGCAAATGTGTAATTCTCACGGGTAAATGTATTTTCTTTCAGGAGTTTTGATTCAGGTGTTGTGCCGCCATAATCAAATACCTGATCAGTCATAGTGCCTGTGCCTTCATTTGCATCGAATTTGATGGTGAACTTAATAGGCTCAACGTCATTTGATATCTTCTGTCCGTCGACAAGTACACTTGCAGCGTAGGTATGCGGATTTTCTGTTGAGTTCTGAGCATCTCCGGTGCCTGTTCTAATGCTCCACTTTCCGAACTTGTATCCGGGATCGGCAATAAATTCTACCTTTATGCTCTGAACATCATCATAGCTGTTGATCGTGACGTTATAGTAATTGCTCTGTTCAGCTTCCCAATTTATCGCGGTATCATTTACTTTAGTAGTTCCACAGGAATTCTTCTGAACAGAAATGGTCTTCTGCCATACGGCATAAACATTTGTATCGCCGGTGATAGGTGTATCGAAGTTGAACTCTTCGTAATCATCGGCTGTGCTTGACCATCCCTTGAATGCCCATCCGTCATGTGTCGGATCATCGGTTGGCCTAACAGCATTGCCTCCATAAGTTACAGTCTGTGTGTCTCCGATCTGCACATTGCCAATGCTGTCAATGTATTTGACTGCAAAGTCATCGATGGCCCACTTTGCGTAGAATGTCTTATTGCCGGTGGATCCTGATGCTATAGTGGTAACAGGATCTCCGGTAAATCCTTCATTATCGTACCAGCCTTCAAACTGATAATGTTCACGAATCGGTGTTGGAAGGGTAATGGCTTCAGACTCGATCGTGTAGTCTTTCGGCGCGGCTTCCGGATTAGTTCCATCATTGAGAACGTAAGTGATCGTGTATGTGACTGGCTCCCAAACCGCATAGAGAGTTTTCTCTGTGGTCGGGTAAGTCAATGTGACAGTTGCGCCTGCAATAACTTCTGTCGCTTCTGCGCTCTCTCCCCAGCCCTTGAAAGTATAACCCATACGGATCGGCTGTGTTTCGCTTATGGTGAACTCAGCTGAACCTGTCTTATTGGTGACCGTCTGATCGGAGAATTCACCTGTTCCTCCATTTACGCTGTATTTCAATGTATATGTGGTGTCAAGGATAGGTATCGCGACTTCTTTAGTCTGTACAGCAAATGCTTCATTCTCAAATTCTGCTGTATATGTCATGACACCGGCATCCGTAGCTGTGGCAGGAGTTGTTACTTCACTTGTAGTGTTGACTGTTTCTGTCTCTACATGGGTTGAGTTATTTGCACATACACGTGTAGCTGTTACTTTGCTGTTGTCTGCCGTCCAGGTATATGTAGCATCCTTCCAGTCATGGGCCATTACCAACTGTGCTTCACCGTTCTCAGAAAGACTGATCGTATAGTTTTGATCACTGTGAAAAGCATTTATTCCATTATACTCATTCAATCCAGATGTGAATATGTAGGGGGTTTCACATGTAAGCGGTTGTTTATGGTAGTAGACGCCGATGGAAGCACCTTCCGTAAGTGAGCCGATGATGTTGATTGTTTGAATGGATGCACTGGAAATGTCAAACATAACATTGATCTTGGCCTCTCCGATATCACCTCCATAATTATAGGAATTATTATTATTGATAATGGGACTTCCTGACAGACTGATGCTTTTTCCATAAAAGCCCATTCCGTCGTTGTTTGTAATAGACCCTCCATCCATATAGAATTCACCATCACAAGTAACTGCTCCGAAATACGCATTGTGATTGTTGGTTATGGATCCGCCATGCATATTAAAAACTGCGTTAGCATTAACATATACAATTGCTGCATAATCATTTTCAGTTATGCACCCACCATACATGTTGAAAGTTCCAGCTTTACTAACTTGGACAGCATGATTTTTGCTACCCGTTATTTTACCAGCCGGCTCCTCACAGTCATACAGATTTAATGTAGCTGCATTATTGCCTGAACCAACTTTAATCAAACCTCCGTTAAAACCAGTCCCTGCAATTATATTGTGTCCTGCAAGGCAGAGATTAACTTCCCCATCAGGAACCACCCAAGTATTAGTTAGTGTCACATCCTCGGTCAGATAGTAGCTGCCGGGTGTGGTTGGAAGCGAATCCGTCGCGGTCCACGGTGTAAAGCTGATACCGTCATGAGTGTGGTTTTCTTCGCGGGTAAACTGTGCTGTGTAGGTCACAGGACCAGTCACCTCAGGAAGTGCCTCATCCGGACCGTATATGGTCGTGCCTCCATCTGATGACCAACCGCTGAATTTATATGTGTATTGTTCAGTCCCTTCTCTTGTCGGTGTCTCGCCACCGTATACCGGTGTTTCACCAGCTGCATACTTGGTCGACTGATAGTTCACACCGTTGCTGACGAACTGAACAATGTACTTGAAGTTGAAAACAGTCGCCTTTTCAAACAGACGTACCTGTGCAGCGCTGGATGTCGACGTATTGAATCCAAACGTCCCGCCACTATTCGTTAGATAATAAGTACCGGACTGGGAAATGTAAAGCCTTCCGTTTGCAGCAGTATAGGTTACCGCTCTGCCAGTTCCGGATGTTCTCGGCACAATAGTGCCGCTTGTGGTTCTGGCTAAATACTTATTTGTTGTACCAACAACATTCGAGAGATATCTGTTGGAAGTGTAATTCCACACAACATCCGTATTATCAGTCACTATATAAGCCGAATCACTCCCGCTAGCCGGAACAACAGCAAGTGTCTCACTACTGGTATTACCCGATGTTGTGCCGTTTTTGTTAGCGATCGCATACACACTGGTGCCGGAAGCTGTAACGCCTACAATATAGTCCCTACCAGAGGTAAACGCATCAGTTTCGATAAACCGCACCTCAGCCGGATTGTCCGGATCTACCATCTCACTGCTCTCGCCAGTCGATCTGACTGTGAAGAGATTGAGCGGTGCGCTGGTTGTGCCCTCTTCATGTGTTAATGATTTGCCTGAGTTCGTGCTTGTCATCGTACTGCCGGAAAGCACCCAGTCCTCCAGCGAACCTTCCAGCGTCCAGACGTCCGGGGTATCATCCAGTTTCAGCACACCGTCGTTACCGCCGGTACTGTTCGGCCCATAAGTCGCATTCAGGTACTGACCGTCCTGGCTCATGATATAGTAGCCGCCATCCGTGGGCTCGATGAGCCAGAGGATATCCTCCGTCGGGTCTGAACTTCCGTCATATTCCACACCGGCAAGACCTGTGTAATGATATTCCTGATTGCCGCTGCCTGCGTTTACAAGAACATCAGAAGAAGGATTTACCGACAGTGCATAGTCGCCAATCGCAATCACATATCCGATTCCCGGGCTGGTGCTCGGTGTGACTGTCACTGTACATGTAGCTGTCTTATTGCCGTCATTAGTCGTAGCAGTGATGGTCGCAGTCCCTTCCGCAACACCCTTCACACGACCGGCATTGCTGACAGTCGCGATAGATTCATCGCTGCTGGTCCATGTAACTGTCTTATCATCTGCATTATCAGGAAGTACCTTTGCAGTGATGCCGGCGGACTTGCCAACTTCAAGGGTGAGCGATTCTGGGTTCAGTGTGATTCCAGTGACTGTCACCGGCTCAAGAATCTCTTTCGGCTCAATCAGCTGGCTGGTCTTATAGTTCTGAGAAGAACCTACCGTGAAGAAATCAACACTGTTATTGCTGGCTCTTGTGGTCAGGTAAATATCCGCGGGTCTCGGGTTGTCGCTCGCGTTCGTACTCTTGAGATAGCTGCCGTCCGCCTGCCATGCTTCCAGACCAGAATTGACGACCCAGATATCCTGTGTTTCTCCAACGGTCAATGTGCCTGTATATCCGCTTCCTGAGCCTCTAACATATGTGCCGCTTAAATAGTCCCCGTTATAACTCTTGATATAGTATCCGTTCTCGACGCCTTCGACCTCTTCAAGTGTCCAGAGAATATCATGTGGTGCAGGTGAACTGGCGTCATAGGTGACTGCCTGCAGACCATGATATTCATAGCCGCTGCTGTTAGTTGTGACCTCCGAAGATTTATGGCTGCTCAGCGCGTAATTATCTATCTTTATAACGAAATACTGCTCAGTGGACGTACGCTCAGTCACGTTAACATCAACGCTCGCAGTAGCGGTTCCTCTGGTTATACCGTCAGAAATGGTAACTGTGATCGTAGCAGTACCGGGATTTACTCCCTTTACTTTGCCAGATGAGCTGACTGTTGCAACAGTTGTATCACTGCTGCTCCATGTCACATTTGCAACAGTAGCATCAGCCGGCTCCACTGTATAGTGAAGAGTGAGGCTCTTGCCAGCTTCTACAGTCGGTGCAGTCTCATCGATCGATGCGCCCGTGATAGCTACAGGATCTTGCTCGGTGAATGCACCACCTTCGGTGACATCGATGCCGCTCGCATCATAGTATGTGAATTTCAGTTGGTTGTTATTATTGATATCAACAATAAGTCCTTTACCTTTGACATTGCCGCTGCCTGTACCGTACTCGCTGTCGCTCATACAGCCAGCTGCTCCATAGTAAAACTGCAGTGACTTAGTGTTGCTGCTGCTGGAACCGAACTGTATACTCTCAGAGGGTGCAAATATCTCATCGTAATGAGTCTCCCCCGAACCGGCATTTGTATGATTATGACCCCAAAGAAAAACGATCTTTTTATCGTCTGAAGTACCATAAACTCCATCACTCCCTTGCGCGGCAGTATTCAGCGCGTCGATTACATTCGATGCATTGGAAATCAGACGTCCGCTGACGTAATGCAGCGGGAAGTGAGTGATTATGAAGATTACCTTATCGTTTCCAACGCTGTTCAAGTATGAAGTCAGAGTAGAAATCTGGTTTGAGGAATAACTTTGCGAGTTGCTTTCAGATCCAAGACAGTAAATACGGTAATTGCTGCCTTCAATGCCTTCGCTGTTGATCTTAAACTTAGCAGTCGTTGCATTTGATATGGATCCATAGTTTCCACCTGGGCTGTATTCATGGTTCCCGGTAGTATAAACGCCAACGACACCGCTGTCATCCACCTTATCCATGACACTTTGAGTCAATGTCCAGTATGTATTGCCCGAAGTGTATGCACTGCCCATATCTCCGCCGAATGCCATCGCATCTATCGCACCGTGAATCCCTTCAACCTTAGTGATCCATGAAGCCAAACGATTTGCCGAAGTATTATCGCTTGACCTGCCGCCGTTATGTACATCCGACGTAAATGCCAGTACGGTCGTACCTGCTGCCTTTAACGCAGGTGCTTCCGCTGCTGCTTTAACTGTATCCTTAACTTCAACGGTCGCTTCAACTGCAGGAATCTCCTCTGCAGGTGCTTCCGTCACTTCTTCGGGTACAGTTTCCCCGGTCTCTTCAGCTGCCGGGATCTCGCCGGTTTCTTCTCCCGCTGTTTCTTCAGCAGGATCCTCAGCGGGTCGTTCTCCCGCGTTTTCACTGACGGCGCTTGCGCCATCATCTCCTCCCGATAATTCGTCGTTTGCCTGATCGGGCTCCTGGACCTCAGCGTCCGCTGTTTCATTCAGATCCAGTGCCGTATCAGCAAAAACGGACCCGGGTACCATATACGTCATTATTATCATAATGCTCAGTACTATGGTAAGGATCCTTTTCACACTCTTCTTCATAAGCTTTACCTTCCCTCACTACGCGATAACGAATGGGATTTACCTATTTTTGCAAAAAATAATCCTGTCAATTTTGTGCTTTATCTGGCTAGAACATTGACAGTAATATACATTTATTAGTATAATTATATTAACATTTACACCGCTGTAAGAGTCAATAACGAGGTATAAAATGGATACAAAAAATAAGCCAGATCTGCTGACCATAGGTGTCGTTGCCAAAAGTTTCGGAGTAAATGAGAACACCATCCGACGCATGGAGGCAGCCGGGCTTCTCTCCCCTGCCCTTATAAAGGATTCCGGCTACAGATATTATGACCGTGACAATATTTCCAGGATCAAGCTGATCCTTACCTTAAGGTCTCTGGGACTGGTCTACGAGGACATGAGGGAATTTATTAATGACCCCAGTGACTTCACGCCCGTATATAATAAGCTTTTTGAAAAGAAACTGGCCCTGGATTCACTGCTGAACAGTTCCAGGATGTATTTAAGGCCGGATGAACCCGGAGAGATATCAATAACTCATCATACCGATATCTGTCTTTTTACAAAAGCTTATGAAATAACCGGAGGGCTGAAACTCAAGACTCTTGATGAACTGGCATCACAGACTCTGTCACAGGCTATAAATGGAAAGTATCCCATCGATTATACCAAACCAATTACGATCCTTTCAGATTACCTGGACTTCAAACAGTTCAGTTCCAAGGATATTAAAAGACTCATATTATGTGTGCCTCTTCGCGAGGCCATGCATACACCCGATACATATGTCATACCCTCCAGAAGAGTTATCTCTTTCGCGTGGCGCAAAGGTTTTCAGCTCAGTCTATGCTTTGAAAACCTCACGCAATATATGAAGTCAAACCATTTAAGGCAGAATGGCGAGCTTGGCGCAACCTTCGAGATCGGCAAGCATCTGGACAGCAACATCAAAGAAGACGAATATCTCTTCCACGTCATGATACCATGTGAAAAAATTTAAAACGAAAAGACCGATCACACATCGGCCTTTTTTCATAGCAAAACAGCGCGGTCTGAGGTCACCGCGCTGTTTCGCATTGTCATTATGCAGGGGATAGGAACTTTTAATATCAGTAAGCCAAATCCGAAAACAGTCCCTTCCTCATTTTTATCTTTATGAGATGACTTTGATCATGGTACCAGAGGGCATGCTGAATATCGTCTTTGCATCAGCGTCGCTGATTAAGGTCGGTCCGCCGAGGACAGCTCCTCCCTTGATACCGTTAGCCTTGGCGTATGCTGCCGCCTGTGCGGACTTGTTATTCGCTGAAAGAAGCAGCGGTCCGCCCATGGCGTTAGCGAGGGATCCTCCGCAAAGTCCGTCAGGGAAGTTGGCGCCGTATGCGATGACAGCTCCCTTAGGCTCACTGAAGAATGTCTTCGCTACGTTCGCCGAGGTATCATATCTCGTAGCACCGTCGATCCTTGTTACCGTTCCAAGTCCTTTGAAGTATGTTTCAATATCTTTGCTCACTGCGCCTGTTCCGCCGATCATGTAGAACTTCTTTCCCATGAGGCTCTCTATGAATGCCTTCTGGCTTGGCTGTATAGCATTCTTTACGAGAAGTATCGGCTTTCCTGTAGCAGATGCTGACAAGCTGTCTGCAAAGCCCGTTCCGCTTGCAACCAGGATCTCATCACCGGATACTCCTGCTTCCTTCAGTATCTCTACGTTGGTAGCATATCTGTCAGTACCCCAAAGTCTCTTGCTCTTGAATCCACTCAATCCTGTAATAGCTGCTTCGGGAACGACTGCTTCTCCTCCAAGCATATAGATCATTCCGCCGGACTTCAGGTTGGCCTTGATATAGTCCTGTACCAGCTTGATCTCATCGGCAGTATTTCTCACGAGAAGGATCGGAGCCTTCTTCACGCTCGACAGATAGCTTCCCGCAAGAGCGTCCGCGTAATTGGTACCGCAGGCGATGATCACAGAGTCGAACTTGTCGATTCCCAACTGAGCCTTATATGCATCCGCCGCTTTTATTGCGGTCTGATATCTGGTAGCTCCGAAGTAACGTGTAACATCTGTAACAGGTGTTGGCGTCGGATCGTCAGGTCCCGGTCCCGGCGGGTCGTCAGGTCCGGGTCCCGGTTCTGTATCCGATTTTGGCTTGCCTATAGGTACATATGCATAGAGCACAGGTCCGTAGCTGCTATAATTCTTATTATAATACAGTATGACATCATCTCTCACCGTACCGTTCACCTTGGTCGTAAATCCGGGTATATCAGAACTCAGAGTGTTGTCAGCAGATCTGACCGGATAAGCGAAAGCGTATCCGTCTTCAAGAGCAATAACGTTGACGTATATGCCATATTCTTTATCTGCGCTTAATTGTTCAGCAGGGTCGCAGTGATTCCATCCGTATTCATTGCTGAAAACAATGTCGTTGCCGCCCTTACTGCTGTATACACCTGTGCTGTCTACATCCACGATCCCGCTTTTGCCGTTCAGCAGAGCAAATACATCTCCCGCGGTGTTCTTTGTATTAAAGACCTCGAGCGCATCCATGTCAATGGTGATATTAACGGTATCGACAAGATCGGCGGGTTGTGTGCCTACAGGATAAGTATAGCGGATGTGGAGGTAACTCTCGCTTTCATACTCTATTTCCACGTTTGCTTTTGATCCGTTGACAAATACTTCTACGTTTTCAGCTTTGTCATACCCATATCTCTTTTCAAGCTCGATATAGTATGAATACTGGTATTTGCCTTTTTCTACCGTATCAGAGTCAAAATGGCTCCAACCACCGTCTTCTGAGTCTCTGTACATGAAGCAGTTTCTGTAAACGCTGGAGTCACGCTCATATCCATCGTTCTTGACTTCACCGCACCATGTCGTAATACCAAAGCCTTCGGGTTCATGTGCCTTTTCGCCGTTAACGGGATCCGGAATGGTCAGCTCGACTTTGCTTATGGCAGGAATCTCCTTGTATTCATAGTAAACGAATGTATCTTCGGGAGGTTCCACCATTTCAAGCTGGTAATCATAGTATTGTCCATACAGCCTTGTATATATCTTATATGTTCCGTATGGATGATCCTTTAAGTACTCTCTCAGATTCATCGTCCCGTCATTTTCCACGCCGAACCAGTGATTGTACAGGCAGCTGTCTGAACTGTCATAAACCTGGAAAACAGTAGTATAATATTTAAGACCATCGATATCTTCGACCTTGGGTACGGGGAATACCAGAGTGTCTCCTTCTATCACCGGATGCTCATTAGTTCTGGGGAGCACGCCGTTCGTCTCCCCGGATCTGGCAGCGTCGCTTTCTTCATAAGTTACTTTATATGCGGTCACTGTGAAGTAATACTCTTCATCCGCGTACCAAAGCATGGACGCGAAACTCTGCTCCGTTACGCCTGCTTCCACTTCCACAGTGCTCCACTTGGTCCATTCTTCAAGGTCTCTGTTATATCTGTAAAGAACAGCTTCATATCTGGCTCCATCCACAGGATCCCATTTTGCCACGGTGCCTTCCCAATGCGCATTTGCAGGTGCCGGGAGTTTTCCGTTATTCTCCCCCATCGGAACAAATGTGATGCTGCCGTTGCTCTTTGCGTACATCTGAGTTGTCGATCCCAAATAACCCATCATTGTAATGTTATTGCAATAATACACAGCGTTTCCGTTGAATTCACATTCAGGGTTATAGACGACAATGGTAACTCCGTTAAGCTGATTGAATCCGCCGTAGCAGACATATGAAACATCCTCTGACAGCTCGATCTTCTTAAGATATTTGTTCTCGATAGCGCGGTAATTGTTTATCGAAACTACACCCTCAGGTACGGTATATGTCTCGTTTTCCTTGCCATTAGGATATTTGTACACTTCAAGGCCATTGTCCTTCTTCGCGTAAAGAACGCCGTCGTTGGACTCGTAGTATTGACTCTGATAAGGCACTGAGAACCAGACTATCTCTTCATTGTCAATGAAACTATTCTGCTGTCCTGCATATGCGAGCGTCAAAGGAAATTCACGTCCGGTATCCTTGCACTCGAAATTGCTGAAATCTCCCAGATCTGTTACGCCCTCTTCGATGACAAGATGATCTATAATGGAATCGCGGATCGCGTAATTGCTGAGTCCAAGTCCATCCCCTCTCAAAGTCAGTTTTTCGAGCTCGACATTTTGGAAGCACTGCCAGCAGATGTATGTGATCCCGTCAGGTATAGCATATTCTGTCTGCCCGGGTTTCTTTACAAATTTGACGAGACGTGTCCCGTCACGAACCAAAGACCCGTCGATCTCCGAGAACACTTCATTGCCGTCCGCCACGGTGAAGCCATCGCCGGTCATTATACAATCATCAAAGGTGTCGTAGAATCCAAGGGCTTCAAGCGAAGTCGGGATGCTTACGGAACTGATCGTATTGTATGAGAAGATATTATCTCCTAATTCAGTTATTCCTTCCTGTATAACGACGTCTTTGATCTTTACGTTGTTATAGAACGGTGTGCCGCCGTAAAAGTATTCATTCCCAACCTTTCCGGTCTTTCCGCCTTCACCGTCATCGCCGACAGGAATGAGGGTCACAGTGCCTGTGGCTTTATCAAAATCATATTCCACAGTATCACTCAGAACGCCGTGAGCAGGAAGCTCCTTCTGGAAAACGGCGTAATAGTCCATATCCTCAGTTACAGTTACATTTATGGTCGCATCTGTACTTATCGTTTCTCCGTCACTCTCACCTTTTCTCCATTCCAGGAATTCATTGCCTTCGCCTGCTTTTGCTTTGAGAGTGATAGTCTTTCCTTGTCCGATATAATCGAAAAAGCCGCCATCGTACTCAGACCCGTCAACGCTTACCATATCACCCTGCTGGTTTGTCGTATTATATGAATAAACGCCTATCTCTTTATTCGGGCCGTAAGAGCCGTATATCTGTTTGGACACTGAATAAATATACCTGCCTTCGCTGTCAAAGCCTTCGCCTATTATATAATCATCACTGCCGTTTATAGTGAACTCCTGATCGCTGTTCCTCAGATAGTTATCCTCATCGATCAATATGGTGAACATTACATAATAGTCAGTACCGTACTCGAACAGGTCCGTACTTGTATTTAGATTTCCACCATCTCCGGTATCATCACTGATCCCGGTAAACTCATGTGACATATCTACATACCATCCCTTGTCCTGTTCAAGATAATTCTCTTCTGTTGGAGAAGTGACAGCTTCCCTGAACAGTTCATAGGCTTCTTTACCTGTCATAAGCACGGTAAGTCCGGGAAGGATCTCATCGTCATACGTAATGTTGATCGGATCAGGTACCTGAGTCTTCGGCTCGATCATACCGGTAACTATCCCATCCTTTACAGATGTCTTGACCCTGTAGCCGCAGTTGGCAAGCATCGTGCGCAGAGTGTCGATCGTCCAGTAAATACTGTTCTCTGAATCTCCTGTTACCTCTATGGACATCTTTGCACCGTTAACAAAAGATACTGTGCTGAAATTCTTCAGCACATAGGCATAATTATTTGCACATGTGCCGCGGAAGGTTATCATGTTAGGAGTTTCCACGCGAAGAGCTATACCTGCGCTGATGCCGATCGCGCCGGAATAGCTCCCCGTTGCTATCGCTTCCATATCAAGCTTCACATCATCCATGATCCATACTCTGCCTGA
>DFIB01000045.1:0-1588 GCA_002371375.1 Mageeibacillus sp. UBA3708 | reverse complement strand
CTGAGCATATTCCATAGCAATTGGCAGCTCTGCCTATATCAATGGAGAGTGTCCCTCCTTCTTCTGAAGAGATCCCCAGATCATTTGGCACGTTGATTCCGAATTGTCCTTTACAGTGTATCTTATTATCCCCTATCAGTACGATCTTGAGCCACCCCTCGCCTGTACGTACATCCACACCATTTCCATCATAGTTACGGTATGTCAAAGTACCGTTCGGAACGTCATAATAAGCGTTCCAGTCCACCGTGCTGTCAGAAGTGGCTTCTGTGGCTCCATTCACATAGTACGGTGTGGAAGCGGTAAGCCAGACGTTGTTTCCCCAACCTTCATTATCGACATATCCTACCGTTACCTGTTGCAGCGGATCGCTCGACGCCGCGTACGCCTTGCCTGCCCAGCCTGTGTTCGGCATCAGCGTCACGACCATCATGGCCATGAGCAGCATCAGCAAAGTGCGCTTTATTGCGATTTTCATAATATCTCCTTTCCTTAAGAATAAAAAAACGTGCTGCCGGCATGCCTGATGCAATAGAAAACCAAGTCCCCAATAAGTCTTGAGTTTTCTATCAGCATCACCTTCCTGTCAGCAACACGATAAACTTTGATAGTGATAACTTGTTTAATTTTAACGATTTCTATAACTATTTCATGACTATATTGTAACCTATGGATTTCACCGTTGTCAATGGATAAAGTGACATTGTAATTACAAATAATACAGCGATCATGCGCATATTGCCTGCCAAACCACCTTAATGACAAAGGGACTGCATCCGCAGTCCCTGTCATTAAGCCATAACCTTATTTAATCTGAATAATCGTGCCCGGTGCAACATCGAATATCGCCCTTGCAGAATCATCGCTTATGAGCGTCGGTCCTCCGAGGACTGCGCCGCCCTTGATGCCCTTCTCTTTGGCATAGGCTGCGGCCTGATCGGCTTTGCCGTTCGCTGCGAGAAGCAGCGGTCCGCCCATGGCGTTGGCAAGGGATCCTCCGCAGAGTCCGTCGGGGAAGTTGGCGCCGTACGCCAGCACCGCTCCTTTGGGTTCAGGGAAGAACTGCTTGGCTACGCTAACCGAAGTCTCGTATCTGGTCTGTCCGCCCAGTCTTTTTGTCTCACCTAAAGTCTTGAAGTATGCCTCAAGATCATCGTTCACCGCGCCGCTTCCGCCGATCACATAGAACTTCTTTCCCTTAAGGGATGCCACATAATCTTTTTGGCTGTCCTGGATGGTGTTCTTTACGAGAAGTATCGGCTTGCCTGTAGCCGATGCCGACAGGCTGTCTGCGAATCCCGTGCCGCTTGCCACCAATATCTCATCTCCTGATACACCGGCCTCCTGAAGGATCTTCACGTTGGTCTCATATCTGTCGGAGCCCCAGAGTCTCTTGATATCATATGCCCTTAATCCGGATACTGCGCTGTCGGGAACGACTGCTTCGCCGCCCAGCATGTATATCATGCCTCCGTGTTTCAGGTTCTTCTTGATGTAATCCTGTACAAGCTGGATCTCACCGGGAGTATTTCTCACCAGAAGTATAGGCGCATGCTTTACAGCCGACAGATAGCTTCCTGCGAGGGCG
>DFIB01000122.1 GCA_002371375.1 Mageeibacillus sp. UBA3708 | reverse complement strand
TTCTGCGCCGTTGATATGAAGAAGGATGAGATCAAGGCTCTCGAGGAGAAGATCGCTAAGCTCGAGACTCCCGTCATCTCTAACAATTCCGCCAACAGATGGACAGAGGATGTTCCCATGATCATTCCCGAGATCAATGCCGATCATGCTCAGCTTATTGAAGCACAAAAGGCCAGACTCGGAACAAAGCGCGGTTTTATTGCGGTTAAGCCTAATTGCTCTATCCAGAGCTATGTTCCTGCGCTTACTCCGTTCCTGTCATACGGTATCAAGCAGATTTCTGTCTGTACATATCAGGCTATCTCCGGTGCAGGTAAGACATTCAAGGACTGGCCTGAGATGGTAGGCAACATGATCCCTTACATCGGCGGTGAGGAGGAGAAGTCTGAGAAAGAGCCTCTCAAGGTCTGGGGTTCGTTTGCAGGAGATCACATCGAGCTTGCAAAGAATCCTGTTATCTCTGCACAGTGCTACCGTGTAGCTGTTCAGGAAGGACATACTGCAGCAGTAAGTGTTTCTTTCGAGAAGAAGCCGTCAATGGATGAGATGATCGAGGCATGGAAGTCATTTGAGGGCGAAGCACAGAAGCTGGCTCTGCCTTCGGCTCCCAAGCATTTCCTGCAGTATCTTGATGAGGACAACAGGCCTCAGCCTGCTCTCGATGCAAACTTCGAGAACGGAATGGGCGTGTCTGTAGGAAGGCTCCGTGAGGATAACATCTTCGATTATAAGTTCACCTGTCTGTCCCACAACACTTTGAGAGGTGCCGCAGGCGGCGGAATGCTCTCTGCCGAGCTCCTTGCAGCTAAGGGTTATCTGACAGCTAAGTAATTAGCATAGATTAATAAGATCATAGCCTCCCGCACTTTGTTCTGTCTTATGGGCAGTAACAAAGATACGGGAGGTTCTTTTATTATTGCCGTTGAATATAATTTGCAATTTCGTGCCTGTTATCATTTCATATTATGATATTCAAAAGCAGCAAGCTGACAAGTGTGATGCTGAACCTTGCGATCATGTTCTCGATGGTGCCGGCATTTGGTTTTGCAGCACAGGCTTAGGAAGAACAGGCTGTTCCGGCAATACTTCGCCTCAGATTGCCAATAGTTAGGCTGATATCCAGCACTACATAAATGAAGCCGAAGATTCTGTATCCATTAAGCTCGGATGTTCTGTCACACCTGCCGAAGGTGATAAACTGATCATAAATGACGGCAAGAATGTTACTATCGATACCGACGATTATGTTGTCAAGGCTTTGTACGTATAATCTCAGGCAGCAGATGAGTACTCAGATTAGGTGAATGTGAGGAACGGATAATACTGTGTCCGCCGGTTTATTTCCGGCTGCCTTTTGTATGTGTGGATAAAAATGAACTATTTACTTCCGGCAGGTGTCTTATAGACATAAATGAATAACAGTGTTGTATTTAATATTGACTGTTACTGATTTATAATCTTATCAACAGAGTCGATACGGAGGTTATTATGCGTATGATAAAGAGATATGGTTTATGTCTGTTAAGTATTTTTGTCTCGCTCTTTGCATTGACTGCAGGAGTATTGGCAGCCGGGACGCGTAGAAGTAATCAGGATGATCACAACTACAGTACGTGGTCTTATCCTGTCTATTCCTATCTTACTGAGACTTCCGGCGGCGGATATATGGCTGTCCAGTACAGCAGCGGAGGAAGTTCATTCCTCGTAGAGTATTATGATGCTGACATGAAGTTCAAGAGCAGTAAGGAGATAGATCTTGAGCTCGCACTTTTTGGCGGGTTTTACGAGGATTCCAACGGGTATTACATTCTCACAGGACAGAGCAATTCCGAAGAGTCCGCCGATGTAGAATGTTACCGTGTCACTAAGTATGACAAGTCTTGGAACCGTAAAGGATCATGCGGGCTTAAGAACTGTAATACCGTAATGCCTTTCAGTGCGGGGAGTGCCAGCATGGATTCTTCAGGCAATCTTCTCTTCGTACATACCTGCCATACCATGTATAAGTCAAGTGACGGTCTTAATCACCAGTCAAATCTCAGCATGGTCATCAACACATCCACAATGACCGTAACAGGTTCACGCAGCTCTGTATCATATGAGGGTACCGGATACTGCAGTCATTCCTTTATTCAATATGTAAGGATATCAGATGACGGTTATGTATTTACGGCTGATCACGGCGATGCTTATCCGCGTGCAGTGATGGTATCCCGATATAAAAGAAAGATCGACAATACTCCGATCGGATATGTTGATTATTATGAACCGTTTACTTTTACCGGTGACGTTGGGCTCAACAAGACAGGAGCTTCAATTGGCGGACTCGAATTATCCGGTTCGAAATGTATCGTTGCCGGCAATTCGATAGATCAGAGCAATTTCAGTTCATCAACTACACGTAATATTTACGTCGCCACAGTTGATTTCTCGTCAGGCAAGACCGGCAAGAAATGGCTGACGTCCATTGCTGAAGGTGCGAAGGGATGCTCCACGCCATTCCTCGTGAAGATCAGTGACAGCAGCTTCGTTGTCCTCTGGAACATCGATGATCAAGTCTATTATGCGTTTATTGATGCTTCAGGCAATATCCAGGGTTCTGTTTTGTCCGGTATCGGAATGCTGTCAGACTGCCAGCCGATCGTATCGAACGGAAGGATCCTCTGGTTCACCTATGACGGCCATAATACTAATTTCTATGCTATAAACATATCGGACAAGAGCTTTGAATCGCTCAGCCCTGTTGACCTCACGCATACTACGATAGAGTATGAGTATGAGCAGATATACACGGGAGATGAGGTGTGCCCTGAATTTAACATTACCTACGGCGGAAGGACTCTTGTCAACGGCACAGATTATACCGTGACTTATACTAACAATACCGATATCGGGTATGGCAAAGCTACGATCGAGGGTATAGGCAAATTCTGCGGCTCTCTTGACAAGCAGTTCTATATCAACAGGGCTGATATATCAGCTGCAACTGTCGCTCCTGTTGCAGATCTTGTATTCTCCGGCCGCACGGTAACACCGGAAGCTGTTGTCACTTTCAACGGAAGACAACTGGTGTATAACACTGATTACAGTTTAACGGTAGACAGTAACTATACGGTAGGTGATAAGAACCTGATGGTCTATGGCAGGGGCAATTTCACCGGCAAGATCGTTGTCCCGTTCAAGATCGTACCGGCTGATGTTAAGTATCTGACATATTCGGCCATCTCGGACTATTATTATTCAGGTTCTGCAGTTACCCCTTCATTTACCATGAAGCTCGGATCAAGGCAACTTATCAAGGGTGATGATTATACTGCTGAGTATTCTGACAACATTAATGCCGGTGAAGCCAAGATACTTGTCACGGGGCTCGGTAATTATACGGGTACACATACATTGACCTTCAATATCAATCCGGCATCTGCCTCCGGCTTCACGTTAACATCCGATTCAAGTGCAGTTTACACCGGATCTGCTATTAAACCGCATGTAACGGTTATGTACAGGAATGTTGAGCAGACTGAGGGCGTTGATTATGAAGTATCCTACAGCAGCAATATCAACGTAGGCACCGCCAGGATAGATGTTACCGGCAAGGGGAATTTCTTCGGTACAAAGAGCCGTACATTCTCCATTACTCCGAGATCCATAACAAATGCTGTAATATCTGACATACCGGATCAGACATATGCCGGAACTGCGGTCAAGCCTTCCGTGTCTGTCAAAGACGGCAATAAGGCGCTTGTTTCCGGGACGGATTACACTGTATCTTATTACAACTGCACCGGCATCGGCACTGCAACTGTCAGGATTACCGGTACCGGCAATTATACAGGATCCAAAGATACGACATTCAAGATCGTTCCTCCCGTGATCTCAGTCGGATCGATAAGCAATAAGACGTATACCGGATCTGCTATTGTACCGCAGGTTACGGTTACTTCAGACGGCAAGACGCTTACGGCCGGTACAGATTACACAGTATCATATTCCAACAACATAAATGCCGGAACAGCTTCTGTTACGGTCACGGGTAATGGTATATATACAGGTTCGACCGCAACTGCTTCTTTTAAGATCGTTGCAAAGACAATAAGCGGAACGGCCATATCCTCAATATCCAATCAGACTTATACAGGCTCGGCGATCAAGCCTTCTGTAACCGTCAAAGACGGAACGAGGATTCTGACGTCCGGCACGGATTATACAGTCGGCTATTCCAATAATATCAATGTCGGTACGGCAACTGTTACTATAACCGGCAAAGGCAATTATAAAGGCACGAACAGTACAACATTTGAGATCGTAAAGGCTGTAGTTCCATCCATATCAGTCGATACGATCAGTGCGCAGACATATACGGGTTATGCCATAACTCCCACAGTTACGGTTAAGTCAGGAAGCACGACACTTACAAATGGAACACATTATACGGTATCTTATACAGGTAATGTTGATGCAGGAACGGCAACCGCGACCGTTACAGGTATCGGGAAGTATGAAGGGGCGACTGCTTCTGCAACTTTTGTGATAAAGCCCAAGCCGGTGAGCGGTCTGACAGTAAGTCAGATATCGGCATATACATACACAGGCTCTGCGATCAAGCCTTCCGTAACAGTTAAGGATGGTTCAATCACACTTGCTTCAGGCAAGGATTACACAATCGGATATTCAGGCAATATCAATGCGGGCACAGCAACTTTGAGCGTTGTGGGAAAGGGCAATTATACGGGCGCGAAGAACGTATCCTTTACCATTCTTGCCAAGTCGCTCAGCAATGCCGTTATATCAGATATAGCATCCCAGACATATTCAGGTTCTGCGATAAAGCCGTCTGTGACTGTAAAAGACGGAACGAAGGCTCTTACAGCCGGCACAGATTATACCGTGTCCTATACAAACAACGTTAATGCAGGTACTGCAACAGTTACAGTTACCGGCAAAGGTAATTACAAGGATACCGCATCTGCATCATTTACGATCAGCCCCAAGAAGGTCAGTACACTGACGGTCTCTTCTGTCGCTGACCAGACCTATACAGGATCTCCCATAAAGCCTTCACCTGCTGTAAAGGATGAGACAAAGACTCTGACACAGGGAACTGATTATACATTGAGCTATGCAAATAACACTGCCATAGGTACTGCTTCAATAACCGTTAAAGGCAAGGGCAACTACACAGGTTCCAGGAAGATTTATTTCAATATAGTCAAAGAAGTCATCACTTACCAGTGGAAGCAGTCGGGAAGCAAGTGGTATTACGTCGGAAGCAATGGTGTAAATGCTACGGGATTCTGGAATATCGATGGCAAAACATATTACTTTAACAATTCCGGTGTAATGCTTACCAAGTGGCAGGAGATTGACGGTGCCTGGTATTATTTCGCAACGTCAGGTGAGATGAAGACAGGCTGGCAGAAGATAAGCAAAGTCTGGTATTACTTTGATGCAAGCGGTAAGATGGCGACCGGACTTAAGAAGATCGATGGAGTGAACTATTACTTCAAGGACAGCGGTGCCATGGGAACAGGCTGGATCCAGGTAGGTGAAGTCTGGTATTATTTCGCTTCGTCAGGTGAAGGAAAGACCGGATGGCAGCAGATAAGCAAAGTGTGGTATTACTTTGATTCCGACAGTAGGATGGCCGTCGGCTTTAGAGAGATCGAGGGGAAGACATACTTCTTCAAAGACAGCGGCGCCATGGCTGCCAAGAAGTGGATCCAGGATGGTGAAGACTGGTACTGGTTCAAGTCAGACGGAAGCATGGCTGTATCAGAGACGGTTAAGATCAGCGGCAAAGCATACAATTTTGATGATAATGGTGTTTGCCTGAATCCGTAAAAGCAGATACAATCACTTCACAAAGCTTGATTTGTCAAGTTACATTTGATACGAAATAATACGAATTTGTCAGATTTTCGTATTATTTCGTATCTTTTTTATTGAGATCCCGTGATAGTATCTCTGATAAGGATCGGGCCCGTTCCTCCAAATTCTTACAAAGGAGGAATACAAATGACCTTAAAGAAATACAACACTGACGAACTGTGCCTGTTCGATGACGTGCTTTTCCGGGCGTGCTTTGACGGGCACCCTGAGTGTACGACTGAACTCCTGAAGGTGATACTCGGTATGCCTAATATCAGGATTATCGAACATGCGGTGCAGAAGATGATCGGCAATGACGAGTATCATGGTGTAAGGCTTGATGTCTATGCAGTAAATGAGGATGACAAATCTGTCTATAACATCGAGATACAAAAAACAGATGATACCGACATTGTCAGAAGATCAAGGTATTATTCATCGATCATTGATTCAAGAACGACTATCAGGCGTAATGAAGGATACGGCAAGCTCCCTGATACATATGTAATATTTATCTGCAGAGATGATATAATAAAGCAGGGACGAGCGATATATCATTTTAAGATGAGAACGGATGATAATACTGACTTGGAAGACGGACGCAACACGCTATTTGTCAACGGCTCGTATGAAGGTGACGATGATATCGGCAAGCTGATATCCGATCTAATACAGAAGGATACAAAAAAGATAAACAACGGAATACTCGCGAAGCGGATAGCAGAGGTAAAGGAAGGAGAGAAAGGTATGGTAGAGACATCATTTGACAGATATCTGAAGGAAGAGAAGCAGTCTTCGTTTGCAGAAGGACGATCTGTAGAATCCATTGACACTGTTAAGCGTATGCTGGCGAAGGGCAGTTACTCTCTTGATGAGATTGCCGAGATAAGCAATTTATCTATTGAGAAGGTAAAAGAACTGGCAGAAGGCGCTTGATCTTACCTGTTAAATACTAATACCGGTGTGAGACTGAGTATTTGTTACAATATATGTATGTGTTAAATAATCGTTATGCAATCGTCAGTAATTATATATTGAGAATCTAGAAGCACTTAAAGGTATAAGTATCAAAAAACTTGGAACAAGCTTCTACATCTTTTTGCAAAAAACACTTGACCTTTGTCAGACTTATTTATATACTATTCAAGCGTTCAACGACGCTATGCAGTGTTTGACGTGGGCCTTTAGCTCAGTTGGTTAGAGCAACCGGCTCATAACCGGT
>DFIB01000078.1 GCA_002371375.1 Mageeibacillus sp. UBA3708 | reverse complement strand
GAAGAAACGATCCCTGTCCATGCGGTTCAGGTAAGAAATACAAGAAGTGCTGCGGCAAGAATCTCTGATAATTAAGTGCGCCTGCGTAAATTACTGACATCAAGATGGTTTGTTGTATCGGCTGTTGTGCTTGTTCTCATAGCAGTCATCCTTCTTGGCGCGCTTCCGGGCTCCCCGCTCAATGCAGGTAAGTTGTCTCAGTTTTTCGGCGGAATCATCAAGCCGGTTCAGAACGGCATCGGCAGTCTGACCGGATCTGTCGATGATTTCAATTCCGCCGTTTTTGACGGGATGGCCATCAGGAAGGAGAACGAGGAGCTGAGGCGCGAGGTTGCCATGCTCCAGTATAAGCTCAGGCAGAACGAGGAAGCAGCTATCAGATATGAAGAACTGAAGGATGCATTCCACATCAAGGATACTTTCAGTAATTTTGAGGTCTACGGTGCGTCGATCCTGTCGACTGAAGCGGACGAATGGTTCTCATCTGTCAGAGTTGGAATAGGCAAGGATGAAGGTCTCTCTCTTGATGCCGGACTGTCCTACATCGTAGTTGATGTTAACATGAATCTTGTCGGCAGGGTAATCGAAGTATCTGACAAGGAGAGCAGGGTACTTCCGCTCATACATGAAGGCTTTGCCGTAAGCTGCAAGGTCAATGAAGTCAACGGCGCGAATTATCTGCTGACGGGCAATACGGCTCTCAAGACTGACGGCTTGTGCAGGATAACGGAGATCGATCCGAACAATATTCCCGATGTAGGTGCCGAGATAGTTACCTCCGGTGAAGGCGGTCTGTTCCCTGAGGGTATTCCGATAGGCAAGATCGTGTCGGTCGACAGCTCTAACGAGCTTAATATTACTGCGGTCCTTGAACCGTATTCCGGTATCGGCAGGCTGAAGGATGTCTTTGTTCTTGTTCCTGTCGGGAAATCCGCACAGGATGATGCCGGTGTTCAGGCCGGTGCGGCTGATGCCGCGGGGGAACAACAATGAAGATCGACGGCATTCCATGGCGTAAGATCATCGTTTATACGATTTACATCCTGCTGATCCCTTCGATACAGGTTACTTTATCTTCGCGCCTGACATTGTGGGGACAGACGGCCGATATCATGCTGGTATTTGCAGTTCTGACCGGATTCATCTACGGCTTCAGGGAAGGTCTTATTGTCGGAATCCTTATGGGGTTGATGCGGGATGTGCTGGCAGCGCCTGTCGTTGCCGGCCCCGGGGGGACGTTGTCTGTCGCTTTCGGGATCGGAATGCTTGTTTTATTCCTGGCCGGAGCTTTCGGAGCAGTATTCTTCGAGGGAAGAACAAACCGCAATCTTCTGCTGGGGATACTTGCTGTAATTTGTTATACGGTGATATACAAAGTGTCCGGCAATGTTATCAGTTCATTATGGAGTTCTATTATATCGGGTACAGGCGGAGCGCGCGGGATATTGGCCATAATGAGGACGTCGATCCTTCCTTCTGTTCTGATGAATGCCGCTGCATCTGTTGTAATTTTTATGCTTTTGAATTTCCTGGGACCTGCACCTTACAGGGGCAAGCGCAGGAAAGACAGGAATAATAAGGAACTGACATACGGGGAGAGCGGAAATTGGCTGACGATCTGAGAAATACCGGATTTGGTGCTTTCGATTCGCACCGTGATAAGAACGGGGAGAAGGACAGCGGCTTTTTGTCAGCCTTCATGTCGGTTATATCGAACCGCTATTTTGACCTTGCGCTTATATTTGTATCATTCGGCGTGATCATCTTCTTTATGACGGCCGGGCTTCAGTTCTCTGATTATCAGAAGACCATCTCTGTTGTTACGAAGGGCGTCGCGAGGCAGATGACCGTTAATGCCCCGAGAGGCGATATCTATGACTGTAACGGCGTGATGCTCGCATCGAGTACACCTTATAATGTTCTGTATATCGCTAACGCGGATCTGGATGATACAACTCTCAACACCGAGTGCCTCGAGCTGAGCTACCTGTTTGAACAATACAATTGCACCACGGTGTCAAGCCTTGATGAATATATGTCCGTCGTTCCCGGCGAGCCCTCCAAATATGAATTTCTAAAGGATGAGGAAGAGATCAAGCTGTGGCAGACTGACAACAATCTCTTCGCTCTTGAGGATTTCAAGGAAGGTATCATAGTTACTTATTCCGACAGATATGTAAAGATCGATCCCGAAGTGTTTTTTCTGTATCTGAGGAGGCTGTTCAAGGTGGATCCGAAGTATTCCGTAGATGAGGCGTACAGGATCATAAGACTGAGATACCAGATATTCAAGGATAACTGGATGTTCCAGAAAGGCAATCCCGTAGAGATCGCTTCAGACTGTCCCGATGAGCTTATTTCGCTGATCAATGAGCAGAATTATCACTATATCGGCATAGTGTCGGGCAAGAAATACGACAGGACATATTCGCCATGGGCACTGTATTCATGTCATGTGCTGGGGTATGTAGGTAAGATCTCTCCCGAATCGTATTCGCAACTTCAGGATTTCGGTTATACCAGCAGCGATATGGTCGGCAAGTCCGGTGTTGAGGGTCAGATGGAGAGATATCTGCACGGTACGTCCGGAGTATCCGCATACAACATATGGACAACGGATGGAACGGACGGCGCTTTCTATCCGTCTGAATACGGCATTCCCGCTGTTCCCGGCGCCACGGTGAATCTTACTATCGATTCAAGACTTCAGGAAATCGGTACGAATGCACTCAAAGACTTTATAGCAGAGGCGCAGGCGGCTGAAGCGCGTTCCCATCAGGGTTTTAAGACAGCGAGCTCAGGTGCTTTCGTTATGATGAATGTCAATACCGGTTCGGTCCTTGCGATGGGCTCGTATCCGAACTATGACCCGAATGACTTCATTCTTGCTAATTATAACGATCCTCAGGCCATGGAGCAGGTGAAATACTACCTCGGCATCGACGAATATGAGGCGATCACCGCCCAGGACCTCCCTTTGTGGAACAGAGCTATTATGTCAATGTACGCGCCCGGTTCGACTTTTAAGCCGGTTACTGCGCTGGCGGCACTTGAGGAGAACGTTATTACGCCATCTTCCAACTGGATCAGGTGCGAAAGCCCGATCGACATCGGCGGCTGGATATTCCGCTGTCTTGAGTACCCGTATTCCGGTCACGGCCAGCTGAATCTCGACAGCGCAATGGCTACATCATGTAACATCTACTTTATGAAGCTCGGTGTAGAGACCGGTATCGACTATATCTCAAGAATGGCATTGAAGTTCGGTCTCGGTGAGAAGTCGGGGATCGATATCCCCGGTGAGATCTCGGGCGTTGTCGCAAGCCGTGAGAACAAGAGGCTCCTGCATGAGTCCGAGTATGACAGAACCTGGTTCCCTGCAAATACTGCACAGTCTTCGATCGGCCAGTTCGATAACTGCTTTACGATCCTGCAGCTCTGCAGATATACGGCAGGTATTGCAACGAACAAACTGGTTACGCCTTATGTCATCGACAATGTGGTCGCTTCTGACGGCTCGATCCTGTACAAAGGCGGTGAAGAGCCGGTAGACATCGGCATTAAGGAAGAGAATATTCAGGCCGTCAGAAGAGCGATGAGATGCGTCGTTACGGGAACATCTTCCTGGAGAAGCACGGCTAAGAACCAGTTCGACCATTTCCCGATCGAAGTTGTGTGCAAGACGGGAACGGCCGAGACCGGTTATGAGAAGATACGTAAAGAGTATTCCAACGGTCTGTTCATCTGCTACGCGCCGAGGGAGAATCCTGAGGTAGCGATCGCACTTATCGTTGAGAACGGTGAGTGGGGTTCGTCCACGATCATAATCGCCAAAAAGCTTCTCGCTGCTTACTTCAACACGGATATCAATACAATATCTGAAGCAATGAAGTCGTATCCTACCACGGGAGATGTTCTTGATTCGATTACTCCGACTGAAGGTCAGACCGAACAGTAATGAGAATTAGTCACTAATACATTTTTGCTATGATTATTTGGTCGTTATGCACAAATAATATGTTGGAATTGAATTGATATAATAGTAATGTGACGAATTAGTGGAGGTATCTATGAAGATAGTGCTGATGGCGGACAACCGCAAGACTGAGCTTCTGGTTAATTTCTGCATTGCATATAAGCATCTGCTTAGTAAGCACACACTTATTGCTGCTTATAATACTGCCAAGTTGCTCAGGGATTCTGTAAGTCTTGATATCTCCGGATTGTCTGTTGATTATGAGAGCGGTTCTGAGCAGCTTGCCTCACGCGCCGAGTTCGATGAGATTGATGCCGTTATCTACATTCATGACGGAAGACTCGGGTTCGCCACGAAGACGAGCGATCTGCTTAATGTTTGTGACATTAACAATATTCCGTATTCCACGAATATCGCTACGGCTGAGATGCTTATCCTTGCCATTGATCAGGGCGATCTTGATTACCGTTCCTGGAAGAAGGACAATTAAGAATCCTGATGCAGATCATTACCTTACCGTACGGCCCTCTGTCTTCAAATATGTTCATCATATCCTATGACGGAGGCTGTATTATTGTCGATCCTTCAGTGGATCCTGATGTTGTTGCCGCAGGGTTTGAAGGATTTGAGCGTGACCGGGTGAGAGCGGTATTGATCACGCATGCTCACTTCGATCATATATATTGTGCAGGTAAGTGGCAGGAACTCCTGGGTGATGTTCCTTTCATCATGTCGGATACGGACCGTGCCCTGCTGGCTGATCCCCGAAGCAACTGCTCTTCTATGACGGGCAGGGGCGAGCCTTACACGATGGTAACGCGCGATGTCGATTCGCTGCCTGAACTCTTTGGTGATGATCCGTACATTAATATCAGGGCTATTCCCACTCCCGGACATACTTCCGGATCTGTTACATTTGAGGTGACTGACAAAGGTTCCGGTGAGACCGTCCTGTTCAGCGGAGATACTGTATTCATGGGGTCTGTCGGAAGAACAGATTTTCCTACGGGCAATCTGTCTGAGATGATGGAGTCGATAGATATCTTCAAGAGATATCCCGTAAATACCGCGATATACCCCGGACACGGGCCGGCGACCAATGTAGGCACCGAGATAAAGATCAATCCGTATTTCTGAGATGCGTCATTTGCCGGAGCCGGACGAATAAACTGAACCGGTGTGACAGGAAGCGTGACAGGAAGCGCGGCACGAAGAGCCTTTTATTTATTATTTGTTTGTGCTATATTTTAATTTCGTGAAAAGTACCTTTCGGGAGGTTTTGATATATGAGCGATTTGAAAGAATCCCTGATCGCACTGCAGAAGAAGTTTGACAGTGAGTTGTCCGAGGCGAATGATTCCAACGCTGCTGAGCAGCTCAGAGTCTCGTTTCTCGGTAAGAAGGGCAGCCTGACCCAGATATTGCGCGGAATGGGACAGTTGTCATCTGAGGAGCGTCCGCAGGTCGGCAAGGTGGCCAATGAAGTCAGGTCACATATGGAGTCTTTTCTGGCGGATAAGATCAATTCTATCAAGGAAATGGAGAAGAGTCTCAAGCTCAAGCGTGAAGTAATAGATGTCACGATCCCTTCGAAGTTTGAAGGTGCGGGTTCAAGACATCCGCTTAATATGGCTATCAACGAGATATGTGATATCTTCCTCGGCTTGGGTTACAGCATCGGGGAGGGCCCGGAAGTTGAGTACGACAAGTATAACTTCGAGCTGCTGAGGATCCCTGAAGGACATCCTTCAAGAGATACGCAGGATACGTTCTATATTACCGACAACATCCTTCTCAGGACACAGACATCCGGCCTTCAGATAAGGACGATGGAGAAGCAGAAGCCGCCGCTCAAGGTTATCTGCCCCGGCAAGGTGTACAGGTCCGATGCTCTCGACAGCACGCATTCACCTGTCTTCCATCAGATCGAAGGACTTGTTGTTGATAAGGGAGTTACGATGGGGGATCTTGTCGGATCTCTGCAGCTGTTCGCGAAGAAACTCTTCGGTGAAGATACCAAGATCAGGCTCAGGCCTCACCATTTTCCGTTCACAGAGCCTTCCGTTGAGGTCGACCTTACCTGCTGGTCATGCGGCGGTAAGGGATGCCGTGTATGTAAGGGCGAAGGCTGGATCGAGGTTCTGGGTGCCGGTATGGTTCATCCCGAGGTCCTCGAGAACTGCGGGATCGATTCCGAAGTCTACAGCGGTTTTGCTTTCGGTATCGGCGTGGAGCGTACTGCGATGGGCAGGTACGGTATTGACGACATCCGTCTTCTCTATGAGAACGATGTCAGATTCCTGAAGCAGTTCAAGTGATAACGGAGGTTTTGGATATATGAAAGCACCATTGATTTGGCTTAAAGATTTCACTGATATTGATGTTGACGTCAAGACACTGGCTGATGCCATGACTATCTCCGGCTCAAAGGTCGAGACGATAGAGACCACAGGCGACAACATCTCGGATGTTTATACAGGTAAGATTACTGACATCAAGGATCATCCCGATTCGGATCATCTGCATATCGTTACGGTTGACACGGGCAGGGACGACCTGGGCCACAGCCTCCAGATCGTCTGCGGTGCTCCGAATGTATATGTCGGAATGATCTGCCCCGTTGCAGTCGTAGGAGCAAAGCTCCCCGGCGGCAATATCAAAAAAGGTAAATTAAGAGGCGTTGACAGCTATGGTATGTGCTGTTCGATTGACGAACTCGGCGTATCGGCAGAGGGTCACCCCGGCGCTGAGGAATACGGGCTCTGGAACATGCCTTCCGATACTCCTCTCGGAGTTGACATCAAGGATATCTTAGGTCTCGGTGATTCCACCATCGAATTCGAGATCACGCCGAACAGGCCTGACTGCTTCTCCATTGAAGGACTCGGCAGAGAGGCTGCAATTACGCTCGGTAAGGAGTTCAAGCCTGTCAATCCCGTGATCAGGCAGGAAGGACAGCTCAATACAGAGGATGTCGTCAAGATCGATATTGAAGCACCTGACCTTTGTTACCGTTACTGCGGAAGGCTTGTTGAGGACGTTAAGATCGGTCCTTCGCCTTCGTGGATGGCAGAGCGCCTGACTCAGGCCGGAATGCGTCCCATCAATAACATCGTTGACATTACCAATTATGTCTGTCTTGAGATGGGTCAGCCTATGCACGCTTTCGATCTGAATTACCTCGCAGGCAAGCACATCATCGTAAGAACTGCCGGGGAAGGCGAAGTTATCAAGACGCTTGACGGCAATGATCATGTTCTTAATCCCTCCAATCTCGTTATCGCTGATGAGGAGAAGGCTTGTGCCATTGCGGGTGTAATGGGTGGCGAGAATTCGGAAGTGCTTCCCGAGACAACGACTATCCTGTTCGAGTCTGCTATGTTCAATCCCGTTTCCGTTCGAAAGACTGCTCTGAACAACGGTCTTCGCACAGAGGCATCTTCCAGATATGAGAAGAATCTCGATCCCGAGAATACGTTAAGGGCACTTAACAGGGCGTGTGAACTCGTGGAGATGCTCGGCTGCGGCAAGGTGTCCAAGGGTGTTGTTGACAATTATCCCACAAAGAGGACGATGAACCATATTCCTTTCAGACCTGACAGGATTAATGAATTCCTCGGAATCAAGGCAGAAGAGTCGTTTATGAGGGATGTACTTACCAAGCTTGAGTGCAGTTTTGTAAATGAGAACGGGCAGGAGATGATCGTGCCTCCCACATTCCGTCCCGATCTTGAGGCAGAAGCGGACATTGCCGAGGAAGTGGCAAGATTCTACGGATACAACAATATCGAGCCGTCACTTCTGTCAGGCAAGACGACAACCCTCGGCGGAAGGACATATTCGCAGAATGTAGTTGAGAAGATCTGCAACACTCTGGTATCTAACGGTTACTTTGAGGCGATAACATACTCTTTTGAGGCTCCTTCCGAGCTTGATAACATGATGCTTCCTGCAGATTCGCCTCTGAGGAGACAGATTAAGATCAGAAATCCTCTCGGAGACGATACTTCGGTTATGAGAACATCCATGATCCCTTCGATGATGAGGATCGCCGCGCGTAATTACAGCAGAGGCGTCAACAGTGCCAAGGTGTTTGAGACGGCATTTGTTTATCTGCCTGATGAGGATCCCGGCAATCTCCCTGAGGAGAGAAGGATGCTCTGCGGATTCAATTATTCCTCGACGGTATCTGCAAAGAAGTCTGCTGTCTTCTATGAGACACGTGACGCAATAGAGGAGCTCCTGAAGATCCTCGGGATCAGATCGTATTCGTTCGAGCAGCTGACTGATGATCCTACATATCATCCCGGATGTACTGCAAGACTGATCGTCAACGGCAAACCATGCGGTGTGATCGGTATAGTTCATCCTGATGTTGCCCAGGCTTTCGAGGCTCCTGACAAGCTCTGTCTGTTCGATATTGAGGCAGCATCCCTGATTGCTGCGTCCAAGGCGGAGCGTACATATAAGAGCATCCCGAGATTCCCCGCCATCCCCAGAGACCTCTCTCTCGTTGTCAGCAAGGATGTAAGCGTCAGCAAGATCCTTAAGACTGCAAAGGCAGCCGGCGGCAAGTATCTGGAAGACTGTGAATTCTTCAATGTCTATGAGGATGAGAAGCTCGGAGACATGAAAGCAGTTGCGATCTCGCTTACTTTCAGGGCTCCCGATAAGACTCTTGCCGATACCGATATTGCTGATGATCTCAACCGTGTTCTTGCAAAACTCGAGGAGAAATGCGGCGCGAAGCTAAGATAAGATTACAATTTTTCCGATTTTCGTATTAATTCGGAGATTTTCTAAATCAATTCCCCTGTATGATTAGTCTTACTAATTTTACAGGGGGTGATTTTTTATGGGCTCAACTATTGAGACAACAATCGTTTTTACTCTTGTTCTGCTTATTATCGTGATGCTGATAACGGGACCGGAGAGGGTGTGCCTCGACTCTGTCGAGGACTTGAAGTCAGGTATCAGGGAACTGGAGATCGAACTTGAAGATTCCGAAGTTGCCGCGTTCTATGAGGTGAACGGGGTAAACATCGCGGATACTTCACCGGAGAGGCTCTGCACATTCCTGTCCGGCATCTCTGATAACTTCAGGCTTATCTATGGCGGATTAAGTGATCTTGCGGGAGGTGAGTAGTATGAGGAGGCAGAAGAGACATAATAAGTACGGGGCATCTACCGTCTTCATGGCGATCATTTTGTCTGCGCTTGTGATCGTTGAGACTGTATTCCTGACGCTGGTATCTGACATGAACAGGAGGATGGAACTGTCGAGAGCGCTTAAATGTCAGGCGGAATCGATCCTGGCGGGTTATGACAGAGATCTGTTCCGCGTTTACGGGATATATGCATTCGGGCCGGATAAGTTAAACGATGAAGTGTTCTGTAAGGTGCTCGCAGTCAATTCCGCTAATGACCTTCCGGATCTTGAGTGTACGGGAACGGAAGCGCTTGATGATTATGCTCTGCGCAAGGCGATAATAAGCTATTACTCATACAGAACCGTGGGGATGCTTGCCAAGGAGAGTATGAAGCAGCTGTCGGGACTTGCGGAAGGCCTCGAAAGCACCGGTCTGCTTGCCAAGATCAAAGAATACAGATCAAGCGGTGCGGCCGGGTATTTGTCCGACATATTGTCCGGTGCCGTAGATATTGAAGGCGTACTGTCAGCAGCGGGCGAGAGCTATGATCTGTCAGGGCTTAATAAATTCGTTGAGCATCTCGATGACTGTAAGGACGATGTTACGAGTTATGACGGCGGATTTGACCTGTTCGACATGGCGTCTGTGACTGATCTTGCAGGTACACTCGAGAAGATGACAGCGGATATTGGTGACGGCTTGTTCAGCGCGATAGACCATGTCCTGATCGCACATTACGCGGCATTCAATTTTGACTGTGTTATCGATAACAAGACCGACAAAACAATAACCGGCACAAGCTTCACGCGCATCCACGGCAAGGATTACTGCGACTCAGAATACATAATGACCGGATACGGCGGCAAGACGGGAAGTTTTACCGTGTCTACACTGATATTTGCCACGCTGTTTGCCAAGGAATTTCTGTCGAACTACACGGATTCCAATGCCAGGGCGAGATACAAGGTCATAGCCGTAGTATTAAGCGTTGTAATAGGGCTTCTGTCGGCAGGTACAGTGATAATACAGCCGGATATTCTTGAGACTGTCATCATCGTTATCGTTTCGATATGCGGAGCGGCCAAGAGCCTTAAAGAACTTAAGAAAGGCGGAACCGTCTCCTTCATTGAGAAGGACGGCGTGGATTTTATAAAGCTCGGATACAGAGACTTCATGTTCCTGTTCACTCTCTTTACTCCTGACAGCGCGTTGCTGCCGCGGATGCTCGAAGTGCTGGGCAGGGACTACGGCGAACTCTATACGGGAATTAAGCTTGAGACTGAATACGGAGGAACCGGTTATGATATTACAAAGAGTTATGTCATGTACGAATAGGGGAAATAACAGCAAGAGAGGATCGGTAGTCCTTGAGACAGCGATAACTTTTACGATAACACTGATATTTATCTGTTCGATGATCAGCGTCATTGTTTTTATGCGGACTGATATTCTCATGCAGAGGTCATTTGATCAGGCGTGTGAGCAGACAGCTGTTCTTACGCCGTTGTCCATACCGCTGTCGGATACCGTAAGCGTTCTGGTAAATGCGTTCCCGGAGATCGGCATCGGCAGTTCTCGGGGCGGCGAAGTGCTCAAAAAGGTGGCATCAGTGATCGGAGGTATCGATCTGTATACGGGGAATTCTCTTGAGAATCTTCTTCTGGAACAGACACTTGCCCACGATATTGCCAATAAGGTAAGAGGCGGGTACATAGAACGCAATAACGGATCCGGATTCTTTGTTCCCGATCTGATAGACATTGACATCAGGATCAACAAGAAGATGTGCATCATGGAGGTGACATGCACGTACCGGGTATTGACTTTGGCAGGCAACATAGAGCGCAGGATCTATTCGTCTGTCCCGGTGTACGGAAGATTGGATCTTATGCTCAATCCTCTTGGAACGAAGAAGGAAGAGAGGGATATCTGGAGTGAGGATAATTTCACCAGGGGAGATTTTTTCAGGGAAGAGAACGGATCCAATCTCCCAAAGACCTTCCCGGTCATTGATTCGTTCGATAAAGGTACATGCACTTCGGTATACAGCATTGATCTGACATCGCCTTATTACGCGTCGGACAGGCGGGTTATGAATCAGCTGAAGGGCGAGATAGACAGCCTGGCTGATTTCGACGGTGCGGATGTGATGATAAATAAGCGAAGATATGTGGTGGACGGCAGTGATATCCGCAACAGGGTATTGACCGTAGTAATACCGGGAAATGCTGATGATGCATCAAGATCGCGCGTCAGTTCGATGTCCGGATATGCTTCATTGCGGGGCGTTAAGATGAATATCGTGGAGTACGGGACATCAGGCAGATATCAGGCCTCTGAGGACACGTGACGAGGCGCATAATATTAATAATATAAAATATTATTTGTAATAAACACGATGTTGGGTTATCATTTATAGGATTGTATCATAGGAGGATTATGCGTGAAGACTAATAGTAATGTCAGAAGTCCTAAACTCGCAGGTTCGGCCGTAAGGAGCAGTAAAACTGCTGATATGAGCCTGGGAGACACTCTGAGGAAGGCAAAGAAGGATCTTTTCTTTACCCGGTGTGTCTACGGGATATTGTTTATCTTTATCGCTGCTGCGATCTTTGCACTGTTTTACTTCGGATACATCGATATGCTTATTGATTGGTTTTACTCACTGATGTGAACGGGAGATTATTCGTGATAATGGAAAACAAAGACAATTTCCTCAGTACACTGAATAATGAAGAGTACGATGAACTGATCAATCTCTATCAGGCGATCCTGACGATGCAGACACCGGAGGAACTTCACAGCTTCTTTGCCGATCTTTGTTCCGTTAACGAACTGAAGGCTATGCTGCACAGATGGCAGATAGTTTTGAGGATCGACAAGGGCATGAGCTATGAGGAGATCATCAAGCGCCTTACACCTGCAGAGGGAGTAAGCAAGAGCACAGTCAGTTCGACTACCATATCAAGAGTCAAGAACTGCTATAACAATCAGGATGGCGGGTACAGGACCGCACTGGACAGACTGAAGAACAAAAAATTAGATATATGAGGTGAATGAATGGGTATTTTTGGTACACACAGCACAAGAGAGATCAAGAGGATCATGCCTGATGTTAAGAAGGTTATGGGTTTGGATGAAGAGTATTCCAAGCTCTCTGATTCCGAATTAAGGCACAAGACAGTTGAATTCAAGGAGAGACTGGCAGGCGGTGAGACACTCGATGACCTCCTTCCGGAAGCATTTGCGACTGTCCGTGAAGCATCATGGCGTGTTCTGGGTATGAAGCCTTATGAAGTACAGGTCATCGGCGGAATTGTTCTCCATCAGGGAAGGATCGCCGAGATGAAGACCGGTG
>DFIB01000238.1 GCA_002371375.1 Mageeibacillus sp. UBA3708 | reverse complement strand
ATTTAACTTTTCACTTCAGCAAATATGTTACATATAATTGCAATTTTCGAACAGATATTGAGTGATACGGTCACAAAACACTTGATATTGCCTCCCTCTATTCTTATAATGCTGAAGTTTGTTATATCAGGGAGTTATGTATGAAAGAATTCAAACCTAAGCTGTTCTCGGTAATGAA
The DNA here is from genome assembly GCA_002371375.1 of Mageeibacillus sp. UBA3708. GTDB lineage: Bacteria > Bacillota > Clostridia > Saccharofermentanales > Saccharofermentanaceae > Saccharofermentans. The sequence continues at coordinate 2,504 of DFIB01000238.1, read as the reverse complement.
GAACTATACGGGCTCACAGCTCGTCAAAGATATTGTGGCCGGAATAATAGTGGCGATCATCGCTCTTCCTCTGTCCATAGCGCTTGCTATCGCATCCGGAGTCGGTCCGGAAGCCGGCATCTACACTGCAATAGTGGCAGGCTTTATCGTCTCTTTCCTGGGCGGAAGCCGCGTGCAGATCGCGGGTCCCACGGCAGCCTTTGCCACCATTGTGGCAGGCATCGTAATGAAGGACGGCACCGAGGGCCTTATGGTAGCGACCATCCTTGCCGGCATCATACTGATAATCATGGGTTTCTGCAGGTTTGGAAGCCTTCTTAAGTATATACCCGACCCCATCACGACCGGATTCACCGCCGGCATTGCAGTAACCCTTCTGATCGGACAGATCAAGGATTTCACCGGGATAACATATCAGAACGGAGAGAAACCCGTCGAGACAGGCGAGAAGATCGAGGCGCTGATCAATAATATTTCGACGATCAACTGGCAGGGAGTATTGATTGGTCTCCTTGCACTTGCCATCCTCATCATATGGCCGCTGATCTTCAAGAAGATCCCGGGCTCGTTCATCGCAGTAGTCGTTACGGCAGCGATCGTTGAATACTTTCAGCTGGATGTAAATACGATAGGCAAGTCTTTCGCGGATATCAGGGCAGGCCTTCCGCAGGTCAGCATCAGCGCGTCGATGTTCTCATTTACAATGATCCGCAGTCAGCTGACAAACGCAATAACGATCGCATTCCTGGCAGGCGTTGAGTCATTGCTGTCGGCAGTGGTCGCTGACAGCATGATCGGTTCCAAGCACCATCCCAACATGGAGCTTATAGCTCAGGGCGTCGGCAACATCGCCTCGGCAAGCCTCGGCGGTATCCCGGCTACAGGCGCGATCGCCAGAACTGCAGCCAACATTAAGAACGGCGGACGCACGCCTGTCGCAGGCATGGTCCATTCAGTCACACTGCTCATAGTCGTCGTTTTCCTTATGCCCTATGCCAAGCTGATCCCCATGCCATGCATCGCGGCAATCCTCTTCCAGGTGGCATATAACATGAGCGGCTGGCGCAGGTTTGTCAAGCAGATCAAGAGCTCTCCCAAGAGCGATATTACGGTTCTTGTGATCACGTTCGTGCTTACCGTTGTCTTCGATCTCGTCGTTGCGATCGAGGTCGGCGTTCTCCTGGCAGCACTGCTGTTCATGCGCAGGATGAGCGAAGTCACGCAGGTGGAAGGCTGGAAAGACGTCGATCCCGAGAACGACCCGGACAGTATTATCCTCCGCGTTCTCCCCGAACATACAATAGTATATGAGATCTCCGGCCCTATGTTCTTTGCAACCGCGGGCAAGATACTCCAGATCTCACCCAGGGAAGGAACCAAAGTCCTCGTTCTCCGCATGAGAAGCGTCAGTGCGATCGATGCAACAGCCATGCGCAACCTTGAACTTCTCTACGACGACTGCCAAAACCGCAACGTTACCCTCGTCATGTCCCACGTCAATGAGCAGCCGATGCGCGTCATACGCAAGGCCGGCTTCGACAAGAGGATCGGCGAGGACAATTTCTGCGCCCACATCGACGACGCCCTCGCCAGAGCACAGGTTATCGTCGGCGGCAGCGCGAAATAGGGGCTTCACGGATGCCCGGTGCGGGCATGTCTCTGTATTTTGCAAAGCCGGTTTGTGCATAAAAACGGATACATTCTTTTCAAACTTTACGCGAAGACTACGCATAAAGCAAAACCGGAGAATACTGATATCGTATTCTCCGGTCCGTGTTCTTTGTATTCAGAACTGTTCTTAAATTACGTGTCTGTCCCCTTGAAAGGTGCTGCACCAAGCTGGGCTCCAATATCTGCAACAGATGCGATCAGATCCTTATTGGGAGCAATAAGTGACGGTGCATCAAAACCTCCTGCCACATCCTTGATCTCTTCTGCGGCCAATTCCTTCTCATTGAGTTCATCATTGATTGTCTTGTTCTCGTCTGCCATGGGATTATCTCCTGAAAAGACATTTGATAAAGGTTGTTGTTTGACATGACGTATATCAGATACTCTTATTATACCCCGGAACACAGAGATATTAATGCAATAATTATGCGATTATATGGTAATGTATTAAAAGAAATTAACAAAACCGGAGGACTGCTTATGCGTAAATTATCAGTTTTGCTAAGTTTGATAATGATCATCACGGCTCTCGGTTCCGCTGTTATCTTTGCGGACACTTCGATTGTGACGGATGAATTGACGGTGGATGTCACGGAGGCATCAGGTACAGGTTATGCGGAATGGACATATCAGTCCGCTTCCTCCGCTGCAAAATATCTAGGCAATTCCGCAGCCGGAAATCACTCGATCCAGCTCAAATCAGCAGATAAAACCTCAGGAATTGTCACTACGGTATCCGGCGGATATGCTGCAAAGGTCAATATCGACTGGAATTCGAATACAACTGACGGCAAGACTCTTATGATCTAGTCAAGTCCAAAGTTTTGTGTAAA
>DFIB01000052.1 GCA_002371375.1 Mageeibacillus sp. UBA3708 | reverse complement strand
CTTTTGCTTTGAGACAAGCAATCTGTTCTTCAAGGTGTATCTCAACGACGAGCAGATCTATGATTTCCACCCTGAGATCAAGTTCTATTACGGCAAATACTACGGCGACTACACTCACTTTGTAAACATTCCCTTCTTCAAGGGTACAGGCCACCTGAAGATCGAGTATGAGGCTCTTACCGTCAACAGCTGGACCTCGTTCCGCAATGCGAAGATGACGGAGGGCAACATTTACCTGAAGGATGGTATCAGTGCCGGCATCCTAGAGTTTACGATGTGCTTCTCTTCGTGCATAATCGGTATCATAATCATCGGCATGGGCATCGTCTTCCACACGGGCAAGAACGGCAAGATCGAGACGATAGCGCTTGGAACGGTGTCGATCCTCGTTGCCTGTTATCTGATGGCATCCACTAATATCTGGCAGCTCCTTTTCATGGATTCTGTCTTGCCAAGACTGGCAGAGTATACGTCATTATCACTCGTACCCGTCCCTCTCATCCTGTTCGTTGCAGCCTATACTGACAACCTGAACAAGGGCGTTCCCCTGACGATCTGCTCCGCTTCATTCACACTGTTCTTTATGATATTTCTCACGATGGTAACAGGCATCTTCGACTACAACGTTCTGCTCATGTCGATACATACGAATATCTTCATCTCGATGATCATGCTGGTGGTATTCTTCCTGAAGACCGTGCACAACAAGAAGACAGATGTCATTAAGAACAAATGGCTTGTCATTGCATTTCTCATACTGATGATCACGTGTGTGATCGACATTACCCTGTATTACATCGAGAAGAGCAACTATAAGATCCATACTGTCCATTACGGTCTCGGGATATTCATTGTCATACTGGCTGTCTACGAGATCAATAACATCATGGTCATCAACAGGAAGAACGGTGAAGCTGAGACGATGATCCGCCTTGCGCGCGTTGACGGACTGACGGGGCTTTCCAACAGACTGTCTTTCGATGAGGCTGAGAAGGAGCTGTCTGAGGACGGTTCAGCCAAGGCGTCCCTGGCACTCCTCGACATTAACTACCTGAAGACCGTAAACGACCTCTACGGACATAGTGAGGGTGACCGTCACATCAAGGCGGCTGCCCGGATCATCCTAAACAGCTTCGGCAGATACGGCGAATGCTTCAGGATAGGCGGCGATGAGTTCTTCACGATCATCAAGGGCGATGACCATGAGAAGAAGGTCGTTGAAGCATTCAATATGATGACCTCTGAGATCGAACGTTATAACAGGGAAGAGAATCCTCCGATACCTCTTAATATCGCATGCGGGATCGCTGCTTATGAGAACGGAATGAATACTGTAGGCGAAGCAGAGAAGCTTGCAGATACGCGTATGTACACGGATAAGAAGAGACTTAAGGAAGACGGCATCAATATCTCGACTCTGTGATCAGCTCATCTCCAGCATCTTCTCATAATATCCCGGATCAACTGACATAATAAGGATCAGGACACCTGTTGCAAGATCTATGAATGCATGTCCCACCATGACCGGAAGCGGATCCCTCTTCCTGTGATAATACGCGCACAGTATCAATGTCAGCGGCAGGAATGACAGGAACCTGTAGAGCATGTACTTCGCGTCCCACAATACCGGAATGAAGCAGTGCTGCAGCGCAAAGAATACCGCAGGCACGATGACTGCAAGATATTTGTTCCTGATCTGACCAACACCTGCTCCCAGATACAACCCATCTTCTGCAAATGCCGTTGTCACAGGCAGCAATATGAGATTGATGAATGCAAGATATTTGTTTACCGGTTCGCACATCATCGGTGCCATGTACGGGAAGATACCGTAGCAGATGAATCCCGCCACATACATGAACCCCATGCCGATGGAGAGTATCACGACTGTCATGATAACGATCTGCCTGATCTTCGTCTTCCCTTTTTTGTAGTTGATGAGTTCGGCAAAAGTCATGTTATTAGCTCTTGCCGTCAGTATGAGGATTGCGATCGTTATCAGGTTAGCGGCAGTCGCAACGATCGACCACCAGTTGCTTATGTCACTCACGCTGCTTTTTGTTATTGCCGCTCCGGCGGTGAAGATCAGTATGAACATGATCGAACGCACCGGCAGCAGGCATGGAAATATCTTCCTCATCTTCACTCTCCTCCCGCGATCTTAACGAACCCTTCGGACGCTCTCATGACCATGGCCATAAGAGACTTCTCCGATGCCTTGAAAACGCCCGTGGCGACCATTGTTGCCAGCCCGTGCGAATATATCACCGTATCCTTAATGCACCTTGCAGCCTGTTCTTCCGTAAGCCCGGTCTGCTCTGCGATGCCCCTGATCATCGCCTTCTGCTGTCTGCCCGTTGTCAGGTCCTTAAGGCTATAAGGCTTGCTGACCGGGGTCTGTCCAAGGTACAGGAACTTGAAGAGATTAGGTTCCCTTACTGCCATCCTGATATAAGATCTCCCCATCGCTTCGAAGATACCTGAAGGATCTGATGCCTGCCTGATGCTCCTGCCTGCATATTCCCGTGCATATCCATAGAGCTCTGTCCTGAACCCTTCCATATTCTCGAAATGCCATACGATCGGCTGTGTCGAACATCCTATCTCAGCTGCCAGGGTCTTAACGTTTACGGACTGATATCCGTCCCTTATGACCATAGTCAATGCTGATCCAAGGATCATGTCCTTTGTTATGGTTGTTTTGCGTGCCATCAGGTAATCTCCTTCAGATTATATAAATGTGTTTATATAATTATCGTTATATTATATGCATGATGGCGGAGATTGTAAAGTGATGTATAATCAATTACTGTGAGGAGGGATGGATCATGTATCTTAACCATGGGAAGATAGTAGCTTCGAAGGCAGTAAACGGATTTATCATCGGCGGGTGCGGTCTGATGACATTTATCAATATCCTGTTCATGAGCGCTCCTTTCAGCAACAGGCTCGGAATGAACCGCGTGGCAGCACTGATGATCTTTGCATTCTTTCTCATGATCGCTTCGGGATGTGCTGCGGTCATCTTCTGGCGCATCATGGCGTTGAGGAGAGTATCCAGATGCCGCATCTATAACTCCCTACTGGAGGAAGATCACGACGGCATCATCACCTACGACAGCATCGCGTCAATGACAGGCTTCAAAGTCCCTAACGTTATCAAAGACCTTGTGTGGTTCATAGATCACGGATACATGGTAAATGTCACCCTGGGAAGGGAAGCTTGTAGGGTTGATCTCCTGTCAGGCGAGACGGAATTTGTCACGGTATCCTGCCCTTCCTGCGGCGCTGTAGTCAGCATCCGCAAGGGCGGCGGAGGCAGATGTCACCACTGCGGAACGTTTATGAGACTGGCGGAGGATCAGAATGTACAAAAATAACACTAAGATATACATAACCCTTGGTATATGGTCTGCTGTCATGGTCCCTGCAGTGCTTGGAGCCGTTGTGTCTCTCGGGGTTACTTTCGACGGGGGACCGTTCGACGATCCGGTCCCCATGATCACCATGTTTCTGTCCATCGCAGCGATAAGCATATTTCTGATCGTAATGTACTTCGTCAAGTTCGGCCAGATCGGAATGGCCATCAGGCTGGACAAGCTCTTCATGGCGGATGAGGATGGTTATGTTCCGGCAGCGGAGCTGGCCAAGGAGACGGGAACGCCTGAATATAAGCTCATCCGGAAGGCTCAGTATCTTATCAGGAAAGGGTTCCTGATCAACGTTAATTACAATGCGGCTGACAAGGCTTTTCTGCTGTCGGATAAGATCGGGAAGCCTTCAATGCAGACGGCAGGGATCCCTGAGAACAGACCGTTTCTCGGCGTTTACTGTCCCGGGTGTGCAGCGAGCCTGAAGATAAGAGCAAATACAAGAGGCAACTGTCCCTACTGCGGAAGGGAGATCATCGCCCCTCCGTATAATGATAAGGGAACTTTACGGTAATCCGGAAAATATATCCAAAGAACGCCACGCTGTGACGCCGCAGGCGTCAATATTAGGCGTCAATCCGCTTCAAGCCTTCGGTAATTCCCATCTGAATCGTGCTGCAAGGAGCCTTAATATAACAGTGATTGAAGCCCCTGCGATCATCGAGATAACGGATCCCAGATACTGCCACGCCAGCGCGCACACAAGGGCGCCGATAATGGACGCACACGCATAGAAGTGCTTAACGAAGATATACGGAGTATTCCCGGCGAACGTATCCCTCATCAGTCCCCCTCCGACACCGGTCAGCACACCGACGAAAGTAATAAGGAAGATGTTCACTTCAGCCGTCGAAGAATATGCCGCCTGAACACCTGCAACCGTAAAGAGTCCGAGTCCGATCGAATCCATTACAAGCAGCAGGGAATCGTAGATCCTTCCTGTCTTTGCGAGGAGTCTCCTGACCGAGGGGATGAACATGATTATGCTGACGAGCACGGCCGTCCCTGCGAACGCCGGGTTCTTGAACGCATCAGGCGGAGTGATGTTGAGGATGAGGTCTCTCAATATCCCCCCTCCCACGGCGGTCGTAAGTCCAAGCACACAGACACCGAAGATGTCCATCTTCTTCTGTATGCCGACCAGCGCCCCGGACACCGCGAAAGCGATCGTCCCGATGATCTCCAATATAAACAGGATAAGCATTTCGTTCCTCGTAACTCTGAATAATATGAACATTATATCGTTTTTTGACCCATAAATCTTTTCCAATATTGAAAAGAACGGGACATGGTGATAAAATCTCCTCTGTTAGCTGAGACTAACAGCAATCCGGAGGAGGCAAAACGCATTTGATCCTGACATTGATACTGTCTGTAATAACCATGGCCGGGCTTTTTCTCATGCTCTGGTCAGGCGTTGCATTTATCCAGGACAAGCGCTTCTTCTCCTCTGCCCACAAAGATATCCTGGCAATCATCACACCTAAGCCGGAACGATTCAAAGGACAGCATGTAACAGGCTTCGTCCTTGCATTCGTTGCGGTCGCGATGAATATCGGAGCGGTAATCGCAGGTGCGTGGGACGGCATCAATAACGGCTTTGGATTCTGGCAGTTCTTTCTGAGGTTCGGTCTGATGGTGATACTGCTCAAGGCGTATGATGTCATCTTTTTCGATTGGGTCCTGCTGTGCAACTCAGGATTCTTTCCCCGTTACTACCCTGAGACAAGGGCTGTGATCGGGCGCCACATGTTCGGATATAACAAGGTGTCCCATGTGATCCATACCCTTGTATATCTTGCGGGTGCGGCATTGCTGTCATTCATTCTCAAGAGGGGCTAGATGACGGATAAAAATTTTGAGCGCGATGTTGGTCTTGGCTAACAAGGAGGAAACTATGGGAAGTGTGATAATTTACGCAGTCTTGATACTGGTAATAGGCCTGGCGGTCTACGGGACGGTCAGAAGGATCCGTCACGGCTCATCTTGCTGCGGCGAACATGACCCTGCCCCAAAAAAGGTACGGGTTGCCGACAGGAACAAAAAGAATTACCCGTATGTATACGAATTGAGCGTTGACGGCATGCACTGCGCCAACTGTGCAAGGCGCGTTGAGAACGGGTTTAACAGGCAGGACGGGATGTGGGCCACAGCTGATATCGGTCGTAAGACCGTAGAGCTCAGATGCAAGAGTCCTGCAGATGAGGATACCTGCAGAAAGATCATCTCCGCTGCAGGATACACAATGCTTCGAATTAGATCAATAACATAAGGCAAAGAGGAGTTATGTGGGAGATAGTAAAGTAAAATGACTGACAAGGAATATAAAGAACTGTCCATTGCCGAATTCTCCAAAGCGGCAAAGATTTACGAGACAGACCGGGCGGGCG
>DFIB01000057.1 GCA_002371375.1 Mageeibacillus sp. UBA3708 | reverse complement strand
CCTTGCTGATCTTCTGCCAGCCAGTCTTCATCTCTCCGGATGTGGCAAAATAATACCACTCGTCTTCTATCTCCTGCCACTTTGTAAGCATGATTCCGGAATCGCTAAAGTAATATATCTTGCCTCCGATCTCAACCAATCCTGTCACGAAAGATCCGTCACTTCCGAAGTAAAACCACTTACCGTTGATCTGTTCCCAGAAATACTCAACGACCTCTTCCACGATCTCGAAATACACCTTGCATGAGCCTGTATAGTTACCCTTGCCCTTAACAGTGATGGTGGCAGTACCGGGTTCTGTATTATTCGCATATGAGACAGTATAATCAGTTCCCAAAACAAGCGGAATGTCATCGTATTCAACATCAACTGAAGGTCTGACCGGAGCACCCGTATAGCAATGATCGTCAACCGGATAAATATACACTGAGTCCATTGTCCTTGCATTGATCGTAAACGATGCAGTAACTGTACCTGAATAATTGCCCTTACCTGTTACCTTGACCGAAGCAGCCCCCACATTGATATTGTTGCTGTAAGTAACACTGTAATCAGTTCCGGATGTAAGGACCACGCCTCCGCATCTGACGGTTACCTTAGGCTTGATCGCCGATCCGGTATATGTCCGGGCTGCGATCGCATCTACAGTGAGAGCCGCAGGGTCAGCAACTATCTCGAACGATAATGTCTTCGTACCTTTGTAGTTACCTGTTCCCGTGAGCTTTACATAAGCAGTGCCGCTCCCGATATTATTCTCATAAGCAACTGTATAATCTTTACCTTTTTTGAGCGTTACATCTCCGTCTTTGACAGTCACCTCGGGAGTGACCGCCGAGCCTGTGTAGATCTGACCGGGTATATCTGTTACGGTAACACTGCCGATACTCTTTTGAGTGATCTCAAATGTTGCTGATGCCGAACCGGAGTAGTTTCCGGTTCCTGTGATCTTAACGGTTGCGGTTCCGGTTTCAGTATTGTTTGAATAGTAAGCAATATAATCGGTTCCGGACACAAGCAGTCTCTTATTATCATATATATGTAATTGCGGAGTAATGGGAGATCCCGTATACACTTGATTCTTGATTGCATAAATCTCGAATACTGCAGCTTTGGGCAGGATTCGGAACTCCGTTGTCTGATTGCCCTTGTAAATACCTTTCCCGCTTACCGTTACGACAGCTGTTCCCACCTTATAATTATTGCTGTATGTGACGGTATAATCCGTATTCTCCGTAAGTATTTTGCTTCCATCCTTGACAGTTACAACAGGATTAATGGATGAGCCCGTATATATCTGATCCCGGACTGCACTGACCGATGTCCTGCTCATGGGAATCGGCAGTATTGTAAAATACACTGTTTTCGAACCGGAGCAGCGGCCGATTCCTGTTATCTTCACAGACACCCGGCTGTTGACCTCTGTAGAGGTTGAGTACTGAAGGGTGTAATCCACATCTTTGGTCAGAACAAACTCCCCGTAGCGCACTGTTACATCGGGCTCAACCGGATTGCCGGTGTATATCTGGCCGGGAATAGGATCGATCGAACATGAAGCAATAGCGATCATTTTGATACTGAAAGTGATCTTCCTTGTACCGGTAAGTATATCGCTTATACCGGTAACATTGATAGTGGCCAGGCCGGGTTCAGTATTGTCAGAATATGATACGGTATAATCGACACCTTGCTTGAATACCAGGTCACCATATGTCAGATTAACCTCAGGGGTAACAGGGTGACCAGTATATGGCTGCGAGCCTATAGAATTACACGAAGCGGACGAGACCGGTACAGGTTTGATATCGAAGTTAAGGCTTCTTGTACCAGTATAATTGCCTTTACCTATAACAGTTATGCCGGCTGTACCGACCGCAGTATTATTGCTGTATTGAACTGTATAATCCGTTCCCTCAACAGGAGAAAGACCTGAAGCACTTACACAGACGGCCGGGGTTAACGGCTTACCTGTATAATAGCATCCGGACGATACACTGATATTGAGGCTTGAGACATTTCGCGGGACTATATTGTATTCAAAAGTCTTAGTGCCCGTATAATAGCCTTTGAGAGTTATTGTCGCGCAGGCCTTGCCGACATTGAGACAATTAGAATATTCAATATCGTAATCTGTTCCTTTAGTCAGGTAATGAGTAGTGTCTTTGCCATTGTCATCCTTGCATGGGAATCGTACATTCAGAGCCGGTGTTATATCCTTGCCGGAGTAGTTAAATTCCGTATTCTGGTAAACTTCAATATTAGATGAATTTCTCTTGACAATATTGAAAGAAGCCGTCTTCGACCCGGCAAAATTATTCTTTCCGGTTATCGTGATCGATGCCGTACCAAGCTCCGTATTGTCGGACAATGTCACCGTATAGTCCTTGCCTGCGGTAAGCGGCTTCCCATTGTAAGACAGAATAAGATCCGGATTGATCTTAAATGACGTATATTCATGATCAGCGATCGACTCAAGCTTGCATGATGTGAGATCTGCCGGCTGTATTTGGTATCTGACAGTTCTTGTTCCCTTGAAGCAGCCGATGCCTTGCAATACTACCTGAGAATAACCATATGTACTTGAAGCGTTAATATTGTTCCGGTATTCCGTAATACTATAATCCACACCTTCAACAAGCGTTGTTCCGTTCATTGTCAGAACAGGTTTAGGCGTGACGGGGTCACCACTGTATGTCGGATAAGTTATTGATGCCACGACAGAGGAATCACTGATCGACTTCATGCCGGCCGTTACCTTGACAGATGTGCTGTAAGACTTCCCTCCGTAAGATGCGGTAACAGTCAAAGTAACAGTGCCGGTGCCCGTAATCTTGAAAGTCTTGTTGTTCTGGATCTTTGCAATAGAAGTATCACTCGACTTCCATTTAAGATCAGTAATCTCGCTCTGAGGCAAAGGGATGCCGGGATTACCCCATGTAACATTAAACTTGTAATAACCATTGACCGCCGGAAGATCCACGACATCTCCGTAAGATGCCGTGTAAAATGACTGCTCCGGATGAAGGTAAAACTGTGCTATTGATGTATTTACTCTTACATTGCCGTTCCTGTAACCCACGATCGGATCGGTCGCAGCAGCGCCGCTGTTTTTTGTACCGTACTCGATTACATAATAATGGCTGTTGTTATATTCAACATGGGCAATACCAAAACATGTGTATGTCGAACTCAACATACATCTGCGGTGACCCTGGCCGGAATAATCATCATCTGTTTCCTGTAGAGCCGTAAATGCAAAATTCGGATCTTCAGTACCACCCGCACAATTCTCCGCAACGGCCTTGGTGCCGTTGTATGTTACTGTATTGCAAGCGCTTCCGTCAGGTCTCTCATGTGAACTCTCAAAGCGAAAGACAAGTTCATACGCTCTCTGCAGCGCGATCTGTTCCAGATTGTAATCGTAAGAATACGTCTTGAGCACACCACATTTCTTCTTTGTTTTATTATCACTGTTCCAATACCAGGCATCCCCGCTCTTTCTCCAGTTATTGATAAGAGTTCCGAGGTCCCTGGCCGCTTTCTGGTCAACATAATACTTTATTGTGAATGTCCTGTAGGACGCTGCCAGTGCATCTGTTCCGATCAGTACGATCACCAGACATGCCACCATCAAATTAATCGTCAGATTCCTGATTTTATGTATCGTATCCATAAATTCACTCTCCTTCCAATTGTGTACTATACCTACTAGACGAACAAAAGCCGTTTGAAGTTCATTTATAAACTTTTTTTTCAGGAATAATACACTGTCGTGAAACTCAGCAGAGAAATCTATTGGTAGTTATAGTCAAAGCTATACGTAATATAGCCGTCTTCCATATGTGGTTCTTCATCTGTATCAAAAAGTATATCCGCATATCCGGATCCTGCGTATTTATCAAATCCATAATAAACAAAACACACATGTCCTTTATCATTTATAAAGTAGCAAATATGATCATGCATATAATCTGACAGATTTGAATAGTAACTTCTTCTTATCTCATCAACGTCTCGATCGAACCTGTGTCCCTTATCACATGCGGCAAGGAAATCATTAACGGTGTTATAAGACAACTTGTACATTGCATCATAATCCAGATTACGATATTTCTCCAATAAAGAGCGGTTGTCAAGCAACCTGCCAGTAGAAAGATCAATATTATACACCAAATAACTCTGTTCTGCGTCAAAGTCAACAGCAAAGACCACAACAATGGATAGAATATCTAAATTGATTGAATAATAATACTTACTTCGCAATCCGGTCGACCAAGAATCTCCTTCAAGATATTCTTCATCTGATAAAGGGAAGAATCTTCCCAATAATATCTGTTCACTGCCAGAATCGTTACGAACAGTTTTCCATCGGCCGTTAGTGGCATCATTAACAATCAGATTGTTTATGTCCGTTGTATCAGCACCACTGATTTCCACCTTTGGGATCACATATTCTAATTCAGCATTTGAATACATATCTTTATATTTCTTTCTCAACCCATCCGTCACCTTCACATCATAACTGAGTCCGGTAACTTCATAGTATTTGGTTACAGCCTTGGGTTTATATCCATTGTCCAGAATGTATTCAACTGCATCTTTATTGTCGGGAGGAACTACTCTCAGCGCGATTTTATCCCCATTTCTGAGATTACTATCATTGTCCAAAACGAAATTAACATCGCTGACAGGCAGACCATCCTTCATGGTGAGATTAGCTTTTCCACTGCCATTAGATCCACTGAAGGAGACATCAACATATTGATACAGATCAATATCTGTCAGGTCCTTAAGATCCTCAACTTTGTGTATAACATCATTGAAAACAAAATCAATATTTCCTTCTTCTTCAAGAGCTCTGGCCTCATTGCTTTCCGCCCAAGAGAATACCAGCTCGTCACCATTAGATATATCTTCTGTCTTGTTCCACTGTCCACTGACCATCGACTGCAATTGCTCAACTGTAACACCCTGCAATTCAGGATTATTGTTCACTATCGCCTGATAGTCTATATCATAATCAACCCTGCCGTTATCGTTACTGCCGACTACAGAATACTTCAAATAATCATTCATATTGATTACAGCAGGTTCCGGCTTCTTCAAAAGCTTATACCCGCCGATCGCTAATGCGATACCGCCTGTTATAACAACTGCTCCTATTATAATCTTCCCTGCAAGAGTCGATAGTATACCGACTTTTGCTCCTGTTGAAGCTCCCTTTCCCACAGCTGCGATCGTCCCGACAGGTATAGCAGGATTGTTGGTGGTTTGCTGCTCAGGAAGGACAAACGGCTTGACCGGCACATTGATCTGTGACATCTGACTTGCGAAGAACCTTGTCATGAACGGTGATGCAGACAGCACAAGTTTATTATCTGACAGATAGTTCTCGAGCGCATCCTTGAATTTTGCCCTGGCCGATTTAAGTCTCGTCTTGACAGTTCCTTCAGGACATTCCATAGATTCCGCAATATCCTCTACGGAGAGATTGTTAAAGTAATGGAGAAACATCGTCTGATACTGTACTTCACTCAAAGAATCCCTAAGAACTTTATTGATTATCTCCCTCTTCTCCTCGTCCTCGATGAATGAGTCAGGGAGACCGTCAACCTCGGACCAATCATCAGCAAGAACGTCAAGTTCTGCGTCGTTATCGGTATATGATATACGGCGTGTTCTCCTGCAGTAGTCAAGTGCCTTGTTCGCAGCTATCTTGGACATCCAGGACGGATATGTCTCGGGAGTTTCAAGAGTTCCAAGCTTCTCATATATTGTCAGGAACGAATCCTGTGTCAGGTCTTCGGCATCCTCCTGAGATCTGAGAATACCGTAACATACTGTGTATACCAGCTTATATGTTCCTGTGTATATCTCATTGAAAGCATCAGAATCTCCGTTCTGATACTGCCTTATAAGATCTGTTATCTTCTCTCTGTTATCCATATGATATCACCTTATATATTTTATTAAACAATATGTAATGACCCCGATTTGTAGGTCCGTGGATTTACCCATATACTACAAATCGTACAAAAAACATGTGGTGATGTGAGTTACCGCATACAAATGGAGATCACATATGAAGTATAGCACGGTTTATGTAGGTATGGATGTACACAAGGAAACTTTTTCTGTTTGCTGCTACACCAATGAGAAGGAAAAAGCAGAATATAGTCAGACGATGGTCTTTTGTCATATAATTTGATTCTGATAAACTGCCGTCATCATCTTTGCACACCCGACAGACAGTAAGAGAACCAAAAATGAAAGCGACGCTGTAACCCTTTGTTGTTTCATAAATAACTCCTGTGTCGAGACACTTAACAGTTCTTGCTTCATTTCTCGCGCAAAGTTGACATCCATGACCTTTTCTTCCGGATTTTCAACGGTTGAGTATTTTGTCTGTATTTACCTTAACCGTTATCATTGGTCGAACGCCAATTAGCTCATCATCAAGTTTTCCATATTGAACAATGCCGTATGACGATACAAATCTCGGTATACTTACGTCTAAATCATCGTAAATCCACCACTTACAATTTCCATTGGAATCAACTTGTAGTCCTTGCTTAATTACTTCATCTGAAGGTGTGGCTTTTTTTAGATACTCATTCTGTTTCAGTTGATTCTCTGTCAAAAATCCAACAATCTCTAATGAATAATCACTAAAAGAATTCAAATCCGGCAAAGAATATCTTCCGTTCACAAAATCTGCTGCAGTACAGCACGATATAATATTCTTGCTTATTAAATCCATGTAGAGTTTATCTTTCCTTATAACTATCCACTCTATATCACTACCATCAAAGGTATAGCTCTTGCCAGTTTCGTAAGCATCGACAAAACTGTAAATTTCCGCTATCTTTGCCCTTTTTTCTTTTGAATCAGAATAACCCGGTATCTTGTCAAACTCGGATGCTGCTCTATCGTAAGCACCACTGTTGTAATACTCCATAGCTTGATTATATACACCAACATTGTATTTATTCTTCTTAAATAGAGTTACAGTCAGTATAACTACCACAACTAACGCTGTAATCGAAACACCAATGATTACGGATCTTAATAATTTCTTTCTTTTTTGCTCTTTCCGCTCAGCTTCCAGCCGCTTCGCTTCCTCTGATCTTCTTGTCCTTCCATCAATAATCTGTTGATTATAATTCTCAAGTCTTGCCATCAACTCTTCATCAGCATACTTAATGACTTTGGCATAATATTGTGATTTATCCAGCGGATTGAGACAATTAGCAAATTCACTTTCATGTGATATGTACAATTCGCACATAAGCTTGCCAAGATACGCTGTGGCAAATAACGATTTATCTCCCAAATCCAAAATACTATCAGCCATCGCATTAGCTCTGTTCCACTCCCTGTCTTCAAGAAATACGAACATGCTTGAAAGCTTTGCATTTACATTGACACCTTGACCGGAAGATACTGTTTTATTTGGAGATGGGAGTAATTTTTCAACACCGTGGACAAGATCCTGTACCGCACCAACCTTACCCATATCCTGAGCTTGAAATCTGGAAAACTCTTCAGGGATATCATAAGCATCAATATCCTTATAGCATGGAATAAGATATTTACTCTTATCTTTTTGCATTAGCTTAAGGAATCTTATCCATTCATTCTTAACCCAAACCGCATAATAATTCTGATAGCTAAAACCAAAGGCAAGCATCACCTTAGCAGAAGTCAGAGCAGCAAATATATACGGCTCATATTGCTGTCCCAACTTATCCTCGAGAGTAATCCTGGAGAAGAATACCTTATATCCTTTCGCACATAATGAGTCGTAAACATCCTGTGCAAAAACACTCTCAGCTGTACGGTTTCCGTTCTCGTCAGTTTCTTTATAACAAATAAAAACATCATAAGGGTCTTCCTGAATTGATATCTCGACAATCCGTTTGCGAATATCCTCTATCTGCTTAGCCTCGGCGCGATAAATATCCAGCGTCTCACTGTTGCTATTCTCCATTACAAGTTCAAAATCAGGATCCTTAAAAACACTGTCATATGATGATCTGTGACAAGTCGGAACCTTATGTCCGGTTGCAGGATCATCCACATATTCGATACCATACCTGCACAACACCAGACCCCAGTATGCTTCTGCTTCATCAGGGAACTCAGCCACTATTGCCTCATACACTCCTGATGCCTTTTCAAAATCGCAATTCGCACGGAGCTTATTCGCCCTGTCAAAGAGTTTGATTCTCTTCTCATCCCC
The DNA here is from genome assembly GCA_002371375.1 of Mageeibacillus sp. UBA3708. Classification (GTDB taxonomy): domain Bacteria; phylum Bacillota; class Clostridia; order Saccharofermentanales; family Saccharofermentanaceae; genus Saccharofermentans. The sequence goes on along the minus strand of DFIB01000057.1, from coordinate 3,939 downwards.
TAAATTAGGTAGCGTATTATAACTGCCGCAATACTCGCACTCTATTACCTTCTTGCCTTCGACATACTTAAGCGGCGCAGCACACATTTTGCAGTTAAGAGTTGACATAGATGAATCCTCACATTCATTAATAATTGCAAGAAACAAATTGAATCAAATCCTTTGTACCCTTGCTTATACCTATCTGACGAACTATTCACATGCTAGGTTCATTATATCAAAAAAAAGCTTCTTCACAGAATCAAACAGATATCATCTGACAATTACACTTCTATACTTCAGCCTCGTCAGGATACTCTGAAACAATGACTTCATACACTCCGGATACCTTATCAAACTCACATTCTATTATTTGTTTGCCTTCAACATATTTAAGAGGAGCTGCACACATTTTACAGTTAAGAGTTGACATAAAAATCCTCACCTTTATCAGTCGAAAAGACCGTAAAACCCTCGTAACCTTGTTTATGTCTATTAGACGATAGATCAATATGAATAAACAGCCAAGTTAAGTATATCAGGTACTCATGAACAGACTGATGCATTGACACAACACCAATATTTTAGTTAATATTTTAACTAAAATATGCTATAATACAACAAACCAGCAAAGGAGGACTTTTCGCATGGGAACCAATGTACTAACACCCGGCAAGATCGTCTCTGTGTCTGAGTTCAGCCAGGGCAAAGCAGGCAAAATCTTTAATGATGTCGGAACCAATAAGAACAGCTATATCGTGATGAAGAATAATACTCCCGTGGCTGTCATAGTATCGATCGAGGAGTACAACACTTATCAGGATCGGATCGAAGCGCTCGAGGCCAAGCTCGCCTTATATATCAATGCCCCTGCGAAGAGGATAGGTGTTGCACAGGCAAGTTTTGATGTTCCTGATGACTTTGATGATTGGGATATCGGATTTGGGGACGATGATGAAGATCTTACTTGATACACATGTTTTACTTTGGGCGCTCACGGGCAGCAGACGACTGAGCGCCAAGGCCGCGAGGATAATAAATAACCCGGACAACACGATCTATATCAGCGTAATCTCTCCGTGGGAAGTTGAGATCAAACATAACAAGTATCCTGACAAGATGCCTGTAGGTTCAGCCGATCTTCTGAAGTATTGTAAACTGGCCGGTTATTCTAATCTGTCTGTAAGGCCTTCTCATATTGAATACCTGTCTCATCTCGACCGTGGAGTTCATGCTGATTTTTTCGACAGGATGCTCATTTGTCAGGCTAAGGCAGAAGGCATGCTGCTTCTCACCTGCGATGCAAAGATAGGGAATTACAATGAAGACTGCGTATGCATGGTCTGACTCGGAGTACTTGTCAGAACTTGAGTCCCAGCGCCTTGATGAACCTCTCGGTAAGAACGTTGTCCCTGTAGTCGCCGAGCCTCTCCAGGGATTCCAGTGATATCCTGCCGCCGGCCATCGACGGGTGTCCGCCGCCGTTGCCGATCCCTTCAAGAGCTTCGGCAGTAAGTTCGCCGGCATTGACATCACTTCTCTCGGATCTGACTGAGAACTTGAGTCCGTCAGGACGTATGCAGTATACGACTGACACTTCCACCTCGATCAGGGACAGAATGAAGTCCGCAACGATCGCCACCATCGCATCCGGACACTCAAAGGGGATATAGGTGATTCCCAGATAATCGAACACCTGAATGTTCCTTATTGCCGCACCATACGCCTTGAGATCATCATATTCGATGCTGTTCATCTCGAGGCACTTAAGCTTATCCGCATCCATGAGCGGATTAAGATATGCAAATACAACTATATCCTCTTCCGTCACTCCGCGTGAGAACTGAAGCGTGTCCATCTTTACACCGTACAGCAGCGCGGTTGCCACATCAGTCGAAGGAGTAATATCCAGATCTCTGTAGTATTCGGTAATGATCGTACAGCACGAACCGAGCATCCTGATGTCTTTGTACATATACTCAACATCCGCATTTGCCTTCATCGTCGGATGATGATCGATGGCAGCTATCTCCTGTCCCTTAAGGTCGGTAATGTTGCCGGCATTCTTCTGAGAATCAACACAGATGATATAATCATCTTCTCTCATCGTGTCTGTAAGCGCCTCATCGGGATACATCCTGATACCGAAGAGATCGAGCATCTTGGAAGAACTGAACTTGTCAATATCACCATCGTAACAGATGGTCGATTCAATGCCGAATCCGCGCAGGAGCTCCTGAAGTCCGTAAGCAGAACCTATGGCATCCGGATCGGGAATGTTATGCGTCTGAATATAGACACTGTGGCCTTGACAGATATTGATCAGTTCTCTGATGTCAGGTCTGCCGGTCTCCGCGTTCATAGATCAGTTATCGGAAAGTGCTGCGAACTTATCCATCATATCAAGAGCCTTACCTGTTCCGATGGCAACACATGATACGGGATCCTGTGCAAGGTATACTTCGATACCGATCTTGGTGGCAAGCATACGGTCAAGACCGTAGAGCAAAGATCCGCCGCCGGTCATTACGATACCTCTTGTAGAGATATCTGCAAGGAGTTCCGGGGGTGTCTTCTCAAGAACAACGTGAACAGCCTCGAATATGGCTGATACCGGTTCTTCCAATGCTTCGAGCATCTCCGTGGAGGATACCGTAACCGTAGAGGGAAGTCCCGTGATAAGGTTACGTCCCTTAACATCGAGAGTCAGCTCCTCGTCCCTCGGATATGCACATCCGATCTGGATCTTCAGCATCTCTGCCGTCTTATCACCGATCAGTACATTATGTCTCCTCTTAACATGCTTAATGATTGCCTCATCGAACTTATCGCCGGCAACCTTCAGCGAAGCGTCAACAACAGGCTCGCAGAGCGAGATAACGGAGATATCCGTCGTACCGCCGCCGATGTCAACAACCATTGAACCGCAGGCCTTTGTGATATCAATGCCTGCGCCGATTGCTGCAGCGATAGGCTCCCTGATAAGGAACACATCCTTGGCACCTGCGTGACGGCATGCATTCTCGACAGCCTGCTGCTCGACCGGCGTAATTACCGAAGGAACACAGACAACGATAGTCGGCTTGAAGTATGTGGCTCTCAGTCCCGAACATACACGGCCGATGAATGCTTTGAGCATAACTTCCGTAGCTCTGAAATCCGAGATAACTCCTTCTCTGAGCGGTCTTATCGCCTCAACAACACCCGGAGTCCTTCCGAGCATAAGGCTTGCCGACTCACCCACTGCCAGAACCTTACCCGTCTTATTATTAACTGCGACAACGGATGGTTCCTTAAGAACGACACCCTTGCCGCGAACGTAGATCAAAACACTGCTGGTACCCAAGTCGATACCTATTTCCATGCCTAAGCCCATAAATTCACCTCATTCTATATAGACAAGCGCGCATAACACGCCTTTTGACCACAAAAAGCATTTTCATTATACATTATGAAGGTCAAAAAGCAATTGCAACTCTATGTCAAAACTATGGCAAGTTGTGATATACTTCTTTAGTATATTTTTTAAAAGAGGTAAATCACATGTCATACTCAGTTGATATCGACCGCAAATGGCAAAAGAAATGGGAGGATACTAAGCTCTACAAGTTCAATCCCGATGCAAAAGGAGACAAACTCTATTGTCTTGAGATGTTCTCATATCCGTCAGGTGCCAATCTCCACCTCGGACACTGGTACAACTACTCCCTCACCGACTCATGGTCAAGAATGAAGAGGATGCAGGGGTACAATGTTTTCCATCCGATGGGATTCGACTCTTTCGGGCTTCCGGCAGAGAACTACGCAATCAAGACGGGAATTCACCCCAAGGACTCCACATTGAAGAATATTGCCACGATGGAGAAGCAGCTCCGTGAGATGGGCGCGACATACGACTGGGACTACGAGATCGCCACATGTATGCCCGAGTACTACAAGTGGAACCAGTGGTTCTTCATC
>DFIB01000215.1 GCA_002371375.1 Mageeibacillus sp. UBA3708 | reverse complement strand
GGACATACTGCTGTAGAAGCCTATGGCAATGTCTACGGCAGAGGCCCGCGAGATCCACGATGTGGCGCAAAGGACAGGACGCAAGATCGCCATGGGGCACATTTACAGGTATCTGCCCATCGTAGGACTCGTGCGCGATGATATCGCCAAGGGATTGTACGGCAAAGTTACCCACGGAGCTATCTTCGTCCGCTGGGGCCACGATGACGCATATTATGACAGTGCTGCCTGGAGAGGAACATGGGCCAAGGACGGCGGTGCCCTGATGAATCAGACTATACACGCTATAGATCTGCTTGTGTGGCTCATGGGCACCGAACCCTGCGAGGCTGAGGCGATGATCGCCAGGAGGATGAGACACATAGAAGCCGAGGATCTCGGTATGGCAATACTCAGAATGGAGAACGGTGCACTTGCTTCAATCGAAGGAACAACCTGCACCGACCCTGACCGCCATATGGCTACTTTCACCGTTTTCTGCGAGAAAGCACAGCTGTCCATCGGACTGTCATCAGGCAAAGCCAAGATGGACATGAGAATGTGGGGCGGCAAGAAGCTCAACGGCAAGTATTTAAGAAGGCAGATCAAGGAATGCGGGCTCATGTATACGATCAAGAGCGCGATCAATCCGCACCTGGGGATTTACAGGGATCTGGCTGATTCCGTTATCAATAACAAGTCTCCCCTGGCAGACAGTTATTCCGGTTTCTCCTCAGTCGACACGCTTATGGGAATATACAAGTCAGCCAAGGAAGGCAGAGCTGTCGAGCTGCCGCTCAAGGAAGATTTTGCCAGTACGGACATGAGCGATTATACTAAGCTGTAGTGAGCGGCAATATAATGATGCAGGCGTATTCTTCCGCAACAGTTCGGAAGAATTGATATTTGTGCATTTTTCAGGTGCCCAGAGCATAAACAAACAGTCGCTCTGTCTTAAAAAGCTCTGTTGCTTTTGTATAATGATAATGTGACATGAAAGAATCAACTACGACATCCGGATTGGCAATATCTACGCTTATGTACATTAACAACTTGTCGTTTTGTTTATGCCCGGTAATATACTCATTTGCAAGCTCAGAATTGACTGAGTCTTGATTCTGCAGTATCAAAGTATCATCTGTTATTCTCATATAGGTAAGCGCAGAAACACAGATTTCCTTGTAATAGTCCCCGGTTACATATACGGACGGACTATTCTCATAATTTCTGATAACACTTTCATAATCCTTGCGATTGGCAAACAGGAAGTTTGGCGATGTCAACAGCAGACTGATCAATATTACCGCGGATATAATAATCCAGAATAAAGATATTTTGCGTATTCTGATACTCAACAGTTTATTTATCACTTTACTTATCAGGCAACCGAAAATAACCAAAATGAGAGCCATCAAAGGATAGAAATACCTTGCAGAGTTTACCGGATTGGTAAGAACCAATAATACGTAACTTAATATAGAAGACACTGACAGTATTCGCATTTCTCCCCGGGCAATATCCCCCGTTCTATCCTCGGTGTTACCGTTCCTCTTAAAAACCAGGCAGATAAGCAGAAATCCTATCCAGACAAGCAGAGCCATCATAATAACCGGGATGCCATCCAAAAACAACAGAAAACTCTGAGTAAAATTATCAATGTATGAACCAAAATCAAGTACTCGTTCGATCGTAGCACCACCCGATACGCTGCCGGAATTGGCACCAACCCGAATCTGCTGAAAAACATACGGGAAGGCCGCTATCATCGCAACTACTCCCGACAAAGCGCTAATACTAAACAAAACAGATCTCTTGATTTGTTTTTGGATCAGCAGGCTAACAAGCGTAACCAGGCATAACGAGAAAGCATAATAAACAAAAATGTATTGCGTCAGCATTCCAAGCATTATAGTTATCGTGATCGCCGGCAGGACCACATAAGATCCGCTTTGAATGAACCTGATTATGAGATAAGCCAGTTGAACAATTAAGAGTGTCAACAGACAATACATCCTTATGAACAGCATTGTCTCAAGTCCGGCATTGCTAACAGCATACATCAGCATACCGGTTATAGCCGCGAAGTGGTTATGGCATATCCTGTTGATGCAAAGATATATGAACAGCAACGTAAGATAATAGAATATCAAGTTCGGGACAAGTCCCTGCCATTTAGAGAAAAACTCCGGACTAAAAGAACAGATCGTATGCAACACTATATAATAGAGCGGAGGGTGCACATCATTTGTCTGATTGATATATGTTGATCTGTAGTCAAAGGTATGATCTTTGGAAACTGTTATATACTTGTTAATGATACTTTTGTCAATGACACTCATCGTCATATCGTTATCTTCATATTTGTCATCAACATTCCATAGCCACGTGGCATAGTGGCTGTTAGATACACCGTAGGAAGTTATCTCATCCTCAAAAAAGCCGTTCTTCCGAATACAAAAACTGATGCTGACCGCCAACACAACAATAATAAGGATAATAGTTCCGTAACGTTTAGAAATTGAACTGCTATTATTCATTTTCAAGAACATCCGCAATTCTCTCACATGCGTGCCCGTCCCCGTAAGGATTAGCTATGTGACTCATGGCCGAATACTCATCAGGGTCAGATAAAAGCTGCGTGAAAGAAGAGTAAATCATCTCCTCTTCGGTTCCAACCAGCCTTAGCGTCCCAGCCTTTACCCCCTCCGGGCGCTCTGTAGTATCTCTCATCACCAGTACCGGTATACCAAACCCGGAAGCTTCCTCCTGAATCCCTCCGGAATCGGTCAGGATCAAATGACTTCGTGCTATAAAATTATGAAAGTCAAAAACATCCAATGGAGCAATAAGGTGTATCCTGTCATCATTCCCGAAGACCTCGGCAGCGGCATTTTGAACTCTCGGATTAAGGTGCACTGGATATATTGCTTTTACATTACCTTGTTCGTCAACAACCCTCTTGATAGCACGGAACATATCCGTGAGGTGATCGAGATTCTCACGTCTGTGCGCCGTAATAAGAATCAGTTTAGAATCCTTTGCCCATTTCAATTCAGGATGTGTGTACTCGGCTGCGTACGTGTATTTAAGCGAATCTATAACTGTGTTGCCGGTAACATGTATCTTTTTGGGATCCTTCCCTTCTTTGAGAAGATTATCTCTGGCGTTTGCTGTAGGGGCAAAGTAGTATTTACTAACTATGTCCACCGCCTGACGGTTAAATTCTTCAGGATAAGGACTGAAAATATTATATGTCCGAAGCCCGGCTTCAACATGTCCGATAGGAATATTCAGATAGAAAGCTGCCAGCGATGCAGCAAATGAAGTAGTAGTATCTCCATGAACCAGCACAACATCAGCATGCGTTTTTTCAAAAACGCTACGGAGCCCCATCAATGTAGCCGTTGTGATATCAAAGAGGGTCTGACCGTCTTTCATAATAGACAGATCATAATCCGGAACCACGTCAAACACTTTGAGAACCTGATCCAGCATCTGCCGGTGCTGACCCGTTACTGCAACTATTGTATTGAATCTGCGACGCGCCTGCAATTCTTTTACGAGAGGACACATCTTGATGGCCTCCGGACGTGTTCCGAACACCAAAACAACAGTCTTATCCGCCATTCTTCTTACCATCCATGATCGTCTTCTTAAGTTTGCGTAATCTCAACGCCGCAGAGAGACTGTTACGCATGGTATTGCCGATATTCATCTTGCTCTCACCCTGCTTCTTGTCGTAGCGGAGTTCGAATCCAACCTCACCGAACGTTGCACCACAAAGATAAATCTTAAACAGCAACTCCATCATACAGGCAAAACTCTTTTCCTTAACGGGATCCTCACCGAATAATTCAACGAGTTTTGCGATTATGTGCTTCGTATACACCCTGTAACCGCATGTATAATCCTTAACTCCCGGAACACGGAGCATCAGGCAATAATAAATCTTGGCCATGTCGCTCAGGAATTTGCGGTGACCTGCCAATCCCTGAGTTGCAGAGTCATCACAGTATCTGGAAGCAATAACACAGTCCAGTTTGTCATCGTTGATTTTATTCACCATGGGATGTATGAACTTTGGGGCATGAGTATCATCACCATCCATCAGGCACATCAGATCGTTCTTACCACCCCACTCAAGAAATCTGGCGATTGAAGTGTTCAGCCCGCCTCTAAGGTTCATATTCTGTTCATGTATGATAACTTTGACATTACAGTCACCGTACTCGACAACCTTATCCAGCATTACCTGTCTGGTATTATCTGTGCTGCAGTCATCAATCGGACATATGATAAGCTTATAGCCCTTATCTGATAATAATGCACTTTCATCCATCCACTCATCTATGAGAGTCCCGATATTCAGTCCTTCGTTGTAACACGGTAAAAAAACATAGAGATTATTCACTGCTGTCTCTCCTTGGTCTTATAAGGGCTTTCCTGATAAAGTATAACACAAAAAACGGAACAGCAATCGATACGCCTTTCCCTGCGAAATAATAGAAGATCCCTTCTCTACCGCCGAACATCAGAATTCTTACCACATACACGATTAGATTGGCAAGTCCCAGGCCCAGAAGCCATGTGGCAAAGAATATCAGGACAGTCCTCATATCGCTTCCGGCGTATACTTTCCTCGTACAAAGAATGTACTGTAGTATAAAACCCACAACAACACCTATCGTATTAGCTACGACAATATCAATAAAAGACTCACATATTCTTGACACCACAATATCAATAATCGTAACAAAACAACTAATAAGAAAATAATTCACGAATGCGCGGTGTTCTCTAATCCAATTTCTGATAAAATACACTGTCACACCTCTCATGATAGCCTTTATTAATTTTTACACAAAGTAGTCCCAATTACCAGAACACCGCATATATTCGATGAATTGCGGCATCATTTCTTAGTCAGCTATTAGCTATGAGAAAACCTTTGTATTACTTCCGGCAACGTTCAAACGAATAAAACACTTATTCAACAGCAAAAAAGGTGTTGACATACCGTTTTGAAATGTTATAATTCACTTGCTGTTTTGAACAAGCACGCACCTTTAGCTCAGATGGTAGA
>DFIB01000181.1 GCA_002371375.1 Mageeibacillus sp. UBA3708 | reverse complement strand
CTCTGTGTACCACTCTATCTGACAGCCACCTACACAGAGCACTAGTCAGAATACCGGTCCGATTCCATGATTCTCCGGATACCGGTCGTCCAAGACACCCGAGTCAAAATCAGTGAAGCCCGCAACAGCTTGCGAGCGGACTTCCGCAGGTTTGGTGCCGGGATGGGCACCTTCAAGTTTTACATGATGCAAAATGCGAGCGCCAAACCGAGGACTGTAGCGAGCAAGTCTGTTGCGGGCGGGTTATAAGTCGATAAAAAACCACCCGTGATAGCACAACGCCATGTCCCGGGACTCAGTCGCACTTCGCGGGAATGAGTGCGTGCAAAACTATTTGTGTGCATGCCCGCTCGTGCCCAAAGTAGTTCCGGGACATGCATTGAGCTTCTTGACGAGCCTAAAATCTGTGCTATCATAATTATTGAACGCGTTCAATAACGCTGGTTAAACTAAGGATCACAACAAAAACAATAATAAAGGTGCCTTATGAACAAAGACGAGAAGCTCCAAAATACCAAAGACAAACTAATAGATGCCACTATGTATCTGATGGAGGAGATGGATGAGCCGCTGCTCGTGACATCGAGGCAGATCGCAGCCAAGGCTGATGTCAAGCCGGCCATGATCAACTACTGTTTCGGGTCGAGGGAGAACCTGATATATCAGACTTTTCAGAAGCAGTATCTGAGCTTTCTCAAGGCCGAGGAGGTGCAGAAGATCATAGGCAGCGGCATGGCGCCGGCAGACATTCTCAAGGAGTTGCATTATCAGGTGGCCAGATGTCTTGTGGAGAATTACAAGTTCACCAAGGCGATCACGGGGTTCATCCTGTTCAAGCGGAACCTGGGACAGGAGTCGTTCAGCTTCGGGTATGTCATGAAGCATTTCGCCGGGAAGAGGAGCGAGGAAGAGTGCAGGATCATCGCATATGAATTGTCGACGATGATGCAGCTGATAATATTCAGGAAGGAAGATATCAAGAGAGACTGGGGCATCGACCTGGACGACGCGGGGCAGCTGCGCAGAATGATAGATATGCGTGTCGATATGCTACTGGGAGGAGAGTAAATGCGTTACATATATGAGCTCGGCAGGATACCGGCAAATAAGACAGATTTGGCAGGCGGCAAGGCGGTGTCGCTTGACAGGATGATCGCAAAGCTCAAGGTAAATGTACCGGGAGGATATGTCATCACGGCGGATGCTTTCGAGCAGGGCAAAGTTAGGGATGATGCGGAGACCGAGATAAAAGAACTCATCGCGGGGCTCGACGGCAGGCACACGTATGCAGTGAGGTCGTCGGCGCTGAACGAGGACGGGAGCAACGCTTCTTTCGCGGGACAGTACGACACATTGACCGACGTGAATATAAGCGGAATCAGAGATGCAATTGACAAGGTATCGGGGTCGGCCGGCAGTTCAAGAGTCAGAGGATACACGGAAAACTTCAGTGAGGAGGACCGGGGCATCGCCGTGGTCATCCAGCAGTTTGTCAGGCCGGAATATGCCGGGGTCATCTTCACTTCCGATGTGATGACGGGACGCGATGACAAGCTCATCGGCAACTTCGTCGAGGGCGAGGGTGAGAAGCTCGTGTCAGGTGCGGAGAATGCCCGTGAATTCACGATAGATGCCTTTAAATACAGCTATGAAGGCGACGGCAGAATGGCAAGGTACGCCGGGAAGCTCGGCAGATACTGCATGGCGATACGGCGCCTCTACGGCGTTCCCATGGACATCGAATGGGCATGCCTGGGCGGCAGTGTCTATATCCTGCAGGCGCGCCCGGTAACGACACTTAGAAGGCTCGACATGAGCCGCTATGAGGTCAACGGCAGTATGTCCGGATATAAGCTGCTCACGAGGACAAACGTGGGCGAGATCTTCATGCAGCCGGTATCGCCCATGACATTCAGCGTCCTGGAGATGATCAATGACATGCTCGGGCTGCCGGACTGGCTCGATAACATTTGCGGACAGGCGTACATGAACATCTCGGTCATGTGCTCGATACAGGTGAGCTTCGGAAGGTCGCGGAATAAGGCCTATGAGACGATCAGATCACTTGTGGGCAATATACCGGAAGGCGTTGAAGTGCCTGTGTCGCCGTTCGACAAAAGGGCTTTCCGCCGCAAGATATTTGCCCTCCTCTTCCCTAAGAACAAATCCAAGCTCACGCGAAAGCAGAAGCACGCTATGGTACGGGAGCTTGCGGAAATCTCCCGCGGGCTCATCGGCGAGATACGCCTGATCGGTTCGAACAAAGCGCTGATCGATTACTGGGACAATACGCTTATCCCGCGGCTCAATGACGGACTGGCGTCGATCCTGACGGAATCGGGAACATCGCTGCTGTCGCTGTTTAATATTCCAAAGAAGATATCCAAGGTTGCCGGTGAAGAGATGTCACACCGCCTTTGCGGCGGAGGTATCGGCGTGGTAGATTCTATGAAGCCGCTCCTCATGATCGACGATATTATCGCCGGCAGGATAACCAAAGAAGAATACATCAGGACATGCGGTCACAGATGCATCAACGAGATGGAACTGATGGAACCGCGCCCTTATGAGGATCCGTCATACGTCGACCGTCTGATAGAAGAACGCAGATCTCTCGGAGGCGATCTTCATGAGATGAGGGAAGCCCAGCGCCGCGAATTTGATGAGGCACTCGGCGAATTCAAATCCTTATATCCGTCCAAGGGAAAGTGGATCGACAGGCAGCTCGCCGCGTTTGCCCACGGCAACAGTTTCAGAGAAGATATCAGGAGCAAGGGTGTGTATATTTTCTGTGTGTTCAGGGAATTTCTTCTCCGCGCCGGCGCACTGAACGGCATCGGCGACGACATATTCATGCTGACATACAAGGAAGCACTTGATCTGCTTCGCGGGAACAGAAGTGTTCTTGACACTATACCGGCCCGACGCGAGACATTCCAAAGAAACAAGACTTACCCCATGTTCCCTTCCCTCATACTCGGCAGATTTGATCCCGGTGAATGGCTCGCGGATGAGAACAGAAGGACGGATTTCTACTGCGCCGATATGGCTGAACAAACGGGAGCGACGGCAGATGCGGCTGTCTCCTCACCGGCGTCCGCCGTTAAAGGTTTTCCCGGTGCCCGTGGCAAAGTCAGAGGAACCGTCAGGGTAGTCACGAATGTCAATGATATCGGCTCTATCCGGGACGGCGAGATACTCGTAACAGTCGCGACGAACATAGGATGGACGCTTGTTTTTCCGCGCGTATCAGCCGTAGTAACAGACATAGGCGCGCCGCTGTCCCATGCAGCAATAGTCGCCAGAGAATTCGGCATCCCTGCAGTAGTCGGATGCGGCAACGCTACTTCTGTCCTTAAGACAGGAGACACCGTGGAAGTGGACGGCGCTGCCGGAACGGTAACAAAGATAAGTTAAGCCAGAACCTCGTCGATCGACCTGGCGAGCTGATCTGCGCAGGAAGTATTCTTGTAGCCGCAGATATTGCCCCTGAGTATATCAGCCGCTTCTTTGGCATCCCTTCCCTCCAGCAGTCTTCCGATGGCCTTGAGGTTGCCGTTGCAGCCGCCTAAGAACGCCAGATTGTGGATCTTATTCTCCTCATCAAGGTCGTAATCGATCTGCATGGCGCAGACTCCCTTGGGGTGATATGTGTAATGTGTCATTGTATTGCCTCCGTAGTT
>DFIB01000171.1 GCA_002371375.1 Mageeibacillus sp. UBA3708 | reverse complement strand
TGATGAAGTCTGCACCGCAGTCAGCCAGGAATCTGAAGCCCTCTGCATCAACAACATTGCCGGCTCCGACAGGGATGTCGGGGTAGTTGACCTTGATCCACTTGAGAGCCCTCTCCTGCCATACGGAGAATCCGTCAGAAGAGTCGAGACACAGTGCATCGGCGCCTGCTTCGATCAGCGCGGGAACACGCTCCTCGTAATCTCTTGTATTAATTCCGGCACCGACGATAAGCTTCTTCTCTTTGTCGAGGAGCTCGTACGGATTAGCCTTGTGGAACTCATAGTCTTTCCTGAATACAAGACCTACAAGTCTTCCGGCTGCATCAACGATAGGGAGCTGGTTGATCTTGTTGTCCCAGATGATATCATTGGCAACTTTAAGAGTCGTTCCCTCAGGGGCGGTGATGAGCTTATCAATAGGTGTCATGAAAGTGCTGACCTTATCGTCCATGGACATACGGCTTACACGGTAATCTCTGGTGGTAACGAGTCCGACGAGTTTGCCCTCGGCAGTACCGTCTTCGGTAACGGCAACTGTTCCGTGGCCTTTCTCTTCTCTCAAAGCGAGGATATCAGCCAAAGTAGAATCAGGGGATACGTTCGAATCTGACTCAACGATACCGGCTTTGTACTTCTTGACCTTCTTTATCATATTGCACTGTGATTCAACAGACTGCGACTGGAAGATAAAAGACATACCGCCGCATCGTGCCAAAGCAACAGCGAGTCCGTCATCTGATACTGCCTGCATAACAGCGGAAACCATAGGAATGTTGATCTTCAGCTTGGATTCTTCCTGTCCCTTCCGGAACTTGCAGATCGGTGCAGACAGATCCACCTTATCCGGTGTATTGTCCTCCGTCGTCAGATTGGGAATTAACAGATACTCGCTGAATGTTCTTGACTCCTGTTCAAAGATCTTTGCCATAAAATACCCCCTGAAAATATAATATTCTGCTTATATTATCACAAATGATTAAAATAAAAAAGATATCTGTTGTGAAGATTATTTCCTGTAATAATGTGTGACGGGAGTGACAGATATGATATCACCGGGAACGTTGATGATGCCATCCGTACACCATGATAAACGGCAGGGCAAGGATTACGGGAAACATGTATCTGGGATGCCCGTATATGACAGGTCCTGCAATTGTTATCATAAGGGTGGATATCAGGGGAGTAAGATAATACAGTTTGTCCTTCTGACCGTTTATCAGGCTTACGCCGGTGATGAGCAGAAGAAGTATGGTGCAGCACGCTATATTCCACATGGCTGAGACGGCAGGGATGCTTAACATGTCCTTGCAGCACCGGATTACGATGTCCTTGGCATCGCTCAGACTGACAGGTGACGTGAAATATGACTCCAGGATCTCGCCGCCGCCCACATAACAGTTGTTAAGTTCATATGAGACAGAATAGTCCTTGTAGAAAGAATAATTCGTCATCGATTCGTCAGGGAGCAGCAGGCTTCTGTTCTGATCCCATGTTGCCGATATGCAACATAACGGATGGCGAAGGAACAACTTGAACCAAACGCCGATATACTCGGCAAGGTCTGATCTTGTTCCGACATAGTTATTCTTGACCGGATCGGATATACGTGGATCATAACGTGAAGCCAATGTGTCTATGATGAGATTCTTGTCTATAACAGCTCTCTCGCCGGGTGTCATGTCATCGCCGTAATCGCGAACATACCTTGCTGTCTGCTGGAAGGGGATGGACAAAGCTTCTTTATAACCGTTGGGCTGAACAATAACATGACCTGCTCTGAAGATTACGGCATTCAGGATCAGAAAGATGACCGCTGAACCGGTTATTGTCAGGAAGATACGGACGTTTGCGCGCCGGATTATGATCGAAGGGATGAATACCGCCGCTGTCAGTGCAGCCACATATATTCCGTTATTGCGCAAAAAGCACAAAATGATTACCGATGCGGCTAGCAGAACATTTTTGCGGAAGCTTTTGATGAACGTCCCGTGATCGTGATGATACTCGGCCAGAAGTATGGTCAGGAGAAGCGAAAACGCTGCAAAAGGAACATCCTTGAGTGCCACACCAACATAACCGATTATGTAAGGATTCAGCAAAGTGACCGCAGCTACGGCACGCTTGATCCCGGGTCTGGTTCCCAGCCTGTCAATGAATGATGCGGCGTAGGCAAAACAAAGGCAGCAACATACATGCTGTACGAATAAAAACGAGAACAGCCCGATGTCAGCGCTGCCAATTAGCCGGCCTGTCGTAATGAACCGGTTAAGGATGAGCGAGTAGAATACGGACTGCTTGTCGTTCATTATTCCGTTCGAGTAGAAAAGTATCATCTCCCATGTGTCGGGTTGAACTGCACCGGGGTATTTGATTATCAGGAAAGGAAGCCAAAATGTAAAATAAACAGCAAAATAGAACCGGAAACTCTTCTCATGCTTCTTGGATGATCCGGTGCTGACAGGGCTTACTCCTGAGGGTATCAGAACAAGCCCGGGAATAACCAACAGCATCAAAGTGAGGTAGAAAACAACTCCTGCAGCTACTATTACCACAAGTCCCGTATCCGGACGGTTATCGGATCCCGCAAAAAACAGGCTTCCGCTGAAGAGAAAAGTCAGCAGTAATGCCAGCAAATGATATCCGGGCTTTCTCAGAATCCTGATGATGTTTTCCGTATAGAATTTCATACAGCAATAATAACACGTTCCCGCAGATTCCGTGAAGAACCAAAAGTTAAGCCCAAAAAGACACCCTGCATCCCAGTAGTATGATGCAGGGTGTCAATAACTCGTGTTTGAAGTATCGGTGACGTGTATAAAAAGTCTGATGAATACGTCACAAAATACCTTTTATGATCAGCTTCCTGAAGGCAGGAACGGACGGAGTGCCGATGCCACGTTGCTGATAGGTGATGTCTGGATCCAGATGCGGCCGGGGCCTGTAACGATCGTATTGAAGAATCCCTCACCGCCGAGCAGTTTATTCTTCAGACCCTTAACGGTCTCGATATCCATGGTAACTGAACCGTCCATCATGGCGAGGTAACCTGTATCAAGAACCATCTGCTGGCCCGGAGCGAGGTCATACTGGACAACATCACCGTCGATCTCGACGAATGCTGTGCCCTGGCCTGACAGTCTCTGCATGATAAAACCTTCACCGCCGAATAATCCTGCGCCAAGCTGCTTACGGAAAGCAACTGACAACTCGACCTGTGATGTTGATGCAAGGAATCCTGATTTCTGTACGATAAACTGTGTGCCGGGTGTGAGTTCGATCGGGATGATCTTACCGGGGAAGCTCGAGCCGAAAGCAATAGATACACCATCCTGCTGTGCCGTATAGATGTTCTGGAACATTGCCTCTCCTGCGAACATCCTTCCAAGTGCCTTGCCGACACCGCCGCCCTTGGTCTCCATAGTTAATCCGCGTGTCATCCATGTCATGGAGCCGCGCTCTGTGATCATCGCCTCACCTCTGTTCAGTGAACAAATTACTACCGGGAACGGAGTACCTTTGATCTCGTATTGCATAAGTTACCTCCTGTAAAATGTAATCTGCATTAATTGCATACTGTGATTCTAACATACTATTTATGGTAAAATACCGCTATGACACGAATATTTATCAAAGATGTAATAGAACTACACAATGCGCATTGCCTGACCGGTGATAATGCTCATTATCTGCTGTCGGTACTCCGCATGCGTGATGGTGAGCAGCTTGATGTTGTTGACGGGACGGGATGTGTTTATCATGCTTTCGTGTCGGCTGCAGGCAAGGATCAGTGCATTGTGACGCCCGTCGGCAGGCAGGAGGGGACACACGAGCCAAATGCGAGGATCATCCTCTACCAGTCGGTGTCCAAGGGCGAGCGGATGGATCTCACCATACAGAAATCTGTTGAACTGGGTGTTCACAAGATCGTTCCCGTTATCTCTGACAGGTGTGTCGTCAAGCTCGACGGCAAGAGCGGCAAGTCCGACCGCTGGCAGAAGATCGCACTTGAGGCGGCGAGGCAGTCGGGGAGGGATATAGTTCCCGTAGTTACTGAACCTGTCAGGTTCGCGCAGGCTGTGAAGAACGCCGGCGCGGGACTCAAGATCATACCGTGGGAAGAGGCCCGGGGTGTAACTCTGCACGATGTGTTGACGGAGAGAGGGGAGGCAGAGAGCGTTATATCTGTCTTTATCGGACCGGAAGGCGGATTTGACCAGAAAGAATTAGACTATGCTATCGAACACGGTTGCGAGATTATTACATTAGGTAAGAGAATTCTTCGTACAGAAACGGCAGGAATGATGCTATTATCTGTCCTGATGTATCAGTTAGAGTGTTTAGATATTTAAGATTAAAATGTAATACGCAGTGCCGATTATTCTTTGGTACTGCAACCGTTATAAAATAAAACAGTAAGATACTGCAAGTAATAAGAAAGAATCAGGGAAAATGGAAGTATATTTAGACAATTCTGCGACAACAAAATGTGCAGAAGAAGTAATTGACACTGTTGTAAAAGTGATGCGTACAGATTATGGAAATCCTTCTTCAAAGCATATGAAAGGTGTCGATGCAGAAAATTATATCAAACAGTCAGCAAAAATTATTGCAAAAACGTTAAAATGCCAGGAAAAAGAGATTCTGTTTACATCAGGTGGAACAGAATCAAATAATATGGCAATCATTGGAACAGCAATGGCAAACAAGAGACGTGGCAATCACGTCATCGTATCGTCGGTAGAACATTCTTCCGTAAAAGAGCCATTTAACTATTTGGAAGAACAGGGATTCACAGTAACATATCTTCCGGTAGATGCGCAGGGAGTTGTATCATTAGACGCATTAAAAGAAGCACTTGATGAGGACACCTGCCTGGTTACCATTATGTATGCCAACAATGAAATCGGAA
>DFIB01000106.1 GCA_002371375.1 Mageeibacillus sp. UBA3708 | reverse complement strand
TTGCAACAGTGATGTATGTGTTCTCTTTGAGGTATATGCCGCCGTAGACGCTGGCATCATCAGCCTCTCCGTCAATGAGGATATACCCCGTTGCCGAATCCTCATCGAAGCTCTCCTTGTGGCTTCCTTCAAAATCCTCGTCCTCAATGACATCTAAGAATTCGTCGTACTGCTTCTCAAAGTACTCCACCGCATCATCCTCATCCTTGAATTCGTAGAATTTGAATGTTGTACTTGTACCTTTGGTACCTTCGATGTAGCGCTTCATTTCATAGCCGAGCCTCTTCTTGTTCTTGCCTGTTTTGCAGTCATCCTCCTTGAGGCCGACTTCTTCTTCAAGGGCAGCCGCAAAATCATCATATTCAATGAGATTGAAGCTCGTACATCCTGCAACAGACATCAGCATAGAACCGATGAGTGTAGCTGAAACCATGCATTTAATAAAGTTCTTCACTGTAATACCTTCCTGTGTTTAATCTGTCACCGTAATGTCAGGGCTTGGGATATCCGATGGCGTCAAGCACACCTGCGACCCTGTCAATATCCTTATCTTCGCCGTTCATTGCCATAGCAACAACGATCGTATTCTCCTTGAGGAAGATGCCTCCGTAAAGCGAACCTCCTGTATCTTCGTTCTCACCGTCTATGAGAATATATCCTGTTGCAGCCTTCTCATCGAAGTCTTCCTTATGGCTTCCGTCGAATGCATCTTCATCGATGGAATCAAAGTAATTGTCGTATTCCTTCTCGAACATCTCTACAGCGTCGTCTTCATCATCAAGCTCATAGAAAGCAAACATGCATCTGCCTTTTTCGCCTTCGATATAACGCTTCATCTCGTAACCCTCATGACGCCTGTTCTTGCCCGTGGTGCAGGAATCCTCTTTCAGGTTTGCCTCTTCCTCAAGCGCATCTACGAAGTCGCCGTACTCAATGACACCAAAATTCACGCAACCCGCAACCGACATCATAATTGCACCGATGAGAGTAACGGATGTAAGACACTTCACGAATCTCTTCATAACAACACCTTCCTTTACATGCCCAATCATCTATGGAATAATACACCATGTAAACATTATTACATTTTTCGATATATTTACAAGAGGTAAGATAACAAGATGAGAACTATCGAGACTCCAAGCAGATGGAGACCCTGGCAGGGCGTTATTTTGCAGGCTGCAGCGCTTGTTATGCTTCTTACTGCAGGACGGCTCCTGCAGGTAAATCTGGGATTTACGGGACTAATCCTGTCTGAATTGCTTTTCCTTATACTGGCCGTCTCATATACACTCATAAGAAGAACTCCGCTTAAGGAAGTATTCCCCGTACATAAGATAGCTTTCCGGGATTTCTGGGGAACGATATTCCTCTGGATGGGTTCGATAATGTTCGGTTTCATCAGTATATATCTGGCGGCATTTCTGCTTCCGGATACATTCACGAAGGTATTGAGCGGCCTCAATTCGTCGCTGTCGGGAGGCAGTCCTCTCATCACTTTCGTAACGGTTGCCATCATCGCTCCGATTTGTGAGGAAGCGATCGAGAGAGGTGCTGTCCTGTCTCACTTCAGACCGCTCAGGAAGGACTGGATGATCATGCTCATCATCGGGGTATTCTTCGGGATCATGCATACTGACCCGATAAGGTTCATGAACACAACAATTATGGGAGCCTCATGCGCTTACCTGATGATAAAGAAAGACAATATCCTTTTGCCTGTTCTTCTTCACTTCACGAACAATTCGATAGGCAACCTGATATCACTGCTCGGCAGAAGTCAGGTCAACACCGAAGTCACGAACAAGACACTTGAGACGTTCGTGTCAAGCGGCAATACACTGCTTCTGACGCTCGGGTCGAGCATGATCATGTTCTCACTCGCTCCCGTATTCATTGCACTCGGCGTGCACCTTCTTATGCCAAAGATCGCCCAAGATGCTCCGGCTGAGGAGAAGAGAATAAGGAGCAGGAAGATCCAGCGTGCTTATATTATCGGAACATGCGGATTTGGCGCTCTGCTTATCGGCGGATTTGCAATTACTCTGTTTGGCGCGATAGGCTCAAAACTCTCATAAACTCCTGACAAAATCACAAGCTGCAAGAGCTGCGACGGCACCGTCTGAAGCAGCTGTCGTAAGCTGTCTTACAGTCTTGGTGCGTCCGTCTCCGGCGACGAAGATGCCTTCCGCGCTCGTCTTGCAGTCCTCTCCGGCAATAATGTAACCGTTCTCCTGATCAACCACTGTCTTGAACGGCTCAGCTGCCGGGATCTGACCGATCGCGACAAAAAGAGCATCCACATCGATCATCTGCTCCCTGCCGTCAGCCATGTCCGTAACGGATATTGCCGTCAGCTTATCGGTGCCCTTAAGTCCGGTCACTATCTTGGGAGTAACTATCTCGATCTTATCGTTAGCCTTGGCCATATTCACGAGCTTCTGTTCGGCACGGAACTGATTACGCCTGTGGATCAGGTAGACCTTACTTGCCAGACCTGCAAGGTAGAGCGCATCCTCAACGGCAGTGTTGCCGCCTCCGAAGACAGCCACTTCCTTACCCTTGAAGAAAGCGCCGTCGCACGTCGCACAATAAGATACGCCGTGACCGGTAAGGCGCTCTTCATCCTCTATCCCAATATGTCTGTTGGATGCGCCCGTTGCAATTATCACGGCCTTTGCCGGCTCGGACGAGAACTCGCTCCTTACGGTGAATCCGGACTTCGCATCGCCCTGGATCGCCACAACCGGCTCCATCCTGAACTCAGCACCCAGCTCGGATGCCTGTTCATACAGCCCCATCGCGAAATCAAATCCTGATATCTTCTTGATCGCGGGATAATTCTCGACTTCCGGCGTGTTGACTATCTGTCCGCCGAACATATTGGCTTCGTACACGACTGTGCTCATTCCTGCTCTTCTCGCGTAGACCGCTGCGGACATTCCCGCGGGACCTGCTCCGATTATAACTATGTCTGCCATTACTGTTCTCCCACCATTTCCATCAATTTGTCATACGCCTCAGGCGCCACCTTCTTCAAAGAGATTACCCTGCCTTCGGGATTGATAAAGCAATGCTTGCTCTTACCCGTACACCTGAGCTGTCCCGTCGCCTTGTCGGTGATCTCGTACTTGAGGCTCAGCCTCACGCCGGAATACTCAACCAGGCTGACCTTGATCACCACCACATCCTGAAAATAACTCATGTTCTTGTAGTTTGCCTCAACAGCCAGCACAGGGCTTATTATCCCCTTCTTCTCAGACTCCTTGTAGCCCATGCCTATCACATCGAAGAAATGGATCCTTGCCTCTTCGAACCACCTGATATAGTTCGAGTGATGCGCGATCCCCATCTGGTCCGTCTCATAATACTGCACTGTGTGCTCGTAGCAAACTTCTTTCATCCGTTATCACCCCGTGATGATCTTAACTGTGTTCTCAAGTATTCCGTCGCCTGCATCATCGGCATTGCCGCCGTCGATCTTAGCCGTCTCTGCCGTATCGAGAGGGAGTCGGTCGAGAATGCTTATCCCCGCCTTGTCAGCGGCTTCGACAAGTGCCTTGTCATCTCCGAAGAGTGATATCTTCTCATCGCAGTGAGGACACTTGATATAACTCATGTTCTCCACGAGACCGAGTATCTTCACATTCATCATCTGCGCCATGTTCTTGGCCTTGCTGACGATCATTGACACAAGGTCCTGCGGCGTTGATACGAGTACTATCCCGTCGAGAGGGATGGACTGGAATACCGTGAGAGGCACATCTCCCGTGCCGGGAGGCATATCTATGAGGAGCACATCGAGCATGCCCCAGTCAACATCAGTCCAGAACTGCTGAATGACACCCGAGATGACGGGTCCTCTCCATATGACAGGTGCTTCCTCATCCTTGAGAAGGAGATTGAGGCTAACAACCTTGATACCGCTCTTCGTCTCGGCCGGAAGCATTACATTATCCTCCGTCGCCCTCAGCATTCCCTTCAGCCCGAAAGCCTTTGGAATCGACGGCCCGGTAACATCAGCATCCATGATGCCGACCTTAAGTCCCTGTCTCGCCAGTTTGGCAGCGAGCGCAGACGTCACATACGACTTGCCTACCCCGCCTTTACCGCTGGCGATGCCTATTACCTTCTTGATATTATCATTGATCTTTTTGTTAAGTGAAGGACATGAGTCCTGAGAAGTGCATCCGTTCTTGGACGGACATGAATCACATGCTGATGCCATAAAAAACCTCCTGATAATTACCTCAATATAATATCACAGTCTGCCGTCTAAATCACAGGCGAGGCTTTTTGCCGCACAAATGCCCGATAAATCGTCATGTAAAAATGTCTTTACATGCCCGTATTTACTGGATGTAAAGCACCTTTGACAGACAGAGCGGCCCGTGGATGACATAATCCTTACCGTAAGCCGCAGGCTGCGGCTGAGCAATACAACAGTCACGGAGGACAAAGATATGTTAAGAGAATTGGGTATAAGCGGCGGAACACTCATCATGGGATTGGTAATAGGGTATTTCGTAATCAAGTGGGCAGTCAGGGAAGCGATAATCGAAGCTCATTATAGCATCACCGGCGAGAAGAGCAAGGAAGAGAAAATGATCGAGGAAGCCTTGGAGAATGACAGAGAAGTCCGCAGAGCGGCAAGAGCGGCAAAAGAGGCTGACTAAATACCGCAGGTTTGCAATAAGGCAGGTTTTGGTGTTAAATTGACTTGTCATCCGGCAAGTCAGCAACATCGGGGGAACCATGGAGATAGGCAATCGAATAAAGGAGCATCGTGCAGCCAAGGGTTGGAATCAGGACATTCTGGCAGAGAAGACTTATGTGTCACGCCAGACTGTCAGTTCCTGGGAGAACAACAGAAGCTATCCGGACATCAAAAGCCTTCTTCTCATGAGCGAACTGTTCGGCGTTACCCTCGATGACCTTGTAAAAGGAGATGTTGACATGATGAAGAGAGAAGTAACCGGCGAATCCATTCGCGAATTCAACAGAGTATCAAACATATACGGGGCAGGATTCATTATCGGGATACTCATCCCCTACCCGCTCATCCGATTTTTTGGAATATGGGGGATCATAGCCTATGTTCTCTACATGACCGCTCTGCTGATACTGGCCTGGCGCGTCGAAATCCTCAAAAAGCAGAATGACATTCAGACATATAAAGAGATTCTTGCTTTTACCGAAGGCAAAGACCTCGGCAAGGACGAGAAGACAGCGGAGATTGCCAAGCGTCCCTATCAGAAGATCCTTCTCGCCATAGGTGCCGGTGCGATCACCTTGTGTGTTTTTATCATCATGCATCTTATATTCGGGTGAGGGGTACCACCTCAACTGACACGATTATAAATTACACTGAACAAAAAGACCTGCAGCACTGAACGGATTTCAGTGTAGCAGGTCAAATTGTTCAGTGTAGTCATCTGTCATCCAAAGTAACCGGTCACTAGACCATCCCAGTCACCTTCAATATCATCAGATAAAAAACTTCGCTTAAGCTTTCTTGACCAGCAGTGACTTACCTGTCATCTCCTTGGGCTGGGGCAGATCCATGATCTCCAGCAATGTCGGAGCGATGTCGCAGAGACGTCCGCCTTCACGAAGTGTGTAAGCGGGATCGTAGTTGTAGAGGATAAACGGAACAGGGTTCGTCGTGTGAGCTGTGTGGGGCTCGCCTGTCTCGTAGTCGATCATCTGTTCGGCATTGCCGTGGTCTGCGCAGATGAAGAGGACACCGTCCATCTGCTTAACTGCATCGACTGCGGCACCAACGCACTGGTCGATCCTCTCGACTGCGGCGATGGCTGCTTCGAGGACACCTGTATGGCCTACCATGTCGGGGTTGGCGAAATTGATTATGATTACGTCGTACTTGCCGGATGTGATGGCTGCGTCGAGTTTCTCGGATACTTCGGGAGCACTCATTTCGGGCTGCAGATCGTATGTTGCAACCTTGGGTGAGTTAACAAGAGTTCTGTCCTCATCCTTGTTGGGTTCCTCAATACCGCCGTTGAAGAAGAATGTAACGTGTGCATACTTCTCTGTCTCGGCGATACGGAGCTGCTTGAGGCCGT
>DFIB01000187.1 GCA_002371375.1 Mageeibacillus sp. UBA3708 | reverse complement strand
CGCTCGCAGTAATTCTGTTCCGGTATATTTTTTATTCTGCACAAAAGGAAACTATTTGACAGTTTCTGACACGTGAGTCCGGCGGCCCGCTCACAGCCTCTTCAGAACTTCGCTGATATAAGGCTTAAACGCCTCTGAAGTCAGTCCGAAATACAATTCCTTATAATTCCAGAGCGCTCTGCCTATATTATGCTTCTCCAGCACGGTATGAATATCGCCAAGCCACCTTACAACATCTTCCCTGCCAGCATTATCAATAGCGCCATACTCGCTGCAGTATAACGGTATTCCCCGTTCTTCACTCACCTTCAGAGCTGACGCAAACAATCCCTCAAAGTACTCCGGTCCGATCCTGTCTATGCAGTCATAATAAAGGTCTTTGACAAGGTCAGCAGTAAGCTGTCTTCCCTGATTCCTGTATTCTTCCAGAGTCCTTGGATATCCTGTCCTGAAGTCACCCTGCATTCCGTCAACCCAGTGAGCCCCCTGATGCGTGAACAGGAAAGGCTCATAACAGTGGAACACGTATGCAGCTTTCCTGTCTTCAACAACAGGAAGCCATTGAACTGACACGACGCTGTTATAGCAAACTCCGCCGAACATTATCCAGTTATCCGGCGCATATTCCCTGATGAGCTTGATCGTCTTAAGCGCGATATCATTCCACAAGTCCTTGACCTCAGGCAGCACGATCTCATTCAGCAGCTCGAAAGCCACAACGTCACTGTCTCCCGCATATCTCTTTGCAAATCTCCTCCACAGATCAAAATACCTGACCTGCATGGACGGATCCTTGAAGAAAACCGTCTTATCTCCCTTGTCCGTCGGATCGAAAGTATATCCGTATGCCTTGTGAAGGTCTATGACCATATGAAGACCATGTCTCCGGCACCAGGTTATGCAGTTATCGATATAACCATATCCCTCTTCCAAGACACTTCCGTCCTCATTCTCGATCAGCATGTAATCAACGGGAACCCTGACATGATCAAGTCCGAACGATGCGATCTTCTTAATATCGTCCTCGGTAATATAACCGGCGTAATGTTCACGCGACATATCATGAGTCTGCGACAGCCAGCCACCAAGATTAACACCTTTTACATAGCCGGGTATATACATAACATCACCTCCGGGATCAACCAAAACTCCTGATGATCTTATCCCTGAACTCTGACTCTTCCAGAGAGAAGATGCATCCGCAGTATTTCTGTCTGTACAGCCCTATGTCCCTTGCCATATTCTGTCCTTTACGGAACCCTTCACGCCAGTCACGGTATATAAACTTAACGCCGTATAACTCCGCCTTCTTCTCACATGTCCTTACGATTGCCTCATGCTGCTGATAAGGACTTACCAGAAGTGTTGTGGAGAAAGAATCATATCCGTGTTCCGCTGCATATCTTGCAGTATGATCCATTCTGATGTCATAGCACATGGCACATCTGGAACCATACTCATCCATATATGACTTGGACAGCCAGTAATCCTCCATACAGACGCCTTCTGTCATAAGGTTCACCCCGTAGTGATCAGCCGCCTTCTGAAGGTTCTCCAGCCGTCTGTTCCACTCGAATTCAGGATGAATATTAGGATTGAACCAGAGCATATCATAGGATATGCCGTCATTCTGAAGATCATCCTGAGGATACATTGAGCAAGGGCCGCAGCATGCATGAAGAAGCATCGTCATTGGTCAGTCTCCGTTATTAGCATATGACTCAATGGTCAGATTCTCAAAAGCCGCCTTGTTCCTGTTCTGAAGTTCCGCGGGAACGGGAAGCCTCAGATGCTCATAAGCCCTTACCGTCAGCATTCTGCCTCTCGGAGTCTTCTGAAGGAAGCCGTTCTGCAGCAGGAACGGTTCATAAACATCTTCTATCGTTACCGGGTCTTCGCCTGTTGTTGCTGCCAGTGTCTCAAGGCCGACCGGTCCGCCCTTGAACACGTCTGCTATGGTCATCAGAACTCTCTTATCGATCGTGTCAAGACCGATCTCGTCAATGTCCAGAGCCTTGAGTCCGAAGTCCGACACTTCCTTATCGATAATGTCCTTCTTGAGATATGTCGCATAATCACGCATACGCTTAAGCAGCCTTATTGCAATACGCGGCGTTCCGCGTGACCTTGATGCGATGTTCTCAAGACCTTCTTCAGATATCTTAATACCAAGTATCTCAGCGTCTCTTCTCAGGATATCCATAAGATCCGGTGTCCCGTACAATTCGAGGCGGTGTATCATGCCGAATCTGTCACGCATCGGAGCAGATATCATTCCTGCTCTGGTTGTGGCTCCCACGAGAGTAAAATGCGGCAGATCAAGCCTTACCGACCTTGCAGAAGGGCCCTTGCCTATCATGATATCAAGACAGAAATCCTCCATCGCCGGATAGAGCACCTCTTCAACGCTCTTGTTAAGCCTGTGGATCTCGTCGATAAATAATACCTCATTCTCATTAAGGTTCGTAAGCAGTGCCGCCAGATCTCCGGCCTTCTCGATGGAAGGACCTGTAGTAATGTGAAGCGCCACTCCCATCTCGGCTGCGATGATACCTGCCAGTGTGGTCTTGCCGAGTCCCGGAGGACCATATAACAATACATGATCCAGCGACTCACCTCTGCTCTTTGCACCGTCGATGAAGATCTTGAGATTCTCCTTGACCTTCTTCTGACCGTGATACTCGTCAAAGGTAACAGGCCTTAATGTCTTCTCATCGCCGTCACTAAGTATCCGCTTACGTTCTATGACTCTCTCGTCATCTTCATATCCGTTAAAATCCATAATATGTCACTCACCCGAACTTATTGCCGGTAATCATCTTCAGGGACTTCTTGATAAGATCCTGCAATCCGATACCGTCCTCATAGCAGGAGGCAACGGCATCTTCCGCATCCTGCTGCTTATATCCTAACATAACGAGAGCACCTATGGCATCATTGGATACTCCGGACTGGTCTGCACTGAATACAAAGCCTTCACCTGAGGGAGATGCCTTCGCACCGAGAGCCTTAGCCTCAGCTTTGAGCTTGTCACGCAGTTCGAGAATGACGCGTTCTGCAGACTTCTTGCCTAGTCCCTTAACTGATGATATCGTCTTCACATCGCCGCCGATAACGGCCGATGCGAGCTGCTCCGGTGTGAGATAGCAGCTGATCGTCTGCCCGACCTTGGGTCCGATGCCGCTGACAGTAATGAGCATAAGGAACATATCCCTCTCTTCACGAGACGTAAAACCATACAGAGATATACCGTCTTCCTTGACACTGTGATAGACATAGCACGTGATATTCTCGCCGATAGCACCCAGCCTGGCTGACATAAGAAACGGCATGAGGATCAGATATCCGATCCCGTTATTATCTACTACGATATAAGTCTCTTCCCTGATTACTAATTCACCCTTGATATATGCGTACATTGAATCCTCCCGTAAAAGTTATCCCAGCGGGGATTTGTTACTGTAACCGTACCTGCCGTACTGATAGCCTGCGACGGCCTTCCCTGATGCCATGATGCCCGTATTCGCCAGGCACACGGCTACGGCAAGCCCGTCAGCCGCATCATCAGGCTTAGGCAGCTCCTTCAATGCAAGAAGTCTCTGCACCATGAGCTGCACCTGACGCTTCTCTGCCTTGCCGTAACCGGTTACGGCAAGCTTGATCTGACCGGGCGTAAATTCATAGACGGGAATATTCGCTCTGGCAGCCTCAACGATCACGACACCTCTCGCCTGGGCCGTCCCTATGGCAGTCGTAGTATTCTTCGACAGGAACAATTCTTCGATTGCCATATAATCAGGCTTGTAGATCTCGAGGAGCGATCTGATATTCTCGTTGATGGTAAGAAGCCTTATCTCAAAATCGGTCTTGGGCTTAGTCTCGATGACACCGTAATCGATTACCTTCAGCCTGTTACCGGTCTTCTCGATGATGCCGTATCCCGTAATAGCATATCCGGGGTCAACGCCGATGATTACCGAACTTCTTACTTCACTCATGAACAACCTCTAAAACATTTGTTCTAATTATACAGAACAAACAGAGATTAATCAAGAACCATAATTATCGGATCACGCTCTTCAACAGGCTCATCTGAGAACTCGTAGCAGTCGTATATCTTCTCCATGACATCGAACAGAAGATCCTCAGATACATTCCTGTCGATCCCGTGGCACAATGAGCAGATAACATCACCCCGCTTCACGTACGTTCCCACCTTGGCATAGAAGCATATTCCGGCTCCGTGATCGATAATGTCGTCCTTTGTCTGACGACCGGCACCGAGTAATACCGACAGATTGCCGACCGCATCAGCCCTGATACTCTTGATATAACCGTCAACGGGCGCAGTAACGCGCATTGCTTCATGAGGCAACTCCACATATACGGGACCGCCTGCCGACAACTGACCTCCCTGCGAGGCCAGCAACTCGAAATACTTCTTAAGTGCCTCTCCTCCGGTAAGCCTTCTTACGCACTCACCATACAGTTCTTTGTCGTTAAGTCCGCCTGTCTTGCCTGCCAGCTTGACAGAATTGACCGCTATCGTACAGACAACCTTGACGACGTCTTCAGCGCCCTTGCCGGTCAACGTTTCCATTACTTCCTGCATCTCCAGAGTGTTGCCGCACGTCCTTCCCAGAGGCTGATCCATGTCTGATATTACAACAACTGTCTTTATACCTGCCAGCTTGCCGATGCTTATCATGGCTTTTGCAAGCTCTTCTGCCCTGTCAACAGTCTTCATAAAAGCACCGCTCCCGCACGTGACGTCGAGGACAAGTGCTTTGGCGCCGCCCGCAATCTTTTTACTCATAATACTTGAGGCAATAAGCGGTATGGAATCAACTGTTCCGGTGACATCGCGGAGAGCATACAGCACTTTATCAGCAGGTGCAAGATTCGGTGTCTGAGCAGACAGAACCATTCCTGTCTCCTTGATCATCGCCGGGAAGTCTTCTGCACTGACTGCCGTATTAAATCCCTTGATCGATTCGAACTTATCTATTGTTCCGCCCGTGAATCCGAGTCCTCTGCCGGACAGCTTAACACTTGTCACACCGAATGTGGCAAGCAGAGGGAGCAGCAACGGTGTTACCTTATCTCCGACACCACCTGTGCTGTGCTTATCTACCGGAATGCCCTCGCAGAAGGACAAGTCTGCCCTCTCGCCGGAATCTGCCATTTCGAGTGTCAGAGTCGTCATCTCACGGTCGGACATGCCGTTCAGAACTATTGCCATCAGGAGTGCAGATATCTGATAATCAGGTATGCTTCCGTCAGTAACGCCCTTTACAAATATCTTTATCTCCTCATCGGTCAATTCCCTTCCGTATCTTTTGTTCTCGATAATGTTGACAAATGACATATGACACCTCCGTTATCTGACCCTGGCCACGACGGGCTGATTACCGAGTTTGGACCTGGTCTCTATGTAATATACTTCTGTTCCCTTGCCATACCAGGGATTGCACCAAGTGTTGCACATGTATTGGCCGTCAATTACCGTAAATAAATAAACGTTGTGGCTGGACAATCCCGATTGCGCGATCCTGTGTTTGGTGACAGTTCCCTTTGTCCAGGCAAAGCGCTTATTCCTGATCCTTCCTGCTGCGATCAGGGCTGATACCAACGAGGTGATCAGGAACAGTAACATAACACCGCCAAATCCCCACGCTATGACGTGCAGGATATTGCTGCGGCTGAAGACCGCACACACCACCAAACCGGCCGTTACAGCTATGCCGATGATATAGAAAGGCATTACACCTCCGAGATATGTTCTTACCATCTCTTCGATCGTCTCGTCGTCAAGTTCAGATGCCGGCCTGAGTCCGTTTTCCATCATGTACCACCTCCGCTTAAGGATAATTATACATTATTAACAGATTTCTTATTCAGATAATTATGATAGACTATCAAGAGCAGTTAATACCGGAGGCTATCATGAGCAATATGCTTACAGTACTTATAATCGGTTGCGGAAGAGTATCCGTCAAACACATCAAAGCCATCAAAGCACTCAAGGACAAGCTGGTTCTCAAAGGCGTATGCGACGCCAATAAGAATGCTGCAGTGAAGCTCCTCAGGGAATCAGGACTCGAGGGCAAGGCTGAGATCTACACGGATTATAAGGAAGCAATAGAGAAGGTCAAGCCTGATGTCACGGCTATCACCGTCCCCTCCGGACTGCATTTCGCGATCGGCAAATATGCCATGGAGCACGGATCGGACATACTGCTTGAGAAGC
>DFIB01000108.1 GCA_002371375.1 Mageeibacillus sp. UBA3708 | reverse complement strand
TGCTTCAAGAAAGTAACAATTCAGCATTTGGTGTTTATTCCGGAGGTGCATATGAACAAGTCTAAGTTATCTACTATCCAATCAGCTCTCGTTATCGGTGCCATTATCTATGTGGTATCTCCCGATCTTCTTTTTGGTCCGTTCGACGACGCTGCTGTCGCCACCATTGCCGCTATTACGCATTTTGTTCTCGGTTGTGTCAAGCGCTTTGCGCCTGATCCTGCCCCTTCTTATCCTGCGGATGACATCCGCTAACTTTGTCCTTTGTCGCCCCCGCCGTTTTTACCTCCTTTCACTTTGCGGCGGGGGATAAATAAATTTAATCACATTGACTTTTCTATGGAACCACGATACACTGCTGGCTGAAGCTCACTATGCTTCATGTATTGATGGAAGAAAGGAGGAAATAGTGTTACGGATACTTAGTGTAATAGACAGCTTATTGCCTGGATTATCTCTCGTCATTCTTTGCTTTAAAGCTGATCGTAAAGATGTACCTAATCTTATGAAAAATGTGGCTGATGTTTGTATTACTGCTTATAAAAATAATTTGATTGAATAAAAATTAGCTAAAGA
Organism: Mageeibacillus sp. UBA3708; assembly: GCA_002371375.1. Classification (GTDB taxonomy): domain Bacteria; phylum Bacillota; class Clostridia; order Saccharofermentanales; family Saccharofermentanaceae; genus Saccharofermentans. The sequence goes on along the minus strand of DFIB01000108.1, from coordinate 11,551 downwards.
AGGAATTATATGAAAAATCTATACATAAAAAATAATGAAAACAATTTATTATCCATCAATACTAATCACTGAGGGCTGTCGTTCGGATAGTCCTCTTTTTTACGTTGCTCCAGAGAAATAGTGAGAATTCAAATCGGTAACATAACTTGCTATAATACTCTCATTGGAGGTGATAGACTGTGACAATCAATGATAATAAGGACAAGAACGATAATGCCGTTTCTGATCCTATCCAGGAGAATATAAGAATCGTTAATTCTCTGGCAGGCATAATCCCTGACAATTACACTCTTGAAGAGGTCAGGTACGAGAGACTGAGCAAACAGTAATCCTCCGGCCCTTATTCCTCACCTCAACATTCACCACCAAAGGAGTCCCACTATGTTCGGCAAGAGCAAGCAGCCTGATAACACATCTTACTGGATACGCCGTGAGCATTTGTTTCGCAGTGATAATTATGAGTGCGCCAGATGTCACGTGAAGAAGGACAGGCCGACCAATGCGTGCCCGAACTGCGGGGCGTTGATGAAGTCGACAAAGAGCGATCCGCAGTGGGTGGATGAACTCGAGATGTTTGATGCAATTCTCGGGGATTGATTATCGCTACATATCATAAATAGTTTGAGAATTGAGGAGAAGAGTTTGTTTTTGACTCGGGCATATTTTATAATTGTTGTGTAAATATAAAGAAATGTGAGGTATATCTATGAACTATCTTGAATATGGCAAAGCCATCTGTTACTCCGGCTACCGTAAAGGACAAAGCCCCAAAGGTGATTCACCGACAAAGGAACAGGTAAGGGAAGATCTGCATATACTTGTTAATGACGGATATAAATACATCAGGATGTATGATCCGAACCGGCATGCGAGATATGCGCTTGAGGTTATCAGAGATGATAATCTGCCTCTCAGATGTATCATAGGCATTGATTCCGACAGTGAGGTCAATAACAGGGAGTGCCCTTTCGAGGTGCAGAATTATACCGATGAAGAGCTCAAAGCGCGAATCGAACGCAATGATAGAGAGGTAGACAAGCTCATCGACCTGGTAAAGGAGTTCGATGAGTACGTGGTTGCAGTATCTGTAGGTAATGAGAATACACCTGTATGGACTGCACATAAGGTATCCGAGCAGAGACTTATCGGACATGCGAGGAAGCTTAAGGCGAATCTTGATAAGCCGGTAACATTCTGTGAGGGTGCTCTGGATTGGCCTAATATCACTGATCTTGCAAAGGAATTAGACATTATCAGTGTTCACAGCTATCCATATCACTACGGCACGCCGATAGAGGAGGCCGTGGCTGTTAACAAGGAACATTATGCGGCAATGAAGGCATTGTTTCCTGATAAGCAGGTCATCTTTACTGAAGTCGGATGGAGTTCTAACAGCACTTCGCCGTCATATAATGCTTTTGTTGACGGGAAGCTGGTTACTATTACACCCAAAGCCGGTGAGCCGAGAAGACAGTCTGTTGATAATGAGAAGAGATATATTGAAGAGTTGAACAGCTGGCTTGAGGAAGATAAGGTCATTGCTTTTATTTTTGAGGCTTTTGACGAACTCTGGAAGGGAGATGTTCCCGAGGCTTCCGAGTGTAATTTCGGTTTGTATAATGAGGAGCGCCGGAAGAAATTCTGATCCGTAAAGACTCACATGACTTCATATAATATTTGCCGGAGAGAAGATAATGGTATTTAATACAGATGTTTTCGGGATTTTTGATAAGAAGTGGTCGCTGCTGACGGCGGGAAGCACGGACAAGTTCAACACGATGACAGTGTCGTGGGGCGGTCTGGGAACGTTGTGGAATAAGCCTGTGGCAACTGTGTATGTCAGGACTTCCAGATATACGCATGAATTTATGGATGACAGTGATTATTTCACTTTGAGCTTCTATGGAGAGGAATATAAGAAGACTCTCGGTTTGCTTGGATCCAAGTCCGGACGCGAGATCGACAAGATGCATATTGACGGTCTGACGGCCGTCGCGGCAGGGGAGTCTGTTACTTTCGCCGAGGCTGAGATGACGCTTGTCTGCAGGAAATTGTTTGTGACCGGACTCGATCCCGCCGGGATGCCTGCTGAGGTCGCGGAGAGGTTCTATGCATCTGATGCGCCGCATGACATGTATATCGGCGAAGTAGTGGACATCCTCTATGGGCAGCAATGAATATAAGGTCCTGATGATCGACGATGATGAGGTGATCGCGCAGGCGACTGCGGAGTACTTCAACATGTTCGACGTGAAGACTGCCTATGTGACGAGCTACGATGACGCGGTTGCTTTTCTTGATAAGAATCTCGTGTCGCTCCTGCTGCTCGACATCAATCTCGGGGATAAGTCCGGATTCGATCTGTGCAGGAAGGTGCGTGAGAATTACGATATGCCGATACTTTTTATCAGCGCCCGGACGAGCGACGATGATGTTCTGATAGCTCTTAATATTGGCGGCGATGACTATATCAAGAAGCCATATACGCTGAGTATCCTGCTGGCAAAGGTAAAGACGATCCTTACAAGGTATGAGAAGGCGCGGGAGAACGCGGCATCAGTTCCGGCATCCTGTGATCCGACAGAGATAGGCGGCAACATCAGGCTTGATACCAATACGCATAAGCTGGTGGTCGGCGGGGAAGCTGTTCCGCTCAAGGCGATGGAATATAAGATGCTTCTGTACCTTCTGGAGAACAGGGGACGCGTGGTCACCAAGGACGAGCTCCTTGCCAGGGTCTGGGGCGATGAGTATATCGGCGAAGGGACCCTGGCCGTTCACATAAGGCACCTCAGGGAGAAGATGGAGAAGGACCCCAAGAATCCGGAATTCATCAAGACGGTATGGGGCGTCGGATACATGATCGAGGAGAACGCCGGCTAAGTGAGAAGTTATGTAAGGACTGTTGCTGTTGTTGCTCTGTTGTTTGTCTGTGCGATCGCTGTTTTCGGGCTGATCGCGTGGAACGGCAAAGGTGCGGGGCAGGTGGACGGCAGCAAGATCGTCATGCTCAACGACATTGCCAAAGAAGCGAATGACCGCGACGGCCTCGATGCGCGTATCGCCTCGAAAGGATATAACGCTGAATTCGTGATCCTCGACGTGAATAATGCAGTGATCTACGACTCGCGCACAGGAAGCTCAAAGGAAGACGTGACAATCGAATCCGCGATCAAGAACAGATATCCGTATGTATACATCGTCGACGGCAACCGGATCGAAGGCTGCGTGATAATGATCGACGACAATACGGCGGCGTACAGGAGTATGCGTGGCACACTGCTGATCGGTCTCGCGGCTGTAACGGTGATAGTCATTGTTGCCATGCTGGTCTACGGTTATTTTGTACAGCGCAATATCATACGCCCATTCCGCAAGATGGAGCAGTTCGCCGGCAAAGTGGCCGAGGGCAAACTCGACGAGCCTCTCCTGATAGAACGCAGCAACATGTTCGGCACATTCTCCGAGAGCTTCGACATAATGCGCGAGGAGCTGAGTGCCGCGCGTGAACGCGAGATCGCACACCAGAAGAAGGAGAAGGAACTCGTAGCGTCACTGAGTCATGACCTGAAGACCCCGATTACCGGGATCAAGCTCACAACAGAACTCCTCAAGGCAAAGCTCGAGATGCGGGGCGGCGCAGAAGACGGCGACATAGCCGTCAAGCTGGATAACATCTACAGTAAAGCAGACCAGATCGACGCGCTCGTCACCGACCTCTTTGCTTCAACGCTCGACGACCTTGGTGAGTTCAAGGTGAATTTAACCGACGAATCCTCCGCAGTCATTGGAGAGATAATCACCCGCTACGACGACAGGAACCTCGTCAGAACCGCGCCCGTTCCCGAGGTCATCATTAACACCGATCCCAAGCGCCTTAGCCAGGTCATCGGCAACATAATCAATAACTCTTATAAGTACGCAGGTACTGCCATCGATGTTGAATACCGAATCCTTGACGGGCTGCTCGAAATGAAGACCTCCGACCACGGTCCCGGCGTCCCCTCCGACGAACTCGACCTTATAACAAACAAGTTCTACCGTGGCAAAGCACAGGCGGCATCCGGTTCTGAAGGAAGCGGTCTGGGACTTTATATCGCCCGTATGTTGATGGAGAAGATGAACGGCGATCTGGAAGTCTCGAGTGACGGGGACGGATTCGCAGTAGTGTTGATGGTGCCGTTAAGCTAAAAGGAAGCTCAATGCCACTGTTCCGGAACTCAGTCGCACTTCGCGGGGATGAGTATGTGCAATTCTTTTTGTTTTCATGCCCGCTCGTGCTCAAAGGAGTTCTGGGACAGGGCATTGAGCTGTCAGAGAGGGTGGAAGTCCGCTCGCAAACAGCTGCGGGCTTCACAAGATGATGAGTATAGCAATACTTTTTGTTTGCATGCCCGCTCGTGCTCAAAGGAGCGGTGGAACCTTCAATCGAACTTCCCCATAAAACTTAAAATCCTGTCTGAATTTTAAGGAGAATGGGGAATTCTAACGATTATTCCCCATTTTTTATAAAAACGAACACTTTTGTTAAGTGAAATGGGGAAGTTGTCAGATCCTAATATCCTGCAACGCAGTTGCACGTATTCCGTGAAGAACCGGATTTTCCCCGGTGGCAGTGACTTGTGCGTATGTTTGAAGGAGCGGCTATTGTAATCTTTTCGTATCGATTCGCATCAATTCAGATATCTTCGTATTTTCTTCGTATGAATTCGTATGAATTCGGAGCTTTTTGACGGCTCTCAGGCCTTATAATATAGGCATGGATTTTTATAGAATGTACGAGCTTCAGATATCATATCTTACAAAGCGTCTGGCGGAGATACCGCACGGGAGTTTTGGTATGCGTGGGGGCTGGATGGTAGTCAATGTTACATATGATCCATCCGATAAGAATACAGATCCATACCACAAAAGAACATACAGAGTCGACTCAGATCAAGGAAGGCGGTGGAGTCCTCTGATAACCGAGTATATCAATGTCAGCAATAAATTGAAATTGTTAACGGAACAATGGAACTCCTATTTTAAGAATCCGCCCCGTTTGCTGGATTATCCGTTGCAAAAGAAACGGAAGACATTCATGACAGACGAGTTTTACCGCAATGCCAAAGAATATGCTAATCCGGTGACCATCGAGCATCCGATCGAATTTAACGGCAGGATACTCCGTTCGAAGAATGAGCATATGTGCTGTCAGGTGCTGGATAAGCTCGGACTTGAATATAAGATCGAGATAGCAGTCGGCGATGAATACGCCAACATTCTGTATCCTGACATCACATTTCTTGTTCCCAGCCAGCAGCGCTGCATCGGTATCGAGGTCAACGGTGCCCTCGGCGAGATCAAATATGCTCAGAAGTCGATGAACCGTCACAAGTCATACATGGGATACGGGCTTAAGATCGGTAAGGACATCATCTTTGTCGATATATCTGAGTCGACTCAATTCTATGCGGATGTGTTCGAGGATCAGGTCAAGACAGCCATATTAATAGGGCTGGACGATATCGTCTTTCCTTACGGAGTAGATGATATACTTCGTGACAGCGGCAGCGGAGAATTCTGGTTTTGAAATGTACCCGTAAATCCGCGCGGGAAGCCGGCCGGTGCAGCAAAACGGGTACATCCGGGCACCTGGTTCACAGGTTCAAGCATTTTTGTGTACCTGGCTACGCAGCAGCTGCTGACCTCCGAAGACTTTTCGAAGTGCCCTTAAGAATTTGTTAAGAATTTAATAGTCTTTTGTTAAAGAACTCTTTCGGGGGGAATCTTACAATATGACCATAAGCTACAAACGTATGCGAAGGGAGTATTGTATGAGTTCTATACTGAAGACAGAGAAGCTTTGTAAATCATTCTCGAATGGCGGCGTGCAGCAGCATGTCATAAAGAATCTGGATCTTGAGATAATGGAGGGCGATTTTACGGTCATCATGGGGGCGTCAGGTTCCGGTAAGTCAACGCTGCTTTATGCCCTGTCCGGAATGGATAAACCTTCTATGGGTAAGATCAGATTCTCAGGCAAAGAGATACAGGACTATTCCAATGATCAGCTGGCGGTGTTCAGGAGAGGCAACTGCGGATTCGTGTTCCAGAGCGTCTATCTTCTCGAGAACCAGACAGTTTTTGATAACGTTCTGACGGGTGCCCTTATCGTTCAGAAGAATTCACCTGAACTTGTTAATAAAGTTAAGGATCTTCTGAATAAAGTCGGAATAAAGGAAGAATTGTGGAACAAGTATCCGAATCAGCTGTCCGGCGGTGAGGCGCAGAGGGTAGGTATCGTGAGGGCAGCTGTTAATGACCCTAAGATCCTCTTTGCTGATGAGCCTACAGGGCAGCTTAATTCGGCTTCAAGTACGGATGTTCTTGATATCTTTACAGAGATACACAAGAACGGTCAGAGCATTGTTCTGGTAACCCATGATCTGAAGACGGCTCTGAGAGGTACAAGAGTGCTTTTCCTGAGAGACGGCAGTATCGCAGGAGAATACAGGATGAAGCCTTACGGAACGGACGATAATAAGACAAGAAGGACAGGGCTTCAGAACTTCCTGGATGAGATGGGATGGTGATCAGGATGAAGATATTCAGATTATCATTATTCAATCTCAGGAAGAATAAGAAGGAAGCTCTGGCGATCATCTTTCTGACGTTTATTACAGTATTTACGCTGGGCATCGTAGCGGCTAATCTGGCGAAGGTCATGAATGCCTTCGATGAGTGCTTTGAGGCAACCGGAAGTGCGGAGAACCTTATGGCGTTCCGAGGAGAGACCTATCGCGAAGAGTATAAGGATATCCTGGAGAATGACTACAATGTCACGAATCTGAGACGCGGCAAGGCGTTATTCGCGATCAATGCAGGGATTAGAGATCATAATGGCGATAAGCTCTCGGAAAACTTTATTTTGCTCACGGAAGAGAGCGAGATGAAGATCGAGGACTTCGTCAAGGACGATCATCTTTCTGATGAAGAGATCAGGGGTATTGAACATCCTGTATGGATCCCGCAGGTATACGAGATCGGAAGAGATTACAGACCCGGAGATACATTGACTATCGTTGCAGGAGGCAGGGATTATCCGTTCACGGTTGCAGGTGTTTATGAGACCGGTGTATGCAACAGTTCTAATTCTATGATCAAGCTCGTCATAACTGAGAGCGACTATACACTTTTGTCAGGAGTTTTTGAAGTAGCGGATTTTGTAGCCTTCGATTATGATGGTGAATTCCCGCTGATGGAATTTTCTGCCAAAGGAGAGGAGAAGACTTCTGACAAGCTCACGCAGACTCTTTTCATGATGGATTATGATACTGAGAAATATATCGAGACACAGTTCCCGAACATGTTCATGATCATGGCAGCATGCCTTTCCGCTATAACCATGGCCTCAGCGATTTTCCTCATCAGACATAAGATCGGCAACGATATAGAGGACCAGATGCAGCAGATTGGCGTACTGGAGTCACTTGGATACACGTCAAGAGAGATATCACTGTCATATATCTACGAATATGTAATAACAGTAGGCATAGGCGCTGTGATCGGTGCCATAGCAGCTGTTGCCGTTACGCCCGTCATGAACAGCCTGTTGAGAATAATGATAGGCAGGGATATCAGGGGGGCAGTCAATGTGCTGATGGTTGTAGCTGTTGCAGTTATCCTTACGGGACTTATTACCGTCTTTGCACTCCTTAAGGCAAGGGCAGTTAAGAAATATCCTCCTGTTGTAGCTTTCCGCAGGGGGATAAGGACACATCATTTCGGAAGGAACGTCCTGCCTCTTATCAAGACGGGAAGAAGCATAAATGTCAGACTTGCAATGAAGAGCCTCGTAAGAGATGTGAGACAGAATATCGGAACAGGCTTCTGTATTGCCATAGCATCCCTGGCATTCCTGTTCTGCGCTTACTCTTTTGATATCTTCAAGAACGGCTTTGATGTTCTTATGACAGTAATGGGGCTGGAAGTCTCAGACGAGACACTGACGGTCCTGAACGGAGTTGATGCCTATGCATTCAGTGAAGAGATAGCAAAGCTTCCGGAAGTAGAGAAGGCTGTTCCTACATATAATTGGAGGTATGTGCATTGCAAAGGGTATGACGGGGCATCTTATGTGAACATATTTGATGACTTCAGTCAGACAGAGAATCTGTTTGCCGTGGAAGGGCGATTCCCGCAGCACGATAATGAGATCGCGATCTCTCTCCGATCGAGCAGGCAAAAGAATCTTAATATCGGTGACAGCATCATCGTTGAAGGTGACAGCATAGAGAAAAGCTACATCATAACGGGTGTTGTTGGAGCCATGAGTAACAGCGGCATCAATGTCTATATGACGTGTGACGGTTACAGGAGGATCTGTCCCAATGAACGTGCCGACGGAGTATATGTTTACCTTAAGGATGGTTATGCCAGGGACGAATTTGAGAAGAAGATATCATCTGTCTATGGCGCCAGCGCAACCGATATGGCGTCCGGATCAGTAACCGGCGGAAGTCTGGAGGAACGTATCAGGCAGAAAGCGGATGAGAAGATCGCTCTGCTCCTGTCTAATTACGGTGTTACGTCAGTAGATTATGCAGTTAAGATCGGAGATCAGATGATAACCGGAAACAGCAGTAAGTTTGTGATCAAGGATATCAGTTCATTATATGATCTGGCTGAGAGCCAGATGGGTGTCATAGCTGATGCAACAAGGACATTTACTTTTGCAGGAGCAGTGTTCATCGCAGTAGTCGTTGCGGTGATCCTGTGGATAATATCCTCGTCCAATGTCAGGCGGCAGCGCAAGGACCTGGGCATCATGAAGAGCATGGGTTACTCATCCAAGGATCTTATGAAGCAGATGGCGATAAAGTCTATGCCGGTTACCATAGTCGCGGTCATCATCGCTTCGGCCCTGTCTTTCCCGCTTCAGTCGGAATTCTGGTTCAACCTGTTTTCTGCTGATATGGGAGTCAATGTCCCGCTGATGCTGGTTCTGGACATCGCGATAATAATCTACTGCTACATCGTTACCTATATCTGTGCAGGCAGGATCAAGAAGATCTCGGTAACTGAGCTTATGACGGAATAATGGAGGATAGGAGAATGAATAAAAGATTGATCGGTTCTTTACTGGCTGTGATGATGACAATGGCCGCTGTCCTGCCTACAGGAAGCATTGCGGCCGGCAGTGTGGCGGACGTTAGCCTAGCGACGGCTCCGGCATCAGATAACGGCAGTTCAGATGAGAAGATCTACTGTGTCGGATCGGTAAGTAAAGTGTATGTTACTACAGCTGTCATGCAGCTGTCAGATAAGGGGCTTGTTGATATAGACGCACCCGTTACCACCTATATTCCCGAGTTCAGGATGGCTGATCCGAGATATACTCAGATCACAGTCAGGATGCTGATGAATCATACATCCGGCATCATGGGAACTCAATTCTCGAACATGGAGTTATATGGTGATAACAGCATGGAATCCTATGATGATCTCCTTTCAAGTCTTGCGTCACAGAGGCTCAAGGCAGATCCCGGTGAATATGCCGCTTACTGCAATGACGGATTCTGTCTTCTTGCCATGGTCGTTGAGCGTGTTACCGGTATGAGCTATACCGATTATGTTGTTAAGAATATCGCCGGCAGGATCGGTTGTGAAGATACGGGAACACCGGTAAATATGTTCGGGCATGAGAATAACGCTCCGATCTATACCGGCCGCCTTCCTCATGATTATGAGTATTGTCTGGCATTGGGGTCAGGAGGCATCTATGCGACTGCTTCTGATGTAGCTGAATTCGGCAGCAGCTTTTGGAACGGTGATAACAGGCTTCTTTCCGAGTCATCGAAAGGCGGGATGGCAACACGCTGGGATTCAGAAGGCTCTACAGCAGACAGTAATTATCAGGACGGCTCCGGCCTCGGCTGGGACTACGTGGAGCAGGCAGCATATGAACGTGCGGGCGTGCGGGTAGAAGGTAAGGGCGGAGATATAACAAGCATGCATGCTCACCTTTTGGTGGCGCCTGATAACGATATCAGTGTCAGCGTGCTGTCCGGCGGCGGATCTTCAACTCTGAATCAGCTGGTCGCCGAGGCATTGATGGACGTCGCACTGGAAGAGCAGGGGATAACAGTCGATCACTCTGCCGAGGAGATCGAACTCGTTGATCATATCCCGGCCGGGTTTACCAAGTATGCAGGCTTCTATGCTATCAATTCTCTGAGCGGAGTAAGTGTTGCCGAGATATCGTTCCCGGATGATTCTCACATGCAGGTAGATGTTGCAGGCCTTAACAGGACGGATACCCATAAGTATATGTATACCTCCTGTGGCGGCTTTGCGGAGGTCAACGATTACGGAAGAGTAAAGAATGACAGCATGGTTTTCTATTTTGAAGACGGACCGGACGGAAGAACATACATCAAAGGTAAGATGGATATGTATTATCCTGAACTCGGAACACATACGATGAAGATGTATGTAGGTGAGGATCTGATAGATAATCCTGTCAGTGAAGATGTGATGTCAGCGATTGTGAACTACAGTTCCACACCCTGGGTCCTTACAGGTGACAGCTATTCTTCCGCAAACTATGACATGCCGTTCCTCTTCTTCAAGCCTTATGACAAGTGCCCCGGATACATGATCGCAAGCGGGTTGGGACATTCATTTGTGCTCAGGATCGATGATGCTTACAATATGTCATCATTTACTACGATGCCGTCTTCCTCCAACAGGGATCTTATTGACGTGCATATGACACCGGATGGCACACTAAAGTGCTCTAACGGACTTGAATTCAAGTCACTGGCGTCATTTCCTGAATTTACACCGGACGTAAAAGAGGTGGTGCTTAGGAGCGGAGATTCATCATGGTACCGCATCGGCAGTGATATGGCAAACAAAACGATCACGGCAGATTGCCCGGAGAGAAGTACGGTATGTGTGTATAATAAATATTTCGAACTCGTATATACGACGCATGTATCTGACTGCCAGGACGAGATCGATCTGCCGCAAGACGGGTTTATCATGTTTGCAGGACAAACGGGTGACGCATTTATTATCGACGGCTGAATGTGAACGTAGTTACCCCCGGAGTTATTATCTAACTTCCGGGGGCTGTTTCAACTATCGGGTGTTGATGAGATCAGACCAATGCAGCACCTAATGCCTTACATGCGGCAATGGCATCATCGTCCGGTTCGTTGTTGCAGATGACGAAGTCGCATGCCATTACGGCGCCGTCTGATACGCACTGATCATTCCAGTTGCGCATCCATTCTCCGTCGCCCCAGCCGTAGGAACCGAACAGAGCGATCTTTTTGCCGGAAAGCTTGCTTTCTACTGAGTTGAACATAGGCTCGAATTCTGAGTCCTCCAGCTGTTCCGCACCCATTGACGGGCATCCGAAAGCTACTGCGTCGTATTCGTCGATCTTGTCAGCTGTAAAATCAGATATAGCTACGATCTCACCGTCGCCTCCTGCTGATCTGATGCCCTCGATAACGGCATCCGCCATCTTCTCTGTGTTGCCTGTTCCGCTCCAGAATAC
>DFIB01000241.1 GCA_002371375.1 Mageeibacillus sp. UBA3708 | reverse complement strand
GAAGAACCATTGACTGAAGAGGAGAGGTCAAAGGTCGAACTTGTAATGAGGACGGTCCTTAGTTTTGTGAGCCGCAACAGGATGAGGGATATTGTTTATGAACTTGCTTATTATGATGAAGCAGGGTATCCCAACCTCCGTAACTGGAGAGATTATCTCGATGATGTTGTAAAAAATAAGCGGACAGCGAACAAGCTGGCATTCCGTTATAATCTGAGGCATTTCTCGCTGATTAACAACGAGTTCGGGAGAAGTGCCGGTGATGTCATCATGTTAGATCACTACAACAAACTCAAAGAGATCATCGGCGAGGACGGAATGCTTGCCCGTCTTGGCGGAGACAATTTCGTGGGAATGTGTTCTGTGGATAAGACGAAGACCGTGATCAATTATCTTACAGAGACAGAAGCAAAAACACCCAAAGGCATGGTTGTAAATATTTCAACCAGTGCCGGCTTTTTCCGTATTCCGAGTGATCATGAAGTCAGGGCAGATGAGATCATGGGCAGCATTATCAATGCCTATCGTATCGCGCAGACCGGTGGTATGGATAATATCGTTTTCTACGATGAGGAGTTCCTTGAAAAAAAGGAAAAGAGCATGCGTGTCCAGCAGTATTTCCCTGAAGCGTTCGAACGAAACGAATTCATCCCGTTCTATCAGCCTAAGGTCAATGTGGTAAACGGCAGCCTTGTTGGTGCCGAAGCTCTCTGCAGATGGTTCCATGCAGGGAAGATCATACCGCCTGCGGAGTTTATACCTGTTCTTGAGCAGACAAGTGAGATATGCAGGCTTGATTTCCATATGCTCGAATGCGTATGCAGGGACATGAAGCGCTGGTCAGACGAAGGCAGAAAACTGATAGGGATATCTATTAATTTCTCAAGAAAGCACATTTATAACGCATACCTCCCGGAGACGATTGCTGAGATCGTTGACCGTTACGATCTGCCTCATGAACTGATCGAGATCGAGTTCACCGAATCCACATCCGAGGTCGAATTCAGTGACTTAAAGCGGATGGCGACTGAACTCAGCAATATGGGCTTCTCGATATCGATAGATGATTTCGGTATTGGTTATTCCTCCCTTAATCTGATCAAGGATATTCCGTGGGATACATTAAAGATTGATAAGAGTTTTCTGCCTGACGGATACGGTAAAGACAACGATATGAGCAACATAATGTTCAGGCATGTTGTGTCGATGACAAATCAGCTGGGAATGGAATGCATTACTGAAGGCGTCGAGACCATAGAACACGTTAACACTCTGAGAAGTAACGGATGTGATATCGCTCAGGGCTATTACTTTGACAGACCTCTTCCTGTGGCAGATTTTGAAGACAGGATAGCCAAGAGAAAGTACGAGATCGAGTCGCAATCTGAAACCTGATCAGTTTAAGATCCATTCTGTTGAGAATGGCAATGTTACAGGCGACCGGATTAAAAAAGGCTTTGGAGGGTTAGTCCAAAGCCTATAATAGGAATACTCTCTTATGCTATCACAGCATAGTTACGGCAGCGCCAGCGAATCCACAAAGTTGCGGGTAGTATTCACAGCATTTCATAGCTGCGGCTGGCTTTCCTTGCGTTTGAAGCAATTCTCTCAGTTCTTGAGCATGTCCGTCCGCTTTTATGCGCGTAATCAACTCCTCCAGTTTCCCCGCGCCTCCGGCAACATTTTCTATTTCATCTAAAGTTAAGAGTTTACAGGATTTCCCGTCTTCCATAGTAAAAGGCTCCTTTCATATATTCGTATAAGTGTATTATAAGGATATATCGGTTAACGCACTGTAAATGAATCGAAAACTAATATTTGAGATTAAAGTAAGGAGAGTTCGTTTGAGGGTAGTTATTATAAGACATGCGGAAGTGTCCTGTATGACGTGACGATCGCTGCGAATTAACATACATCAATGCAAACCTGCCGGCCGGATGATATTGTGTCTTCATGAGATGTGAAGGAGGTTCATCTGATGAACAGGAATGTAATGATAGGCACTTGGGCATGGGGCGCAGGATACAACGGTTCCGGGGATGTTTTCGGGAAGAGATATGAAGAGAGCAGCCTGAAGGAGACTTTTGAAGAAGCGGTCAGGATGGGACTGACCAAGTGGGATACTGCTGCAGTCTATGGCATGGGTTCCTGTGAGAAGCTTCTTGGCAAGTTCATAGCAGGTCATGATGATATATTCCTCTCGACAAAGTATTTCCCGAACAAGAGATTCAGGAAGGGTGACCTGGAGAAGTCCTTCGAAGAGAGCATGACAAGGCTCGGTCTTGATTCGGCGGATCTGTTCTGGATACACAAACCGGTCAATCTGACGGAGAATCTTCAGGATGCCGTTCCGCTGCTGAGAGACGGACGCATCAAGTCCATAGGAATTTCCAATGTGTCTATGCAGGATATCAAGATGACGGAGGAACTGCTCGCCGGGGAAGGGTTCACACTCGGTGCGGTCCAGAATCATTTCAGCCTGCTCAGGAATGACCAGCAGCCGATCATCG
>DFIB01000012.1 GCA_002371375.1 Mageeibacillus sp. UBA3708 | reverse complement strand
GATGCCCGGTATGGACGGCGTGGAGGCTCTGAATGAGATGGTCAGACAGGAGCTTGTATATGATACGCCGGTAATCTGCCTCACGGCAAACGCCGTTGCCGGGATGCGCGAAATGTATATCCAGGTCGGCTTCAACGATTATCTCTCAAAGCCGATAGAAATGAAGGAACTGGAAGACATCCTTGTGAAATACCTGCCTGCTGATAAGGTAACCCGGACGGAAGGATCGTCTGCACTGATCTCTGACAAGCCTCTTGATATCCTGTCTGCAGCAGGATTTGATACTGCTGCCGGTATCGAGTATTCTGCCGGCAGTGAAGAGTTCTATATTGATATGCTGAAGACTTTCGTGCAGGGGTATGAGGAGAAGTCAGAAGAGATAAAAAATGACTATGAGAAGGATGATATAGAGAATTACAGGATACATGTCCATGCTCTTAAGAGTACCGCCAAGATGATCGGTGCGAAGGCTCTCGCAGAAGAGGCGCTTGCACAGGAGACGGCCGCTAAGGAGAACAGAACAGATGATATTAATAACGGCTTTATGCAATTGATGGAGTTGTACAAAGAGACAGTCGGAGTAATACGCAAAGCACTTCCGGAGGAATGATATGACTAAGATACTGGTTGTTGACGATGAAGAAATGATGAGAATGGTTACGAAGAAGATCCTGTCTTCCAAATATGAGGTGCTTACGGCATCCTCCGGTGCAGAAGCTCTGGAGATCTATGAGAAGGAGAGACCGTCTCTGGTACTGACCGATCTTCTCATGCCCGGGATGACAGGCTTTGAACTGTACGAGGAGCTCAGGAGACGGTACAATGCAAATATTCCGATAATGTATATGACGGCTGACGACGACGGTGAGCTTGAAGGCAAGGGCTTCGACAAGGGCGCAGCTGACTTCATAAGGAAACCTTTCAGAGCTGACGTGCTCCTGCGGCGTATAGAGAACATCCTGTCGAATATTGAACAGATACAGGATCTCAGGGAAGAGGCAACTATCGATAAGCTAACGGGATTCCTTAATAAGGCAAGTGCAACGGCCGCGCTTACAGAATCGTGCCGTAATGATGTAGGTGTTCTGCTTATGATAGATCTCGACAGCTTCAAGCTCGTTAATGACCTTCACGGGCATGAGGCAGGAGATGAGATATTGATCAGATTCTCCAATGTTATCAGGCAGAATATGAGATCAGACGATATCATCGGAAGATTCGGCGGCGATGAGTTCGTCGCATTCTGCCATAATGTTACTGATGAGAGTATCGTTGAGGGAATAAGCAAAAGGATCAATGCGCAGCTGATCGAATCTGCCCGCGAGATATTGGGGGAGGATATGTCAATACCGCTGGGTGTGTCTATCGGAGGCGTATTTGTTCCTGAGGAAGGTACTGATTTCACGGAAGTATTTACCAAAGCCGATAAGGCGCTTTATTATGTAAAGCAGAACGGCAAGCACGGTTATTCGATATTCGGAGGACGCGTGACAAGGGAGGTTATCGAGGTCAAGAGAAGCGCTGAAGAGGACCTCAGGCAACTGTCCATGATAATGGAGGAGCGCAATACAGGTAATTGTGCATTCCGGTTAGGACAGGATGCTTTCAGCTATGTATATAAGTACATGATCAGGTATATACAGAGTTATCACGGAGTCGCATATAAGATACTCTTTACGATAAATCCCAAAGACAGTATGGTCGATGAGGCATTATTTGCTTCGGTGACACAGCAGTTCGGTGAGAGGCTCAACAGATCGCTCCGCAAAAGCGATATCATGATGCAGACCAATTCGAATCAGTTCTTCCTCTTGCTGCCGGAACTGGATGACAGGTATGTGAAAACTGTCGTCGACAGACTTAAGAATGAGTGGAACAAGATCGAGTTGTCCGGCATTGCGGATTTGTCATATGCGACCGAGATAATAAGTCCGGATGAGAATTCAGAAGACAGACGGTCGAGGTGAGATCCGGCTGACAGATTATCGATGATCGATGATTACAGAACCAAAAATTTACCTGATAATCGCAAAAAGTTACCGATGACGGTAACAGTTAACGGTAACTTTACCCGGAAACAAAGTATCGGTGCGTGTGCTAAACTCCTAATTACAGGATAATAGTTATTCCCACGAATTCCGTGAAGAACAACCAAAAAGGCCGCTTCGAACGAAGCGGCCTTTGATTAATCACATGGATCGATCAGATCTCAAATCTCGTTAAAACCTTCTCTTGCTGCATATGTTGTGTGCAACAGCTCATGAGCCTTATGGCTGTTAGGTTCGCCGAGGTACTTCTCATAGAGCTCGATGATCTGAGGATTATTGTGTGACTGACGGAGTGTCTGTCTCTCATCTTCAGAGTACAGAGCCTTAGCTCTCTTCTCCTTGTATGTATCCATGATGTCATCAGACTCGTTAGGGAGGAAGCACTCTCTGACGTAAGGCTGACCGCCACCGTTGATACATCCGCCGGGACATCCCATGATCTCAATGAACTGATATTTGGACTTGCCTTCACGGATCTCATCAAGGAGAACCTTTGCAGACTTCATACCGGAAGCAATTGCGACATTAACTGTTGTTCCGTTGATGTCGATTGAAGCTTCGCGGATACCTGCATCATGACCGCGGACTGCAGTGAACTCGATAGGCTCGGATTCCTTGCCTGTGAGCTTGAAATAAACAGTTCTGAGAGCAGCTTCCATAACACCGCCTGTTACACCGAAGATAACGCCGGCACCTGTGTAGTCGCCCATGATATCCTGATCCCAATCCTCGTCAGGGAGTCTGTCGAAGAGGATACCGCCTCTCTTGATCATGCGTGCGAGCTCTCTTGTAGTGATAACAGCATCAACATCAGGAATACCGTTAACCTTCTCCTGCTCACGCTCCTTCTCAAACTTCTTAGCTGTACAAGGCATAACGGAAACAACAAAGATATCCTTGGGATCGATGCCGTTCTGCTCAGCCCAGTAAGACTTGATGATTGCACCCTGCATCTGGTGAGGTGACTTGCATGAGGACAGGTGAGGGAGGAGATCTCCGTAGTTGTACTCAGCATAGTTGACCCATCCCGGTGAGCAGGAAGTGATCATAGGAAGTGTTCCGCCGTTTGTAAGTCTTCCGAGAAGCTCTGTGCCTTCCTCCATGATAGTGAGGTCTGCACCGAAGTTAACATCGTAAACACGTGTGAAGCCGAGTCTTCTCATAGCAGCTGCCATCTTGCCTGTAACAGGTGTTCCGATAGGGAAGCCGAATTCTTCGCCAAGTGCTGCTCTTACAGCAGGAGCTGCCTGAGCGATAACTGTCTTGCCTGCTGCAAATGCAGCGTCGATCTTGTCGATCTCGGAGTGCTCCATAAGAGCGCCTGTAGGACATACGTTAACGCACTGACCGCACTGGATACAAGGTGAATCAGAGAATGATCTGTTCTCTGCAGGTGAAACGAATGTATTGAATCCTCTGTTCTCGAATCCGAGGATACCGAGACCGTGAGCATTCTTACATCTCTCGATACATCTGCCGCAAAGGATACACTTTGATGTGTCTCTTACAAGACCGGGAGCCAGTGTATCGATGTGAGTCTCTGAATGAACGCCCTGGAAAGCGCCTTCTCTTGCACCAGTAACATATGCAACGTGGAGAAGTTCGCACTTGCCGTTCTTGTCGCACTGCTGGCAGTTCATATTGTGGTTGGAGAGCAGAAGCTCGACGCTCTGTCTTCTGGCCTGTGTAGCTGCAGGGGAGGAGATCCTGATCTCCATGCCCTCTGATACAGGGTATACACAGGAAGCTACGAGACCTCTTGCGCCTGTTGCCTCAACGAGACATACACG
>DFIB01000211.1 GCA_002371375.1 Mageeibacillus sp. UBA3708 | reverse complement strand
TATGACAAGATAAGTGAGATCGAGAAGTCTGCAGAGGCCAGAAGAAGATCGAGGATGCGCGATAGTGTTTTGCTGATCCTCATCATTGTTGCCATAGTGGGAGTTCTTGTCGGTCTGTCGGTTCTTGTTATCACATCCGTCAAGAATGCAACGAATATTGCCCAGAATACTGAAGATTATGAAGTTAAGAACTATGTCGGAATGATGATCGTTGAAGTCAAGGAAGAACTTGACAGGAATAACATCAATTACGAGATCCAGTACGAGAAGACGGATGAATATGCACCCGGTACTGTAACTGCACAGAATATAGCTGAAGGTATGAGAATCTCCGCGAAGAGTGCCGTAAGTAAGCTCGTGCTTACCGTTGCGGCCGCTTCGGATGCGGTGCAGCTTGCTGATTATGCCGGAATGGATTACAAAGACGCATATCAGGCCTTAACTTCTCAGGGATATGTTGTATCACTCAGGTCCATGCCGAGCGAAGAAGTTGATGAGGGCAAGGTTATCCGTACCGAGCCTGAGGCCGGATCGAGCGTTGTTGCAGGTGATTCCATATGCATAATCTATGCTGCCGAGCCTACGAGCAGTGCTATCCCCGATCTTAGAGGGAAGACACTGGCAGATGCAAGGAAAGCTCTTTCGGAATGTAATCTCATAGTCGGTCAGATAGAAGGATCTCCTGATGTACTGTCGCTCTCGGAGAAAAAGCAGTTCATCATGGCCACAAACCCTCCGGCAGGAACACAGGTTCCCAGGAGATCGTCGATCAAGCTTATTGTCGGCTCGGCTGACGATGTGGCTAACGGCGGTACACCGACTCCTACACCTGTAATGAGTGAAGTCGTTGTTAAGGTTGAAGGAAGCGGTACGGTATCCGGCGGCGGAAGCTATGCCCCCGGATCCACGGTAACGCTCAGGGCTGATGCAGCTTCGGATTATACATTCTACTGCTGGAGAGACAACTTCAATAATATCGTTGCATATTCTGCTGATTACACGTTTATTGTCGGCAACGGTTCATTTACCTATACGGCAGTATTCGAGCATGTTGCAACGCCTACACCGACGCATACACCGACTCCGACACCGCCACCAACACCTTCACCGGACACCGGGTCTGATCCCGATCCTGATCCGGGAGAGATAATCGTCTGAGGCAGCATGCAGGGGATCATAACCAAGGGCGTAGGAGGACAGTACGAAGTCAAGGTGACATCAGACTCACCTGTTATCGACGAACGTGTAACCTGTGGAGCACGCGGTATTATGCGTAACCGTAAGATTACTCCTGCCATAGGTGATACGGTCGATATAGCCTGCAGCGGAGATCCTGACGTTCCTTATGTGATCGAGAAGATACATCCGAGGAAAAATATCCTGATAAGGCCGCCTGTGGCAAATCTCAGCACGCTTGTTCTTGCTTTCGCCTGTACAAAGCCCGAGCCTGACCTCAAGCTCCTCGATAAGATGCTTATCATTACGGCCAAGATGGGGATCAAGCCGGTTATAGTCTTTACAAAGGGTGATCTTGATAAGGATATGTGCAGCGGGCTTTGCAGGATCTATAGTGAAGCCGGATTCGATGTTCACAGTTCAGCCTCGGATAATATGATCTCTGAGGATGAATTGAGGAGATCGCTCCTTCCCGGGATCATCGGGTTTGCCGGGCCGTCCGGGGTCGGCAAGAGCACTGCTGTCAACAGCATCCTCGAAGGCGAGGTGATGCTGACGGGACAGATCAGCGAGAGGCTTGGCAGAGGCAAGCATACTACAAGACATGTACAGCTCTTTGATTTCGGAGATGATTATATTGTCGATACTCCGGGATTTACTTCGCTCAGTCTTTACGAACTTGGTGTAGAATATACAGATGTCATACTCGGTTATCCTGAGATCAGCAGACTGTCAGACGGCTGCCGGTTCGATGACTGCAGGCATATCGGTGAGACAGACTGCGCTGTCAGGGGGAATATTGATTCCGGACGCTATGACAGATACAAAGAGTTCTATACCGAGCTTTATAATTTGCGCAATACATATGTTGGGAGATTAAGGAAATGAACAGAATCGAGATAGCACCATCGATACTATCGGCTGATTTCGGCTATCTTATGAGAGAGATAAAGGAAGTTGAACCACACTGCAGGTTCCTTCATCTTGATGTCATGGACGGACATTATGTTCCGAATATGACGATAGGAGTACCTGTCATCAAGACGATACGTAAACACACCGACCTTATATTCGACTGCCATCTTATGATCACCAACCCTGAGAGGTATATTAAGGCCTTTGCTGACTGCGGCTGTGACTATATCACATTCCAGATCGAGTGCAGTGATGATGTCATAGGACTATGTGAAGCTATCAGGTCGATGGGAAAGAAGGCCGGTATCGCCATTCATCCCGATACCCCCGTCGAAGAACTTTACCCTTATCTTGAATACTGTGATCTCGTGCTGATAATGTCTGTTATCCCGGGATTCGGAGGCCAGATCTATATGCCTGAGTCTACAAAGAGGCTTGCTGCTGTAAGGCGGGAGCTTGACAGGATTGCCTCCGATGCAATTCTGTCCGTTGACGGCGGTATAAATATAAGGACCGTCAAAGAGGCTTATGACGCCGGTGCAAGACTCCTTGTAGCAGGCAGCGCCGTATTCAATAATGACGATCACGGTCATGCGGTAGAGGAACTCAAGGAATGCGTATTGCTGTAGTAACGGGCGGTCCCATTTACCCGGAAGCTTCGTTTACCGCGCGGGGCGCCGATGCCGTGTATTGTGCCGATTCAGGGCTGGATTACTGTATCGCTAACGGTATAAGGCCCGACATGTTCTTCGGCGACATGGATTCTGTATCTGATGAAGGACGGAATTACCTTGAACATTCGGATATCCCCATGAAGGTATTCTCCACCCATAAGGACATGACTGATACTGAACTGGCATTATGTGATTGTCCGGACGGCTGCTCGATAGACCTGATATGTTCTCTGACCGGACGTATCGATCATGTGCTTGCTAATCTCGGTCTTCTTATAAAGTTCAGGGAGAAGGGCTGCGATATCGTTGCAACGGACGGTATGACCGACGTTATTCCGCTGATCGGCGGGAATAAGGTGACGATCGAAGGCTCGTGGGATGATGATGTGGCAGTATCGCTCATCCCGTTTGCCAATGATACTGTTCAAGGCGTGTCCGTAGAAGGTCTTGAATACCCGCTTGATAATAAAGATATTACTGCGTTAAGCTCCTTGACCATATCTAACAAACCTATTGCCGGAGCCGAGAGCTTTACTGTAAAAGCCGGAGCCGGAAGACTGCTCATTACGATTACAAAAAGTCTGTAAGTCCCCGATCTTACAGGTTTTATGGGGATTTTCACTCTTGGAGATTTGTTTTTTTACCCCTCGAAAATGAGACTGGCGGCTATTGAATGAGACTGACCGTCCTACTATAATTAAGCTACTTAAACTATGTGTTTCCGGGAGATGAACGGTCCGCTTGGCGGGCCGTTTTTTATTGCCCGGAAAAGAAAGGATGAAAGAATGGAAAAGAAGAGCTTTAAAGAGTTTGAGGAGTGGGCTGCAGAAGGCGTCAAGGAGTATCTGCCGGACAAATTTAAGAACTGTAAACCTTCGTTTGAGGTGATAACCAAGCATTCCGGATGCTATAACGGAATGTATATGAGGACCAGGGGAGAGAATATCTCCAGTGTTGTCAATATGGATCATTTCTATTCGCTTTATCTCGGAGGTACACCTGCGGAGGAACTGCTGAAGGATATGGCGCGTGTCATCACAGTAATGAGACCTGTCGGCATGAGAGACAGCAGCAATATCATACTGGATTATAAGCAGGTGAAGAAGAATCTGTTTGTCCGGATTGTCAGTAAGGAAGTGGTTGCTGATTCACTCAAGGACTATCCGACTTATGAGACGGATGAGTTCATACTTACTTATAATGTCAGGATCAGATTCACAGGCGATACATATGGTTCACTGACGATAGACAACGATATGATGAGACGTTACGGGGTGACGAAGGAGACTCTTCACAAAGATGCGATGGAAAGCAGTGCAAAGCTGTTTCCGGCCTGTTATGACACATGTGAAGAGATAATCGGCAAATTGGCAGGGGAAGATCAGATGGAAGGCGCGGACTGCATTCCGGAATGTATAAGGAAAATGGTGATCGTCTCGGATAAGTATGGCAAGTCGGGATCTGCCGTACTCTTTTATCCTGATACGCTTGAGAGGATCAGCCGCAAGCTGGAAGGGGATTTCTATGTGCTTCCATATGCCGAGCTCAGTACACTTGCTTTCCCGGTAAGATATGAAGACTGCATGGACGAGTACATCAGGTTCATCTGCAATACTTATGACCCGAATAATGACGGTATGGTGCTGTCGCACAATCTCTACCGCTATGATTCTTCCGCAAGACAGCTCTCAGTGGCTGTTCAGGCTGTGTGACGGGGGTGATGATGATGAGAGCGAAGATAAGGAGAACCGTCGCGCTGCTGGCTGTTATATGCATACTGATAACGCAGTTATCGGCATCTTTGGCCGCAGGATGGATATCGGTGGAGAAGAATCTCAGATCGCCGCTTGAAGCGGAACAGGTTGATGTTGACATCAAAAGCGTCGGCAAAAGGATATCTAACGTATGTTATGACCTGCAGTGTGAATACCCCACATCACTTTATCAGCTGACGGCGAACGGTGTCAGGCATGATGCGCTGTGCGTTGCGGCCAAAAGGTCATCGCCCGGAGACGGCGGCAAGGTATATAAACTTGATCTGTCCGGCCTCAAGTCATGCCGGGGTGAGAGTTCGAGACTGCTTGAAGCATCGGCCAATCTTACCGAAGCAGATGCAGGTTATTCGGTGTGGTGGAATGCCTACAGGTATTCTGACCTGGCGAACTATAATGACGAACAGATCATGCGCAAGATCGCGTGGCTTATCGAGGACGGCAACTGGACTTATTATCCTCTTAAGCAGCAATATTCCGCTTCCGATCTGTATTCCGGTATCGAACTTGATTTTGATAATCCGCTCAATGATTCCAGGATATACAGAGATCTGGAGATAAGCACTGATGCGCAGGCAAGGTATATGGCTTTCGACATTCCGTCGTCACGGGTGGGAGCAAAGATAAGCGGGCTCTACGGTGCAGCTCATGCCATCGCGAGCCGTGTCATATCAGGAGACAGGTATCATCTGTCAGGAACGATCTATTATTCATTCACACGGACCGAAGGGGATAAGGCGACCTATACGAAGGGTTCCCATTCCGCGTTTGCTTACGGCGATGACGGTAACGGTAATGATAATAATAAATACAGAAGGATCCAGCTGATGCAGTATTTCAATATAATTGCGCATGCTCCCGAATATAAGGGCGATCTGTTCATTTATTCACCTGATGAGCGGAGCGGAGGCGGTCAGCAATGGCTTCTGTTCGCTGATAAATATGCTGACAGGAAGGCTTATATCAGGCCTGTTATTGATAAGAAGACCGCTTCCGGCGATGTGATGAACGGTGCTGAATTCACATTGTATGAGGATGCTTCCTGCAGCAAGGAAGCAGGCGTTATCAGTGATAAGAACGGGACCGGTAATTATACTGAATATGTTAACAAGCTGAGTGGAGATGATCAGAAGGACGGGCTTTTGCTTCTTGATAACAACAATGACGGAAGCTATACAAAGACCTTGTATTTTAAGGAGACAAAGGCTCCGTCGTCAGTGTCATACGGTAAAGCTGAAAAGATGCTTCTTGATGAGGGTATCATCGACGGTAATGTGTACAGGATGAATATCGAATACGGGTATGATACGGGTGCGCTTAAGGTCGATATACAGACGTCAGGTAATAGTGTGTACAGCAGGACATATAAGAATTACGATGCTTTCGATAAGCCGGAAGCAGTGAAGCTGGCCAATAATAAGAATGGTGACTTCAGGGATGGTGCGGCATTATTTGTGCTGAAGGAATCGGATAACGGCTTTACAGTGACAAATACGGTGTTTGAACTTTATAAAGGAAATGATGCCGCCCCTGCCGCGTATTACATGTATAAGGACGGATGGAACTGGTTTGCCGATAAAGCGGGGGATAGGCAGTTAGGTTCTGCATATCCGCTTCTTCTGTCGGCTCAGTACACTATTGTAGAGGAGTATAAGGAAGACTGCTATAAGGATACCGGCGTAAGATATGATGTCGTCAACAGATCGGGATGGACAAAGACAGGCGATAACAGGTATATGTATACTTTTACGACTGACGGTATGAACAACGGTGAGACTGTTACGGTCAAGGCAGTAAATGACAGGGTTACCTCATCGATATCAGTTATCAAAAAGTCTGACGACGGTAATGTATCGGGCGTAGGGTTCGAACTGTATTATCTCGGCAATAAGGAGCAGCGGGAGAAGGGTGAAGGCTTGCTTATTGACGCGTTTAAGACTGACAGGAACGGTAAAGGCTCAGTTAAGGAGCTTCCTCAGGGCTGGTACAGAGTCCGCGAAGTAAAGGATAGCGACTATGCCCTGACATGGGGAGCCGGTACAATCACTGACGGCGATGATGCGATTGTACGTCTGACGGCAAATGATACCGGCGGAGTCACACTTGAAGCTTCCAACCGGCTTATGGTAAAGATCGCCGTGGTAAAGACAGGATCAGACAGCGGCAAATATATCGGAGGAGCATCTTTCAGGTTGTATGAAGATACAGCCGAGAAGAGGACCGTCGCCGAAGTATCTGATACAGATAATGACGGCATATGTGTATTTGAAGACATCGGTCTCGGCAACTACCTGATCGAAGAGATCAAAGCACCGGCCGGATACTATCTGAATAAGGATCTGATCCCGGTTAAGGTAACCGAGAGAACTGACACTAAGATAACTGTCGCAGGCAATGAGATTACAGCATTCAAGGTTGAGGTGAATGATAAGCCTTATTCTGCTCCGCTTTATATTATCAAGACGGACAGCGGGGATAAAAGTATTCTTCTTGACGGCGCCGTATTTGAGATTTATGAGGACACTAACGGTTCCGGCGCTTATGAATCAGAATCGGATAAGAAGGCAACAGCGATGTATAAAGGCAAAAAGTACGATGTTGCTCTCGAATACCATAACGGGAGATACGAAGCGGTAATTAATGCCGGAGGGAATAAGGCGGCATACCTGCACTTCGGAACTTACTTTATTATCGAGACTGCATCACCTGAGATGTATATTCTGCCTTCCGGAATCACGAAAGCGGTAATACCTCAAATTGATGCTCCGGTCGAGGGAGAAGAGAAAGCTGTAGAGGTTACGGTAACCAATGATATGGGATTTTGTACCGTGCTTACCGGAATATCGGACAGCAAGGTCACTGAATATGGCAAAGATATCATTCTGACTGATCATGTCGGATATACAAATCTCACGGCAGGTAAAACATATACGCTCAAGGGCAGGCTGATAGCCCGTGACAAGTCTGGCAATGTTTACGAGACAGGTATAGAGTCAGTAAAGGAATTCACGGTTGAGGACAACGGTTCGGGAATTAAGATGAGCGACGGCACTGTCAGAGTATCTGATGTAGTGGATGTCTCATTTAAGATCGATACGACAAAGTATCGTGGAATGGAACTTGTAGCGTATGAGTGCCTGTACAAAGGAGACGAGCTTATAGGCAGGCATGAAGATATTAACGACAAGGATCAGTCTGTAAAGATACCTGATATCGGTACGGAGCTTACTGATAAGGCAACGGGTACACATACTGTAACAGTCAGCGGATCAACTGTGCTTACGGACACAGTGTCCTATCATGGATTAGTTCCCGGCAAGACATATCTTGTTACGGGAGTACTGATTGATAAGAAGACGGGCAAAGAGATAGAAGACAGGGAAGGTAATCCGGTAACATCATCAGTATCATTCAAAGCGCCGGGTGAGGACGGTTATATACCTCTTGATTTCACCGTTGATGCTTCAGTGCTGAATGTCAAAGAGATCGTTGCTTTCGAGACGGTAAGCTATGAAGACAGAACAGTTGCGATACATGCAGACATCAGAGATGAAGACCAGACTGTGAGAATTCCGGAACTTATTACGAGTGCATCAGGAGCGAACGGAAGCAAACTGATATCGCAGGAGAAGAACGTAACTGTAACCGATCA
The DNA here is from genome assembly GCA_002371375.1 of Mageeibacillus sp. UBA3708. GTDB lineage: Bacteria > Bacillota > Clostridia > Saccharofermentanales > Saccharofermentanaceae > Saccharofermentans. The sequence continues at coordinate 14,398 of DFIB01000211.1, read as the reverse complement.
TGTCGAATACAGGAATCTCACGCCCGGAAAGACATATATTGTATCCGGTTCTCTGAAGTATGCCGGGACGGGCAAGACGTTTACGGATCCGTCAGGCAAAGAAGTGAATTCTGAAGTGACTTTTGTCCCTCAAAGCCCTGACGGCAGCGTGGATGTCAAGCTGCTTCTGGATGCCTCGGAACTTCATGAAGGCGACATGATCGTAGTGTATGAAGATGCATATGCAAGAACAGATGAGGGTGGGGAAGATATCCTCATCTGCAGGCACCATGACCCCGGTAACAAGGCTCAGACCGTGACAGTGACCGGAGTCCCCAAGACAGGTTCCGATATCAGTGAGGGTGAATATACAGCCGGACTGCTGTCTGTGGCAGGAATCGTTCTGTCAGCAGCAGGCATGATCGTATATGTAAGCAAGAGGAAACATGAATAATATCAAAAGATTAAGACCGGGTCCTGTAATCCTGCTGCTGTTCTTGGCAGCTTCGGTCTCGATCCTGTTCTGCGGCAGGGATATCCTGCCGCAGGCGATCGAGGATGTATCTGATATGATCTATTACCACGGATTATCAAGACAGGTGACGGAAAGAATGGAGGAAGACATGAGGGTTCTACCTTCTGAAATAATGCTTAATGAGGATATTGCCGCCTGGCTCGTGATAGACGGCACGAAGATAAACTATCCTGTCATGCAGGAACGGCACGGAGATGAGGGCTATTATCTCAAACGCAGGCCTGACGGAAAATACAGTAAGAGCGGAAGCCTGTATATACCTTCCTATGACTCTGCCGATAGTGACCAGATCATAATCTACGGTCATCATATGCATAACGGTACGATGTTTGCTTCCCTCAAGAATTATAAGGATGTTGACTGGGCAAGGGATCACAGGCGTATCAAGCTGACTACCCGGGAAGGTATCTCTGTGTATGAGGTGTTTGCAGTGTTGATCCAGAACGTAAGGATCAGGTCATTCAAATGGGAGAATTATGTAGATCTTGAGAGATATCAGGATAAGATGTCATTTGTTGCACAGTGCAGGCGCAATGCCGTCGTCGATCTGTGGGACGGCACTGCAAAGGCTGATACAGAATACCTGACACTGATAACATGTGATTACAGTGTTCCTGACGGAAGGCTCCTTGTCGTATGCAGGAAGGTGTGATATCAGAGCGATGCTCTGTGCTGAAGACCAAGATCTTCGGCAACCTTGAAGAAAGCCCGGCGGGAGTTGATTATCGTCTGTTCGGATACGCAGAAGGCAAGACGCATATAACCCGGTTTTGCAAAGCTCGCGCCCTTGACGAGGAGGAGATTATATGAAGCGCATTTGGAGGCGAACTCCTCGTCTGTCATGCCTTTTGGAGTGTTCATGAATATGTACAGTGCGCCTTCAGGTTTTACGGAGTCAAATCCGGCGTCGATGATGTTGGCGTAGAGCAGATTGCGGCGCTTCTCATAATTGGACACATCGACCTTGGCATTGATGGAACGTTCGATAACCTTCTGCCAGATTGCAGGAGCGTTGACGCTGCCGAGTGATCTGTTGGAGATTACGATGGCGGCTGTCAGTTCCTTGTAATCGGTATGCCTCGGGCTTACCAGGGTATAGCCTATCCTCTCACCGGGAAGGGACAGCGATTTGCTCCATGAGAAACATATGATGAGATTGTGAATATACTTGAGTGTGGGAGGAACTATCCTGCCGTCATATGCCAGATCTATATAAGGTTCGTCCGAGATAACGTGGATCAGATGATCCTGCCTTGCAAGCATATGATCGAGTTCCGTCAGGAATTCCTCAGAGTAGATGACGCCCGAAGGATTGTTGGGGGAGTTGATTATGATCGCCTTTGTCCTCGGAGTGATCTTCTCCTCGATCGCCCGGATATGCGGTATGAATCTGTCATCTGTATCTGCGATCACTACCTTGCCGTTGTGATTCTCGACATATCCGGTGTATTCCATGAAGAATGGCGCGTTCACTATTACTTCATCGCCGTTATCGAGGATGGAATGAAGGACGTCATTCATGGCAGATGCTGCTCCGGGTGTCATGCAGACTGCATCAGGTGCGATGTCTATCCCGGACTCTGCCGAGCGCTTGGCGGCAACGGCTTGGCGTGTTGATTCGTACCCGTTATTGCTCATGTACCCGTGCATGCCCGGTACCGGATTATCTGCGAGTTCCTTAAGTGCGTTTACCACCTCAACGGGGGGCTCGAGATCAGGATTGCCGATCGAGAAATCATAGACATTCTCAGGACCGTAGATCTTCTTCAGTCTGGCTCCTTCCTCGAACATCCTGCGTATTTCAGATCCGCCTTCAAGTTTTGCCTTCATCTTCTCTGCGATCATGGAGCACCTCCGTATATTTAACAATAACTAATTATATATCTTTATCGAAAGCGAGGCTATATTATGCTTGTCAAAGAATCACCATCATCCAAAGGCAGGAGAGCCGAGGAACACATAATCGGTATATTCAAGTCCCGGGGACTTGAGCTTCTTGTTAGAAATTACTCGGTTCACAATGTGGGAGAGCTTGATGCCGTCTTTGCCGGAAATGATACTGTCTATGTAGTGGAAGTAAGGGCAAGACAGAATAATCCCGGTTATCCCACGCCGTCTGAGAGCGTCACTTATTCCAAGAGGCGTAAGATTTACAAAACAACAAAATATCTGATACGGGAATTCGGTCTGTATGACTGTAATGTGTACTTTTTGGTAGGTCAAGTGACGCTTGATGAGAGGGGTTTGGTGCAAAATGTAGAATTTATCCCTTTCTGAATAATTAAAATGAAAAATCATTGTCTCAAAATTGCAAATTCAATATAATACTCAAGGCTTAAATATAGTATATGAAGCAGAAAATGCAATTTGTTGATTTGCAAATTGCAAAAATTTGCAAAACGGGGAGTTATTATGGCACTTTACAGTGAGATGAATGCTGAACAGCTTAAGCAGGAGAGAGCGAAGCTCTCTGCAAGATACGAAGAGTATAAGGCAATGAACCTTGCTCTCGATATGACAAGAGGAAAGCCGAGTCCCGAACAGCTCGATCTGACCAACACAATGTATGACGATCTGTCCAAAGGCGGATTCAAAGCAAAGGACGGCACGGATACAAGAAATTACAGCTGTCCTGCCGGCATTGCTGACATGAGGGAGGTTTTCGCACAGATCCTCGGAACAAATGCTGAAAATATATTCCTCGGCAATTCTTCCAGCCTCAATCAGATGTTTGACTCGATAATGCGTGCGATGGTATTCGGTGAGCATGATTCGGACAAACCCTGGGCACAGGTGGAGGGAAGGAAATGGCTTTGCCCGGCACCGGGATATGACAGGCATTTCAGGGTAACGGAGAAGCTTGGTTTTGAACTTATTGCCGTCCCTATGACGGAGAACGGCCCGGACATGGATATTGTTGAGGAGCTGGTAAAGGATGATAAGGTTCTCGGTATCTGGTGCAACCCCGTTTACAGCAATCCGGACGGAATCGTTTATTCAGAGGAGACATGCAGAAGACTGGCATCTATGAAGACAGGTGCAAAGGACTTCAGGATCTATTGGGACAATGCATATGTTATCCATCATCTGAGCGATGATGAGAATGAGCAGGGAAGTGTTCCCGACATACTGGGACTCTGTGAAGAATACGGCAATCCCTCAAGAGTCTATGAGTTTGCTTCTACTTCCAAGGTTACGTTCGCCGGTGCGGGAATATCCTGTATTGCCGCAAACAAGGAGAATATGGATCATGCGAAGAAGATCATGGCGGTCCAGACAATATGCAATAACAAGGTAAATCAGCTTGCTCACGCCAGAATGCTTCCTGATCTTGATGCAGTCAAGGCTCACATGAGCAAGCATGCAGCTTTGTTAAGACCAAAGTTCGGCAAGACTTTGGAGGTGCTCACCAAAGAGCTGGACGGAACGGGTGTTGCTTCGTGGCATGAGCCCAAAGGAGGTTATTTTATCAGCCTTTTTGTTATGCCCGGTACTGCCGATAAGGTGGTTAAGATGTGCAAGGATATCGGGGTGGCATTGACACCGGCAGGCGCGACTTATCCCTACGGCAAGGATCCTCAGAACTCAAATATCAGGATCGCGCCCAGTTTCCCCTCAGTAAATGACATTGAGACTGCGGTGAATGTTCTGGCTGTTTGTGCTAAAATAACTGCTATCGACAAACTTTTGGAGGAGCAGTGATGAAAGATACATATGAGAGCCCTTTGAATTCCAGATATGCCAGTAAGGAGATGCAGTATATCTTCTCACCTGACAAGAAGTTCAGGACGTGGAGGAAGCTGTGGATAGCTCTGGCAGAATCCGAGATGGAACTTGGTCTTAATATCACACAGGCTCAGATAGACGAGCTTAAGGCACATGCCGACGATATTAATTATGACGTTGCTGCCGAAGAAGAGAAGAAGAGAAGACATGACGTAATGAGCCATGTTTACGCATATGGTGTTCAGTGTCCTAATGCCAAGGGTATCATTCACCTTGGAGCAACTTCCTGCTATGTCGGTGATAATACGGATATCATCATCATGCGCGAGGGTCTCGAGCTTATCCGCAAGAGACTTGTTGTGGTTATTAAGGAACTCGCTGATTTTGCTGACAAATATAAGTCTGTTCCCACACTGGGATTTACGCATTTCCAGCCTGCCCAGCTCGTTACTGTCGGTAAGAGGGCATCTCTGTGGCTTCAGGATCTGACATTTGATCTTGAAGAGGTTGTTCACGTATCGGAGGGATTGAAGCTCCTCGGATGCAAGGGCACTACAGGAACTCAGGCCAGTTTCCTTAAGCTGTTCGATGGTGACCACTCCAAATGTATTGAGCTCGATAAGAAGATCTGTTCCAAGATGGGATTCAAGGATTCCTACTATGTATCGGGACAGACTTATTCGCGCAAGGTGGATTCGATGGTCCTCAATGCGCTTTGCGGCATCGCTCAGAGCGCTCACAAGTTCTCAAACGACATCAGGCTTCTGCAGCATCTCAAGGAGATGGAGGAACCTTTTGAGAAGGGTCAGATCGGTTCATCGGCAATGGCCTACAAGCGCAATCCTATGAGATCCGAGAGGATCGCTTCATTGGCCAGATATGTTATCTCGGCTTCAACGAGCCCAATGATGACTGCTTCCGAACAGTGGTTCGAGAGAACGCTGGACGATTCTGCCAACAAGAGACTGTCAGTGCCGGAGGCATTCCTCGCGATCGATGCGATCCTCGGTATATACGCTAATATTGCAGACGGACTCGTTGTTTATGAGAAAGTCATCAACAAGCACATGATGGATGAGCTCCCTTTTATGGCTACGGAGAATATCATTATGGATACTGTAGAGAACCGGGGCGGTGACAGACAGGAACTTCACGAGAAGATCCGTGTCTATTCGATGGAAGCCGGTGCTGTTGTTAAGGTGGAGGGCAAGCCCAATGACCTTCTCGAGAGAATAGCAAAGGATCCGGTATTCGGCATTAAGCTTGAGGATACATCGAAGTTCATGGATCCGAAGCTCTACATCGGCAGATGTCCCGAGCAGGTTACGGCATTCCTCGACGAGTGCGTGAAGCCTTTGCTCGATAAGTATAAGGATGATCTCAAAGTTAGCGCAGTTGAACTCAATGTATGATCTATTACGATAATAGTGCTACTACCAAGCCCTGTCAGGAAGTAATTGACAGGATTAACAGTAATCTTACAGGCGACCTCTTCGGCAATCCGGGGTCGCTTCATAAACTCGGCCTGTCAGCTGACCGTGAGTTCAAGAGAGTTACAGCTTCAGTTGCATCTATGCTCGGTGCCAAACCTGAGGAGATATTCTTTACCTCATGCGGTTCCGAGAGTGCCAATACGGCAATACGCGGTTATATGTCACGCAATAAGCGACGGGGCAATAAGATCATATCGACAGGCACGGAGCACAAGGCGACTCTCGAAGTGCTTAAGCTCCTGGAGGATTCGGGATATGAAGTCATCCGCGTCAGGTGCGGTAAGGACGGCAGGCCTGATCTTGATGAGATCAGGAATAACGCCGCGGATTGTGCACTTATGTGCTTTACGCATGTCAACAACGAGACAGGGGCGGTCCTTCCGCTTAATGATATCGTTGATATCCGTAATTCCGTGAACAGGAACTGTGCCATATATCTTGACTGTGTCCAGTCCCTCGGTAAGCTTGATATCAACCTGTCAAGGATGGGTGTGGATATGGCATCCTTCTCCGGCCACAAGATTCACGGTGTCAAGGGAGTAGGCGTGTTATATGTCAGGAACGGTGTCAGGATCGATCCGCTGATATTAGGCGGAGGGCAGCAGAAAGGAATGCGTTCCGGTACCGAGAGTCTCCTTTTGGCATCGAGTTTTGAGGCTGCGCTTGCAGAAGCAGTCCGCAACAGAGAGAATGCATATGCAAAAGTGAGCGGGATCAATTCATATCTCAGGGAAGAACTTACAAAGCGCGGCAACACTGTTTTGTCTCCTGAAGACGGACTGCCTTTTGTGCTGAACTGCTCTTTCGACAGGTTCGAATCAGAGACAATGTTACACTGTCTCGAGATTTATGATATATTTGTATCCACGGTATCAGCCTGCTCTTCCAAGGCTAAGAGGGTAAGCTATGTTCTCCTTGAGTGCGGGATAGACCGTAAACTGGCGGCAAATGCGGTAAGATTGTCTTTCTCCAGATTCAATACAATGGAAGAGGCAGAAGAGTTCATCAGAACAGTTGATGACATTTACGACCGTTTTCTTGTTCAATAAACGATAACCGGAGTTTTATTATGAGTAACGTAATTCTTGCAAGGATGGGCGAAGTAACGCTTAAGGGACTTAACAGGGGTAATTTTGAGACACAGCTGAAGCATAATCTCAAGTGGCGTCTGAGAGGGTTCGGCAAGCTCGATATATATCAGAGCCAGAGCAGGATCTGGATCGAGGCCAAAGATCCCGGCAACCCGAACTTTGCGGACAGCAAGGCAGCATACGATATCATGAATGCCGTGACACAAGTGTTTGGGATCGTGTCGGTCAGTTTTGCGGTCAAGTTCGAAGGAGACTTTGATTCGATCAGGGAAGAATCCGTCAAATATGTCAGAGAACTCCTCGGCGAACATCCTGAGTATAAGTCGTTCAAGGTTGAGACAAGGAGAGGCAATAAGAATTATCCTATGGACTCGCAGGAGATCTCGGCAGAGATCGGCGGTGATATCCTGGAGGCATTCCCTGATCTGTGTGTAAAGATGAAGGATCCTGACTTCATATTCAATGTGGAGGTGAGGGATTATAATTATGTCTATTCCGGTAAGATCATGGCGCACAGAGGTCTTCCGGTAGGTACTGCGGGCAAGGGTATGCTTCTCCTGTCCGGCGGTATCGACAGCCCTGTGGCAGGATATATGATGGCAAGCCGAGGTATGCCTCTGGAATGCGTGTATTTCCATTCGCATCCATACACGAGCGAGCAGGCAAAGGACAAAGTTGTGGAGCTTGCCCGTATAGTATCGCGTTTCTCTGGAACGCTTAAGCTCCATGTCGTTAACTTCACGCAAATACAGCTGGATATGCTCAAGAACAGCCCTCAGGATATGATCACGATAACGATGAGGCGTGTAATGCTCCAGATAGCCGAAAGGCTGGCTAAGCAGAATAATTGCAAGTGTCTGATCACCGGTGAGAGCCTCGGACAGGTGGCCAGCCAGACACTCGAGGCGATCAATGTTACAAATGAAGTGGTAAAGATGCCGATATTAAGACCTCTTATCGGTATGGATAAGCAGGATACCTGTGATATCTCGCGCAGGATAGGCGCCTTCGAGACGTCGATCCTTCCGTACGAGGACTGCTGTACTATCTTTGTTGCCAAGCATCCTAAGACGCATCCTTCCGCAAAGGATGTGGAGGAAGCCGAGAAGAATCTCGATATTGCACAAATGGTCGAAGACGGCCTCAAAGATGTTGAGACAATTACGATCTGATCTGTGATATACTTATACGAGATTTGTGTGATGGCGGTGTGAGAATGAACAAGCTGAATATCAATGTTTTTTGTAATCTCGCAGGAACTGGTATTGAAGATGTTCTTAAGACGGTAACATTCGGCGGTGATATAAGTATACGTTTCTGCGGCATGTTCGATGATGCGGTGGGATATTGTATCCTGCTTTCCGAGAGTGTTGATGAGGCTCTTGCTTTCAAGGGCGCTTCCGGTAAAGATGCCAGACTCTATTCCGTATTCGTTGGCGATTCCAGACAGGCGGAGAACAGATGTGATTATCTCGATGATATCTGGCCTGCCGGAGAGAATGCCATAATCATCAAATCAAGATTCAGGAAGCTCGTTTACAGCATCAGGGATGCGCATAATGCGTGGTTCTATAAGAATCTTTACGGCACGATGATCGATTCTATCCCTGATCTGTCCTGGTGTAAGGATACAAGCGGGAGATATTACAATGTCAACAGCTCATTCTCTGATCTGGTGCGTAAGAGCAAGGATGATTGTGAAGGCAAGGATTTCTTTGATATCTGGAATATGGACAGGGATGTGCATATTAATGACAGCCTGATCAACAAAGATACCGAGGAGCTTGTCCTCAAGGAGCAGCGAACACTGAAGTTTGACGAGACTATAGCCGCGCCTGACGGAATGATGAAGTTAGCTACATATAAATCACCCGTTTTGAACGAGTTCGGAGATGTTGTCGGTACTGTAGGTTTTGCTCATGATATTACATCTCTTGCCAATGCGCAGCATGAGAAAGATCTGCTTGTGGAGAGTGTTCCTTTCCCTGTCATTGTTGTTGACAGCAACTGGCGTACGAAGATGATCAACGGAACTATGAGAAGGCTTCTTCAGTTGAAGGGACCCATTGATAATTTTGATTATCTTACGTGGAAGAAGTATTTCCTTACACCTGTCTCCGAACCGGTCGTGAATGCCGAACGCCACTATGTGAATCAGATCTTTGCATCCAATGACAACACGGTTAATTTCTCATTTCAGATCAATGAGCAGGATATCATTGATGTTTTCGGTGAAGTAACGGGACATATCATAATCCCGAGGAAGCTCGGCTCCAAAGGCGAGATGCAGGGCGTTTCCGTCAGTGATCCTGATAACTGAGTCCGTTAATAAATATTAACATTTTGCGCTTTACTAATAAATATAAATAAAGTAAACTTATTCAGTGATTTTTTATTGGAGGCGTATTTTATGTATGATCATATCAGAGCAGAAGATCCTGAAGTGTTTTCTGCGATATCACAGGAGTTAGGAAGGCAGCGTGACAAGATCGAGCTCATTGCATCTGAGAATATTGTATCAGAAGCAGTTCTCGAGGCAGCAGGTTCGGTTCTCACGAATAAATATGCTGAAGGATATCCGGGTAAGAGATACTACGGCGGATGTGAATATGTTGATATAGTAGAGCAGCTGGCAATCGACAGGCTCAAGCTGCTTTTTGGTGCGAAGTTTGCTAATGTTCAGCCTCACTCAGGCGCACAGGCCAATACTGCTGTTTATTTTGCTATCCTCGAGCCAGGTGATACGATCCTCGGCATGGATCTGTCACATGGCGGTCATCTTACACATGGTATGAAGCTTAATGTATCCGGAAGAACATATAAGTCAGAGTTCTATCAGGTTGATCCCGAGACACAGATGATCGACTATGAGGCTGTCAGAGCAAAGGCTCTCGAGTGCAAGCCTAAGGTCATCGTTGCAGGTGCATCAGCATATCCCAGGATCATTGATTTCAAGAAGTTCCGTGAGATCGCAGATGAGGTTGGGGCTTATCTGTTCGTAGATATGGCTCATATTGCAGGTCTGGTTGCAGCAGGTCTCCATCCCAATCCTGTTCCGATTGCCGATATCACAACAACTACAACTCACAAGACATTAAGAGGTCCCCGCGGCGGCGTCATAATGTGCAATGATGAGGAACTGGCCAAGAAGATCAATTCAGCCGTATTCCCGGGACAGCAGGGCGGCCCTCTCATGCATATCATTGCAGCAAAGGCTGTTGCATTCAAGGAAGCACTGTCTCCGGAGTTCAGGGAGTATGCCAACGGCATCGTTAAGAATGCAAAGGCTCTGTCCGAAGCACTTCTGGCAAGAGGGATCAATCTCGTGTCAGGCGGTACGGATAACCACCTTATGCTCATCGACCTCAGAGGAACAGGTATAACAGGTAAGGAGCTCCAGTTAAGGCTTGATGACTGCAATATCACAGCAAATAAGAATACTATTCCGTTCGATCCCGAGAAGCCTTTCATTACATCGGGCGTAAGGATCGGTACTGCAGCTGTTACTTCAAGAGGAATGAATGAAGAGGATATGGTAGTGATCGCCGATGCGATTGCCGCATGTATCTTCGATTATGAGAACAAGAAGGAAAAGGTATTGGCAAAGGTTGCCGGACTTACTGCAAAGTATCCGATCTATCCTGATCTTAAGTAATGACAGATTTTATCGATAACAGCAAGCCGCTGGCCTACAGGATGAGTCCGAGGAATCTCGATGAATACATAGGTCAGGAACATATAATAGGCAAAGGTAAGATGTTAAGAAGAATGATTGAGGCAGACCGTCTGTCCTCAATTATTCTTTTTGGGCCGCCGGGCGTCGGTAAGACTGCACTTGCCAAGGTTATCGCGCTTACATCAAGTTCAAGATTTGAACAGATCAATGCTGTTACGGCCGGCGTAACTGATATCAAGAGGGTTATTTCCGATGCGGAGAATCCGATACTGAGCGAAGGTAAGAGAACCGTTCTGTTCATCGACGAGATCCACAGGTTCAATAAGCTTCAGCAGGACAGTCTCCTTCCGTATGTAGAGAATGGTACTATAATTCTGATAGGTGCCACTACGGAGAATCCTTTCTTCGAGGTTAACAAAGCGCTGATATCGAGGTCTACAGTTCTTCAGCTCAAGCCTCTGACACAGGAGAACATTGAGACGATCATTAAGATGGCTCTAAGTGACAGAGAACGAGGGTACGGTGATACGGAAGTGGATATATCCGGTGAGACTGTCTCGAAGATCGCTTATAACAGTAACGGTGATGCGCGCAATGCCCTTAAAGCACTGGAACTGGCCGTAATAACGACTGCTCCGGACAGCAAAGGTGTGGTAAGGATCACTGATGAGGTTATCTCTGACTGCATGCAGAACAGGCTCGTCGCTTTCGATAAGGACGGGGAGAACCACTACGATAATATAAGCGCCATGATCAAGTCGATGAGGGGCTCAGATCCCGATGCGGCCATATTATATCTTGCGAGGGCGCTCAAGGCGGGAGAACCCATTGAGTTCCTGGCAAGAAGGATCATGATATGTGCGGCAGAGGATGTGGGACTTGCAAATCCGAACGCCCTTCTGATTGCTGTTGCCGCATTCCAGACTGCAGTCGCCGTCGGTATGCCGGAAGCAAGGATCCCGCTGGCAGAGGCTTGTATTACAGTTGCGTCTTCGCCCAAATCAAATGCTGCATATCTGGCTATAGACAAAGCTCTTTCCGATGTTGAGAATACCGATACGGGTGTTGTTCCGATGCATCTTCGCAATGCGCCAGTAAGCGGTATGAAGGACCTCGGATACGGAGTGGATTATAAATATGCACATGACTTTCCGGGTCATGTAGTCAAGCAGCAGTATATGACGGACAAGACTGTCGGACGCAAGTATTATGTGCCGACTGTGATAGGATATGAAGGTAAGATCAAGGAATACCTTGATAAGGTCGATAAGATACTCAACGGATAGGAGGATAATTGTAATGTTCAGAAGGATAGTTGCGCTTATTGTGGCCGGAGTTATGGCCGTAATGATGACCGGATGTAATGTGAATAAGGTCAGCGGGGGAGATATTGATGCCCCTGTAACCGGTGAGATACTTAATACAGCTTCTGATTTTGTGGTCAGAGGATTTATTGAGTCTATCTTTAATAATGACCGCGATCTGTTCGAGAGATGTTTCCCTGAGAGCGTTATCGCGAACTCGAACGAGCTTGATATCGATCTTTTTGAAGAATATCGCAAGTCTGTCGGAAGTGAAGGTAAATTCCTCGGAACGCAGTATATGAATTATAATGAACTCAGTGAAGAGGGCGGATACAATGATGCCGATAACTACAGAGCAAGCATCTCGATATTAACAGGTATACCTGAAGATCAGATAACAACTATGCATATTGAACACATCAAGGTGTATTTCGATGTGAACGGAACCAACAGGTACACGGAGATATATGCGCTCGCATATGAGAGTAACGGCTCGTGGTATGTATATGAACTCAAGGATAATGAGAAGGGGTTCAACGCCAAATGAGATTCGTAATACAGGTTGTTGATAATGCGTCTGTTGATGTTGAAGGCAAGACCATCGGCAGGATAGACAAGGGCTTTCTGGTGTTTGCGGGAATAGGAACAGGCGACAACAAAGCTGTTGCAGACAAGATGATCAGCAAGCTCTCTCAGCTCCGTATCTTCAAGGATGAGAACGGCAAGATCAATCTGTCAGTCAAGGATGTGGGCGGTCAGATCCTCATGATATCACAGTTTACTTTATATGCGGACTGTCGCAAGGGCAACAGGCCGAACTTCATAAATGCCGCTCCTCCGGATGAGGCGTCAGGCCTTTTTGATTATATCGTCGGAAGACTCAGAGAAGAGATTGAGGTGGTGGAGACCGGTGAATTCGGTGCGCATATGATCGTGAGCCTTGTAAATAACGGCCCTTTTACGATTATCCTTGATTCGGCTGATCTCAAGATCTAAGATCTGTAGCTTCCGTTGATCTTTACATAATCATAAGAGAAATCACACGTGTACATCCTGTCGGAGAAGCTTCCCTCGTGCAGGATTATGTCTATCTTAAGGTCGTGTTCTGCCAGGAGATCCTTTGCCAGCTCCTCATCGAAATCAAGAGATGCTCCGTTCGCGCATGTAAGAAGTCCGCAGAGCCTGATATCGATCTTATCGGGGTCAAACTTCGCTCCGCTGTAGCCGGCAGCCGTAATGATCCTCCCGAAATTTGCGTCTTCTCCGAAGATCATTGTCTTGACAAGAGGTGATCTCGCGACCGAAGTAACAACGAGCTTGGCATCTTCAGCGCTTGCAGCTCCCTCCACCGTGATCTCAACGAATTTGGTAGCACCTTCTCCGTCTGACGCGATCATTCTCGCCAGATCCTCGGAAAGACCTGTTAGGGCATCCTCAAATATCTCATAATCATCTGAATCCAATGTAATCTCGCCGCATCCGGATGCCCCGTTGGCCAATATGATGACAGAATCGCATACTGAAGTATCGCCGTCAACGCTGACGCGGTTGAAGGTGTGGGCAACGGCGCTATGCAGAGCCTTGTCAAGGACATCTCTGCCGGCTTTGGCGTCTGTGGTGAAGATGGAGATCATCGTCGCAAGGTTAGGGTGGATCATTCCTGATCCCTTGGCGATTCCTGCTATTGTTATCTCTTTGCCGTCTTTAAGAGTGATCGTTGCAGCAACCTCCTTGGGGACTGTATCAGTAGTCATCATGGCATATTCTGCATTGTGAGCAGCTTCCTCGCTGCTGTCGAGACCGTCAACAAGTCCGGGGATGACGGGAAGAATCTTATCAAGAGGGAGCCTCGTTCCGATAACTCCTGTTGATGCCGTAAGCACATCGTCCTTGTCACAGCCCAGACGTTCTGATATGGCTGAAGCGATCGTATCGGCATCTGATACTCCGATCTTGCCGACGCATGCATTGGCTACTTTGCTGTTTACGGTGATACCGCGTACCTGTCTGCCGCTTCTGATAATGTCTATCGACCTTGTAAGAGAATGACCTTTGACAAGATTCGATGTATATACTCCTGCAACATCAGAAGGGAAGTCTGAGACGATAAGATTCACGTCGAGATAAGAAGATCTGGGATCATCTTCATTGATGTTGGCAGGATCACTGCACTTCATTCCTGCAGATACTCCGTTAGCTCTGAAGCCCTTAGGCAACGTTATATATGCTTTATCCATAATTCACCTCATAAATGCATAGTCAGTTAATTATTATATTCCTACATCCCGCCAAATTAAAGTTGATTATTGACTTATTACTCACTAAAAGATAAAATACTTTGGCAACCAAGGGTTGGCATGTGCTTTATCCAATATGGTGGGATTAGTTCAGTTGGTCTAGAGCGCTGGTTTGTGGCACCAGATATCCTGGGTTCGAATCCCAGATCCCACCCCATTTTTTTAAAATAACAGCCTAACGACTTCAAGTCACTGGGGTGTAGCCAAGCGGTAAGGCACGGGTCTTTGACTCCCGCACTCGTAGGTTCAAATCCTGCCACCCCAGCCATTACGGTTCACTAGCTCAGTCGGTAGAGC